>NZ_FNHQ01000049.1 GCF_900103535.1 Megasphaera paucivorans | reverse complement strand
TCGCTACTTACCTTTTCGGAGTTTTGATGGCTTTTTCCTTTTTTTACTTTTGCGAACTTAATTGTACTCTATCTGCACGGCTGCCTTGTAAATGTCTAGATTATGCTCTAATGCATATTTAATACTCCGCTGCATTTCACAAAGAAGTTCTCCTCGAAAGATTTTAAACGGACATTTTCTTCTTGTCCAAAACCAAGAAAGCATTTCAAGATGAATGATGAATATAGATATAAATTTCCGGGACTTCAAGACAAATTCAAGGTAAGCGTCACATAGGTTCGCTTACAATTCAAGGGAACATCCCATTTGAATGTTCCCCTGAAAAACATACCACTATGAAGTTGCCACAACATTTAACATCAAGCCAAATTTTTAATTAAAAGAAAAAAAATCATAATTTATCCTCTGACATATCACCGTTTTCTGGATTTACCAACAATGGTTCTGAAGTAACAACAAAAAATCCGACAAGAAAACAATCTGCTCAAAATGTTGTATTTAGCGATGAGGGATATTACCAAAAGATGAACGGGCAACGACCTGATTAGAGCAAGATACATACACAACCCGCAGTTTATTTTGCAGGCCGTATGCCAAATTTGACAGTGGCATGCCTTGGTTGTTATATTGAAACAAGCCAACGACATCGCCGCTAACTCGTATGTTATTACTATTTTGCACCACTAACACAGCTATATTTTCTTGGGAGTAGCACTGTTCAGCAAGTTTATATTCTTTTCCCCATATTAACTTCGTATTCCGCCACTACCTCTTGCAACATAAACAAGAATGAAGGATAAGACTGCAATACCGCCTCATTTGTTATATTTAATCTTGGCAAAAATACTTCCACATGTTAGTAAAAGGTTTTATTATATGCCCTTGTTTTCTATTACATTTTGTACTGCTTTCAACATCTCTAATTTATGTTTCCGGCAAAACAATTCAATTTTTCTAGGATCTTCATGTTTTTTCAACATCTTAATGATTTGCTTATGTTCGGCAATAGATTCCGTACCTCTACAAGGCACAAAAGTATAAATGGAATTTCTCACCCGAAGCAAATTTTCCCATAATTGATCTAATATTGTTTTTAAATGAGAATTTCCACAATATCCATAAATTGTTTTATGAAATTTCATATTTAACTTACCAAATTCTTCAAGACTAAGTTCATTAATAGCTGTAACCATGAGATTATTAATTACTTCAAGCTGTTCAATATCTTCATCCTTTAGATTCTTCGAAGCCATAGCAGTAGCTGCTCCATCTAAAATAGCAAGCATTGTTTGTATTTCTGTGTATTCACTTTTATCAACTAATTTAACTACAGCTCCACTATAAGGAATAATTTGAACAAGATTTTCAGCTTCCAGTTGTTGAATTGCTTCTCGTACAGGAATACTACTTAAATGTAATTTTTTTTTTATTTGATCAATAACAAGTCGATATCCCGGGCCAAATGTACCATCAAAAATATTTACTCGAATATACTCATATGCTATTTTTTTTTTACTAATTCTTGCGTTTTCCATAGAAATCATTTTCTCCTAGTGTATTAGTAACTTGAAATCTCGTTATTTTATATCCAGATCAGCTCATTTCCTCAGTCCACTAAACAAAAGTTTCCATACATGCTTCAGTCATCGGACCAGATCAAGTAAGATATTTTCACAATCTCATGTACATTCGCCGATGTAACTATAATAGTTATGTATGTGTAAATTAAAAATTGTAACAGGAGTAGCTAATACGTATGTGTTTATTGTACCACATAATGATATAATTGTTTACTCCTATTAATTCTCTTTTTTTAGCGTTTTTCCTAAGAAAAATAACATGTATTAAATAAACTGGAAACTTAATCATATGTAGGTCTTTGGGTAATTGGTCAAACATACTTGTCCATTACTTTTAGTCATAAGAGTACTGCAACACAAAAGAAATAGTCAATTTCATAACAATTACCATATTTCATAGGAGATTTGGAAAACCAGTAAATGAGCGCTTACATAGTACTGTAAAGTCTACGCTAGAAGTCAAGTGTTAATCATTTGATGAAGTTAGTATTAATTATTGATAATACAATAAAATTACCGGAAAGCACTATAAAAATTACTTTCAAAAAGAAAAAATACCCCACGTTTGACATAAAGTGAGATAATTTTCATAAAACTGACGATTCTATCTTATATCACAGGACCTAAACAATGAATATCAATTGCACTAAAATACTGAATGGCTTCATTTTTAGTCATTTCCCCATTCAGTACATGTAACATTTTAACAAATGCTTCTTCGCCTACTTCTTCAATGGTTTTTTCACCAGTGATAATGCATCCGGCATTTAAATCCATATCATTTTCCATTCGCTGATACGTATTAGGATTACCACATATTTTTATAACAGGCATGCTGGGAAAACCTTGCGGAGCTCCTCTTCCTGTAGAAAACAGCATACATTGTGCACCGGTCGCAGCCATACCCGTAAGAATTTCTGGTTCCCGACCAGGAGTATCTTTGATCCATAAGCTTTTTTGAGTAGTAACATGTTCAGGGTATTCCATAACACCCTGAATGGGACGAGTACCGCTCTTCATAATAGCACCTAAACTTTTTTCCTCAATACTAGAAAGTCCACCAGCTATATTACCTGGAGTCGGCTGCCCTTTACGCATGTCACATCCTATACTTTTAGCACGTGTTTCCATGGCATTGACTATTTGGAAAATTTTTTCCCCGACTTCCGAATTCACAGCTCGCCGAGCTAATAAATGTTCCCCTCCTATAAATTCTGTTGTTTCCCCAAAAATTACAGTAGCACCTAAATCTACCATTTTATCAGCTATATAACCAATGACACAATTAGATGCCATTCCACTAGTTGTATCAGAGGCTCCACATTTAATAGACATTACCACATTGGAAATATTGACTGGTTCACGTTGTAGCCCTGATACCTCGATCATTAAGCGACGTGCAATATCTGTGCCTTGTTGAATAGCATTAGAAACACCGCCAAGTTCTTGAATATGAATAATTTCTATATGTTTTCCTGTAGCACATAATTCAGAATACATACGTTCATGATCCGTTCCTTCACAACCAAGGCTCACAATAAGGACAGCCGCTACATTAGGGCTGCATCCAAGACTAATTAACGTATCAGTAACTCGCTCCAAATCAGGAGGCATCTGACAACATCCTTGATGATGAAGATAAGTAACTGTTCCTTGTACTTGTCTACAAATAGCTTGTGCCACGTCATTCGCACATGTAACACTAGGAACTACTGCCACATAATTTCTAGCTCCCACTTTTCCATCAGATCTAACATATCCCATGAAATCCATTAATTACCATCTCCTCGTATAAATTAGTATCTACTTGGCAAATATAATGTAAAAATAATAAAATAATGATCCACCAGCTTAGCTGCTCGTTTTTCTTATGTAAGCAGAACTAGTCTAAGTCTCCGCGTCCACGCATACTATCTAAATTATGTATATGTACGTATTCACCTTGCAGAATTTCAGCTGTAGCAACACCAATTTCTTCACCATATTTGATAATATGTTCTCCTTTATGAATATCTTTCACAGCAATTTTATGTCCATAAGGTACATTTCCTATAACGTGCATTCGTTCTATTTTCCCTACTTGATCTCTAATTTCTACTTCCGTTCCATTAATAATATCGTTTGCAAAAACAGTAGCTACATTATCCTTATTATTAACTTTAAGCGCCAACTTCAATACCATTATTATCTCTCCTCTCTTTTATTCTATCATTATTAAAATTATCAGACTATTGCTTTATTGCCAAAACACTTACGCCATCCGGAATAACCACTACACTAGCCTCAGTACCTTTAATACGATATGCAATTGCTAATGCTTCATCTAAGGTTGCAGCTGGAATCATGTTGGCTTTACGTACTTCCTCATGAGGGAGAAAAGTAGTAACTAAAATAACTGGATGTTTTTTTAGGATACGAGCATAAATCTGCGGACACCACTGTTCAGGAATTGTCTCATTAGGTGGAATTTTTGAAAGATATTGATCTATTTCATTCACAGTACCTTTGGTAATTAATTTAGCAAAATTTGTCCCCCCCATTCCATCAACGCAACTACAACACATAATAATTACACCGTTTTCCCCAGCACACGCTTCTGCCGTAGCCACTGCTTTTGGACTTTGATAGAGATTTTGATCTAATGGATATCCTCCGTTACTTGTAACAACAATATCACCAATAACACTTTGGCACTGAGACCACTGTCGAATAAAAGCTACTCCCTTTGCATGAGCTTTTTCCAAATCGCCAGACCAAGCGGCAATTACTTTCTTGTCACCGTTTAAAGCTACATTAAATATAAACTGCACATTGACCTTACGAGCAGCATAAACCATGTCTTCATGTATAGGATTATGTTCCAAAATACCTGTATTTGCATAAGGACTTGCTATTGCTTTATAACTGTGATTTTCATTAATAGTCACCTGTGAACAAATTCCCGGTAAAATACTTTTTCGGCCTCCCGAAAATCCTGCAAAAAAATGTGGTTCAATAAAACCCTCGGTCACTAAAAGATCACATTCTGCTGCAAGTCTATTTACGCTGAAATCCGCCCCCGAAGGAAGCGTGCATAAATGTATAAATTGTTCTGGTATAAAAGCATTGTTAATAGCAATTTTCTCACATTTCACAATGTCATCACCAAACATTATCCGTTGCTCTTCTTTCGTTGTAGCACGATGTAAACCAGTGGCAATCAAAATTGTAATATCTGCATTTGGATTACCGGCACGTATTTCCGATAATAAAATTGGCAATGTAATCTTACTCGGAACTGCTCGAGTATGATCACTAGTAACTACTACAATTTTCTTTTTACCTTTAGCTAGTGTACAGAGACGAGGCGTACCAATAGGATGTTCTAATGCATCTTGTATAATTTGTTTTTCGCTCTTACCTGGATCGTATTGATGTATCTTTGCTGTTATTACAGCTTTAAGATTTTTATCGTCTACATGAAGATTCATAGTTGAGTGATAATAAGGAATTTTGATAGTTTTCATTGCATATCTCCTCGTATAATAAATTTCGTAAAAATTTATATATTTTGTTTCGATTCACCGTATTATCGTATAAACATATCCAACGCTCTGTTTAAACGATCAATAGCTTTTATATCATTTTTATGAACAGCATCAACAATACAATGATCCATATGATCTTTAAGCACAACTTTACCAACACTTATAATTGCCGAATTAACAGCGGAAAGTTGTATCAATATCTCACTGCAATCACGGCCATCTTCTACCATATGTTTAATAGACTCAACATGGCCGCCGATCTTTGCTAAGCGATTTGTTATAACTTTTATCTGTGTATGATAATGAATTTGACCATGCATAAGCATAACTTCCTCAGATTTTAACATATCATATACCTCATGTTGATTTTACCATTTCGCTTTAGTTAATAGGTATACACTATGTTGATTATATTACATAAAATGTAGCAACTTATACCTTCCCATCTTTTCCTCAATGCTTCCTTAAATTCCCATCTTGATCAAAAGTCCATTTATATGGTTGACCAATAACTTCCAAATTCTTGTTTTGTTCGATTTCTGAAATAAGGTTTGCAGAAATTTCCAATTCGTTCATACATAATGTATTTTTAATTCTAACTATTGTAATATTTTCTTTATCCATTCTATTGCTGCATTTAATACATGCCTGTATAGCCTGTTTATCATTTTTAAGCACGATAGGAATCTTAGATGTATGAGTTACCGTAGTCGTTAAAGAATTAGCATATGTTTGTTCAGGGCTGAATTTATGAAATGCCCGTTCCGTCGTATAATCACTTAATCCTAAACCATTTGCTCCACCATGAGATTCATTTGTAATATCTAAAATTGCCATTCGTTTAAATTCTGGCAATCCCTCAATTTTATAAGGAAATATTCTACCCAATATATTAGGGTCAAAACCTGTTCCACTAATATTTTTCCCAATTTCATCAACAATCATCACATCAAACGATTTAAAATATAATTGAGAACATAAGGATTTTGCTTTAATTAACAATTTGGGTTCTTGTTCTTGTATTTTATTTGTCGGTACTACATCAACTTCACAAGTTTCATGATATGCATTTTCCAACAATGCAACACCACATAAAATATTAGCTTTAGTTAAAGCTACATTTGCAATATCAAGAATATTCTTAGCCATCGAATCAAAACCTTGACTATGACAAATATCGGCTCCCTTTTGTTTCCCAAGTCCAATGACAATCATCTTTTGTAATCCACTTTCAACAAGGCCATGAAAATTTGTATGCGGTTTAATACGATTCACAACAATAGTCCAATCAGCTTCCCATGCATTTTTATCAAAATACACAGGAAACCCGTATTGAGATACACCAATCTTCACAGGTTCGATATCTGAATAAATAGGTGCCCCCATAGTCTCCTCGGTAATTCCCCGACTAGCCAATACATCTATTTGTCCCTGTGCTGTTGCTCCACCATGACTTCCCATAGCAGGAACCAAAAATGGAACACCACCCGCTTGTTTTACTAAACTTATAATAGTTTTCAAAACAAATGGCATGTTAGCAATGCCCCGACTACCCGCAGTTATAGCTATTCTCTGACCCTGTTTTACTTGAGAAAAAACCTGCGATTGTATAATTTTTTTTCTGACTGCATCATCAATATTATCAATTTTAGGCCGAGGAAAATATTGTTTGACTTTTATCATTGGAGGAATAACAATAGCATCCAATAGTTGATCTATAATATTCATTACTATGTTCTCCTTAAAAATTCACAAAGTTTAGTATGTATTGGGATTTTCAATTTATACAATATATAATTATTTACAGTTCAGCTATAAGTTTATTGGGGGATGGCGTATCTGCTATATCTTTACCATAGTATGCATATACAACAATATTATCATCACGAATTATAAATACAGCAGGTTTTTGTAAAGGATTCCCTTCTTTTTCCCCTTTAGAAAGATTCATTTTTTCCACCTGTTCTAACTTCGTGAAATAACCCGCAGTTTCTACTTCTTCATCTGTCCGCATCGGCAATACCGAATTTTTTTTGTAAAGTTCCTCACTGGGATCACAAATAATAGTAACTGCCTCATTGTTTACAAAATGGTATTGTTGAACTGTTTCAGGAGAGGATTGTACAACAATGAATATCTGTGCGTTTTTAGTGTTAAATTGTTCATACATTTTTTGCATCTGTATAATATCATATTGGGTAAAACGGCATCCTATAAATCGCAAAAACATTAAAACAGTGTTTTTACTTTTAGCACGTTTATAGAACGTTCCATTTTTCGCAAATACATTAGTAAATTCAAAATCAGGAAACAAAGTCCCTACTTTTACCTTTGACATAATCATACCTTCTTTAATTCTGCAACGAAACCAAATGTATTATTTGGTTTCGTTACAGCTACTTATTTAAAAACAATATACAAAAATTATCTTATGAGTATGTATTATTTAACAGTCTCAACAATAGACGCTTTTATTGTTTCTTCTGTCAATTCTTGTCCAATACCCGGTAAATCAGGTACTTCATAATATCCATGAATCGGTTGATAATTATATTTACACGATTTTGTATTAGCTTCTAAAAGTGCATACCGATGAGTTTCGTGTATTTGAAAATTAGGAATAGCTGCTTCCATTTGTAAAGCTGCTGCTGTCGAAATAGGTCCTCCACAGATATGTATTTGAACAGCTACGTCATAAGTATGTGCCATGTCACATACTTTTTTTATTTCCGTAATACCTCCACAAGTACAAATGTCTGGTTGAATAACATCGACTGACCCATTTTCAAAAAATGGACGATAACCCCACCGTGTATAAATACGTTCCCCGGCTGCAATCGGTATGTTAACATGATCAGCTACTTTTTTCATTTGTTTAGGATTTAAAGGCATAACCGGTTCTTCATAATAATATACCCCAAATTCTTCAATCATTTTTCCGAATTGAATAGCTGCTGTTGTATCAGTAAAAGCGTGCATTTCTACAATAACATCAACATCTTTCCCGACTCTTTCCCGAACTGCCTTTAAACGATTATATCCCAACCTTAATACATTATCAGAAAGAACTCCATTTAAATTACGTTGATTCCAGTTTGCATGTTCATCCATAGCAAGAACATCGACTTTAATAGCATCATATCCCTCTGCAACTGCAGTAGCTGCTGTTTCCGCATATTCTTCCGGCTGTACTAACATGGATTTGTTATTTCCTTGTCCCCATCCGAATTGTAATTGACTAGCATATGCCCGAATTTTACTACGTGTTTTACCACCAAGTAATTGATATACTGGCGTATTCAAATACTTTCCTTTAATATCCCACAACGCAATATCAATACCACTCATACCAGCAGTTACAACAGTACCACCACCTTGTCCCCAAAAAGTTTTCTTCTGCATTTTATTCCAAATTTCTTCGTTATGTAACGGGTCCATTCCAATGATAATGCTAGCTAAATCTTTAGCCATTCCAAAACCAGCCGAAGCCCCAACTCCATAGGCCATGCCTACTTCGCCAAAACCTGAAATGCCTTCATTCGTGTTAATGCGAACTACAACTGGTCGCCACTTGCTGGTTGCAGACGCAAAATCATTTGCCACATCAATAATATCAACACTCGTAATCTTCATGAATATACATCTCTCTTTCAAAAAATTATATTTTATATGTATATATGCTATGTATAACATATAAAAATCATAATAAATATCCTAAATCACTTATAATCTAATATTTTTTCAACATCAGGAAAAGGCCAGAAATCATACCTATCACGCCTCCTACCATTAAGCAATACATGCCACTGTTATAATTACCTGTAATACCAATAAAAAATCCCATAATAATAGGTGATAATGACGAAAAACCAGTCGCTATACCATTCATGGTACCAGATGCAGTCGACAATACCCGGCTAGGTACTAATCCCTGCATTAATGTCCATGCAATGGGAGTCGCCATTACTGTAAAGCCAACAGCACCAGCTAAACAAATACCTGAAAGATATTTACCAGGAACTATGACAGTAAGATATAAAAAGATAGTTCCTACTAACATTGCCGAAAATAATAATGGAGCACAACGACCAATTTTATCACTAATATAACCATTTAAAATTTTAGTAAAAATACTAACAATAAACGGTAACGAAGCCATCCAACCCATTTCAACCCACGAAAATCCCTTTGCCACTTTTAAATACGCTGGTATCCAAGATATGAGACCCCAATATACAAATTGTAAACACACATACCAAATTACTAAAACCCAATAATGGGAATTAGCAATCATTAATTTCCATCTTTGAACCAAAGGAATTTTTTCGCTATCAGCAAGAACTGTTTGCGTTGTTTCCATTCCTTTTTCAATATAAGTTAATTCTGCTTTATTAACACCTTTATTTTGTTGCGGTCGATCTGTTGTACAAAACCAAAACAAGCATAGCGGAATTAATGTAAGGACAGCACACAAATAAAAATTGGCTCTCCATCCAAAATAAGACATAACATATATAAGCAATGGCATGGCTATTGCTGGTCCTATCGCTTGTCCTATACACCAACAAGCATTAGCTCTGCCTCTTTCATGGACAGGAATCCAATTTCTAACGAACAAATTTTGTTGAGGGTAATACGTACCTTCACTAATGCCCAAAATAATTCTTCCAATAATAAACATCATAAAAGTAGCAGCAACTGCACTAAATATTATTGATATCAACATCCCAATAACACATATAGTCATCATTATTCTTGGTCCTAATACATCTCCTAAAGTTCCTAAAGATATATTGGCAATACCATAAACTGCTAAAAAAACAGACATCATCATGCCTATTTGTACTGGTTCTCCTTTAATTCCCATTTCTAAAAGAAATGGATCATTTGCAGCTAAAACGGATACATTAACTCTATCAAAAAATGCAATTGCAATACCTATAAATAAACAAAAAATAATAAGAAATCTTCGTTTTGTCGGTTTTTCATTTAAGATAGTTTTTACCATTATGTATTCCTCCTATTTACTTTTTATTCTAATCGTATACGATTTCATATATAATATGATATATTTTTTAGTTATAATTGTCAATATATTAATTAAATCATGACTATTCAGCATTATATAATTACTAATAATGTTTTTTAGTCACTACTTAAAATATTGTATATTTTATCCCGTCGAACCATCTTGCGCGGAGACTCGGACACGCTTTTATAGCAGGACTGAGGCACAATATCAGGTGAACTGATACAACATGATGTTATTAATTCCTACTGAATTCAGAGACTTTCAATCCATACCGCCTTCTTATGGAAATAGTACCATCGATAGAGTTAAATGCAATAATTTTCAATTCAGAACACTTGATTTCCAATCTTCCGAAACTGCGATTTCATCGCCAAGAATATTCAGGTTGTTTTAATGTGACTGGAAGTAGCAATTTTAGTCCAACTCAAATTTGTCAATTTTGCCCGATTCTAACATTTTCAATAATACTTGAATACACAACACATCTTTACCAAATAAAAAAGCTCCCCCAGTCCGTATACATGAAATACTCTCATCAGTTAGATTTTTAGACCTACCTGATGAGAGTTAGCTTAACATGCTGGATTAGAAAAGCTTTTTCGTTTATTTGGCTGCAAGACTCAGGAAGTAAAGAATAGAACCAGAAACTATTCCGGAAGAACTATACCTACATTATCATTTGATTTAATAATCATTGCATCTGCATTCATTGTAAAATGAAATATTCTTGCGCTATATAAAATATTAGTATTTTTTTAACACTAAAATAGAACCTGTTGCTATGCCGATGACCCCACTAACTATTAAACAATATATTCCACTATTATAATTACCCATTGCACTAATAAAAAAGCCTATAATAATCGGCGATAATGCTGAAAATCCATTTGCAATCCCATTCATAGCGCCGCCTGCAGTCGACAAAACCTTAGAAGAAACTAACCCGCTCTGTAACAATGTCCATGCCGCCGGAGTTCCCAACGTAACGCCACCGTAACCCAAGGCTAAACATACAGCTGAAATGTATTTCCCAGGTATTACAATAGAGCCATATAAAGAAACTGTTCCCACTAACATCGCCGCAAACAATATAGGAGCACAATGACCGATTTTATCACTCAGGACCCCTCCTGCAAACCTGGCAAATATACTAAGAACAAAAGGCAAGGATGCCATCCATCCCATTTCTGCCCATGAAAAACCTTTTGCCATTTTTAAATATACAGGCATCCATGTCGCCAACCCCCATCCCATAAATTGGAGACACATATACCAAATTACTAATACCCAGTAATGCGCATTAACAGACATAATCTTCCATCGTTGAAGCAATGGGAGTTTTTCCTGCTCAACAACAGCATTATCCGTTTTTTCCATACCAGCTTCAATATAATCTAATTCAGCTTGACTCATACGCTTATCTTGCCGCGGTCGATCTGTCGTACAAAACCAAAATAACGCCAACGGAATAATGGTCAGAAGAATACAACAATAAAAATTAGCTCTCCATCCCCATTGTGAAATAATATATGCTAATATTGGCATGGACAATGCGGGGGCCACTCCTTGTCCTACAGTCCACAATCCATTGGCCAGTCCTCTTTCCTTTACGGGTATCCAATTTCGTATAAATAAACTTTGTTGTGGATAATATGCGCCTTCACCAACACCTAAAATAGCTCTGCCGATAAGTAATACCATAAAAATTGTTGCAATACTGCTCACCATTACTGATACAAGCATGACTGCCACACATATGGTCATCATTTTTCTGGGACCGATCACATCTCCTAACGGCCCTAAAATTACATTGGCCAAACCATATGCTATTAAAAAAATGGACATCATCATCCCAATTTGCACCGGCTGGCTTTTTATCCCCATTTCAATAAGAAATGGATCATTGGCAGCTAAAAGCGATACGTTAACCCTATCTACATATGCAATGGCAATACCAATAAATAGACAAAATACAATAAAGAATCTTCGTTTTGCCATATGATTATTTAAAACCTCACTCATTTTTCACAGCCTCACTTTCTTAATTTAAAATCAGAACAGAGAATGAGCTTGCTTGATATTATATATAAGAATTAATATTTCAAAATAAGCATTATCCACCGAAAGGTATGAATAATACACATCGTAACAAACAATGGCAGGCTGCCATGATCAACTTCCAAATCCACCATAGCAACCTATCATTATATGATGCTAATCAGGAGAATTTTTGCTTCACAAAATACTCATCGTTTACTATTTGTACATATCCGTCTTGGTTGAATTGATGCCGGCTTCAACATGGTCTGTAACTGTTACATGTTTTAATGCCGTCTGAATAGCATAATCTGACAATTCTTGTCCAAGCCCCGGCAAATCCGGGCATTCAAAAAATCCATTGATCGGTTGATAGTCATATTTGCCCAATACAGCAATATCATGCTGCGTACTCCTAAAGTGATGTTCATGAATCGAGAAATTCGGAATTGCCGTTTCCACCTGCAATGAAGCAGCTGTAGAAATCGGCCCCCCTGCAACATGAATCTGTACTCCGCAATCATAGACATGCGCCATATCGCAAACTTTCTTTGTTTCAGTAATACCACCGCAATTACACACATCTGCTTGTACTAACTGAACAGTACCCTCTTCAAAAAACGGAACATACCCCCATCTGGTAAAGACCCGTTCACCTTCAGCTTTAGGAGTGCTAACTTTATCTCGTATCTGTCGATGCAATCGATGATTAAGTGGTCCCGTTGTTTCTTCATAGGCATAACAATGATATTTATCTACCAACTCACCAATCTTAATAGCAGAAATCGCATTTGTTCTATCGTGATTCTCTACGATCAAATCGATATTGCCGCATTCCTTACGAATGGCCTTCATCCGTTCTTCAACCGTTTCATATAATTCCGGTGAAATAAACCGTTCTGTCTCTTTTAAAGTAGTGGGGCGTGCATTTTTATCAAAAGAAACAAAATCAATCTTCACAGCTGTATATCCTTCCGACATAGCATGCTGAACAATTTTGACATAATCTTCCGTACTACCATAAGGTCCCATCATACTCGTCCATCCAAATTGCAGCTGAGAAGCGTAGCAACGGAGTTTGTCATTTTGACGCCCACCGATCAGTTCATAAATAGGTACCTGTAACGCCTTGCCTTTGATATCCATAAGCGCAATATCAATAGCACTCATGGCTGCATAGAAAATCGCGCCACCATTCAATCCCCAGAAAGTATCCCGAAACATACTTTCCCAAATTTTTTCAACTTCAAACGGATTTTGCCCAATAATCATATGTGACAAATCTTCTAAACATCCAAAAGCACCTGTAGCTCCAATTCCATAAGCAATTCCTGCTTCTCCATCACCATAAATCCCTTCATCGGTATAAACACGGCAACATACCGGACGTCTGCTTTTCTTTTGTGCACCTGCATCTAATAAAAAAATATCTGCTTTTGTAATTTTCATTTGATATCTCTCCTCATATAATCTCACATAATAAGAAATACAATTTTGCTTACAAGTATATGAATAAACACAATCGGTCTTGTCTTCCTTAGTGTAAAATAGTTCTCGGTAAGATATTGCAAAAAAAAGAAAAGACCTAGATAATAGATATATTGCCTAGCCAGCAAAATATATCACAACCGAAGGTCTTCTCATGGAATATATTATAGCAGAAATTATCAAAACAATAAAGGAATCCGATACCGCGATCATACGCGAAACAAAATTATTGCAGCTGTTTATGCGGGTTTTCACAGAGGCACTGGTGTGTGCGTTAGAAACGATGGATACAGAATTGGTGGAACAGTACAAGCACCAAGGGTATCAGATTGAACGACGGGATCGCCGTACGATACAAGGACTATTCGGCACCGTTACCTATCAGCGCCG
>NZ_FNHQ01000013.1 GCF_900103535.1 Megasphaera paucivorans | reverse complement strand
CAGTTTTTCTTCCACTATAGCCGCGATAGTTTTATCATACTTGCCACGAGGTTTGGAATGGATTCTTCGCTTTTTATAGCATTGATGAGCCTCCTCTGCTATATAGATATCTTTTGTTGTGTTACGAACTAATTCCCGTTCGATACTCGAATGATGTCGTCCTGTCTGTATAGCAATTTGTCTAGTTGAATAACCAAGAGTATGAAGTGCTTGTATACGCGCACGGTCAAACATGCTAAAATGGTGGTAGCTCATAAGATAACCTCCGTTTAATGGTGTGTGGTAACTTCATTTTACACGAGGTCAGCTCTATGAGCTATTTTTATTACTTGTCGCACTTCATTTTACAATTCAAGATATAAAAAATCCAATATCTAAATGGAATGCTCTCTTTATGCTATTCTAAAAAATCATTAGATCAGCTGCAATAGACTGACCCATTTTTATACGAATTTCATGAACGACTCAGCTTCTCTTTTAAGAGCAAAATATGATCCTCAATGAGAGAAATAACCGCTTTAAACTCTTCGTCGCTTTTTCCGGTGGGATCGTCCAGTTCCCAGTTTTCGCGGTACTTGCAGGGAAGATACGGGCATACCACATTACAGCCCATGGTAATGACCCTATCCACGGGCGGGATATCTCCCAATACTTTTGATCGTTGTGTTTTCTCCATATCAATACCATAAAGCTCTTTTACCAGCCGCACGGCATCTTGATTGATTTGCGGTTTTATTTCTGTGCCTGCAGAATAACTTTCAAATACATCGGCGGCATAGTATTTCCCCAGCGCCTCTGCAATCTGACTGCGGCAGGAATTGTGGACACAAATAAAGGCAACTTTTATTTTTTCTGACATGAACACTCAACTCCTAACTGCTGGAAGCATAATATTTTCGTTTTATATATAAAACCGCGTTCACCAAGGCAATCATGACCGGAACTTCTACTAAAGGCCCGATAACCGCGGTAAACGCTTGATCCGAGGCAATCCCAAACACCGGGCCAACCCAATAATGATGAGTCCCACCGCAAATCCGGGCATATCGCTCAAAAACAGTACGGCTAATCCAAACATCAAGATCGGTCCCATGACCCAGTTTTGAAAATATGTATTTTTTTAGTATACGTAATGAATTGTATTGTAGCCGGTTTGTGGAATGTATCTGATTTTTCCAAAACGCTTGCTTCCTTATTGAAAGTATAGCGGTGCGGTATTAAGTTACAAAACGCCAAACAAATCATGTACTTCTTTTTGATCTATGATGCGCGAACTTTTATTAGCAGCATGCTTCAACATGCTTTCAATACGATCTTCCACAGCGGCATCGATAAATTCGTCGACATGAATACCTCGCAGTTTAAAAAAATAGAAAGGATTCTCATCAAGACGAACGCCAACAGCATACATAACTGCCGCCACATGCTTACACATATAGGCCCAATCTGGGCAGGAACAATCAAAAAAGATATCCGATGGCTTAGGAAATAATCCATCGGTACCGGTAAAAATATGTTGCAGCTCTTCTGGAAATTCTCCGGCAGCCAAATCTTCCAGACTTTTTATTTTTCTGACACATTGCTGCTGAATTTTCTTAGCAGCCTTTTCCGTAAGCGGGTTGATACGAATTTCAACCTGATACGGACGCTGCCGGCTTCCCTGTACCTTGGCTAGGATATGACTGGCTTCTATTTTGAGATCCAGCACGGCACCGGCACGGACATAGCGTTTTCCGCGGCCGATCCGGCTGGTATAATCAGCATACTGTTCTAAATTACGGCACCAGGCAATGCCCCACCAACGTTGACAAATTTTAGTTCCTGCCACACAGACCGGCTCATATTTCTGTCCGCACTTGCCAGCTTTCATCACACTTGTTTCCGCCTTTCGACGCAGTTCCTCCGCCGAAGGCTGCGTATAAGAAGGATACATATTTTTATAGTAATTACTCATGGTCTGCCTCCTAGAAAGTAAGCCGCATCATATTCAACAACTCCATGTCATCCAGTTCTGTAATCCATTTCCCCGTTCCTCTTCCCAGAACGTGCTCAGCCAACTCATTCTTACCAGAAAGGATCGTATCGATTTTTTCTTCGATCGTCCCCGCGGCAACCAATTTGTGAACCATAACATCCTTTTTTTGTCCGATGCGGTACACCCGATCCGTTGCCTGATTTTCTACAGCCGGATTCCACCACCGGTCAAAGTGAATAACATGATTAGCGGCTGCCAAATTGAGCCCGGTGCCTGCCGCCTTTACCGATAAGACCATAAAAGGAACATATGCGCTGCCGTTAAAAGCATCTACTATCTCGGTGCGTTTTTTGACACGTGTCCCCCCGTGAATAACAAACCCGGTGCGACCGAAAACCTTCTCCAAATAGTGCGCCAGATATTCCGTTATTTCCCGATACTGTGTAAAAACAAGCACACGCTCGCGCTTTTCAGATATAGTTTGACAGAGCTCTCGCAGCATCTCAAATTTACCGCTGTCTGTCGGCGTAAAATCTGACTGCCCCAGAAATTGATCCGGGTGGTTGCAAATCTGTTTGAGTTTAGTAATAGTAGCCAGTACCAACCCTCGCCGTTCCATACCGTCTGTACCGCTTAATTTTTCTTCCAGATCCGCGACCTGTTTGCGGTACAAAATGACCTGTTTTTTCGTAAGCTGAATATAATCGACCTGCTCCAATTTTTCAGGAAGATCTCGAATAACCGTCTTGTCTGTTTTCAAACGGCGCAGAATAAATGGCGACACCATATGCTTTAGCCTGCCGTATCCCTCAGGATGATCCGACAATGTTCCGGCAAACCGCTTGAATTCAGCTGCCGTTCCCAACAGTCCTTGATTCAGAAAGTCAAAGAGCGACCAAAGATTCGTCAAGTCATTTTCGATGGGTGTCCCTGTCATCGCGATTCGCTGCACTGCCTGTATTTTCTTGATCGTTTTTGTCTGCTGTGCCGCCGGATTTTTGATAGCCTGCGCTTCATCGAGTATCAGGCAAGTCCATGCCATCTGCTGCAAAACAGGCAGACGAGCAGCCATGCCATACGTCGTGATCGTCAGGAATTTTTGTTTTTTTGCAAGCATCTCCGTAAGTGTTGCGGCTGTATGCCCATGCAAAATAGTAAACGAAAGATCGGGGGTAAATCTTTCGATTTCTTTTTCCCAATTTCCCAACAAGGATGCGGGTACGATCAACAGGACCGCAGCCTGCTTATCTTTCCGGCGTATTGTTTCCAGATAGGCAAGGACTTGAAGCGTTTTCCCCAAGCCCATGTCATCTGCCAAGCACATACCAAACCCAAGTTTTCCCATTGTCTGCAGCCATGTAAAACCGGTTTCCTGATACGGTCGCAAAACAGCATGCACCGTTGCCGGCACCTTCATCATACGAATGGTTTCAGGACTGTGCAGCTGCCGGATGAAACGTTGCAGCCAACTTCCGTTTGTAATCAGCGGTCCGTTATCAGGATCTGCCACATTTTTTTCTATGCCGGACTGCAAACGCAGTGCTTCCCGCAGCGATACTTCACCTTGGTATTGATCCATCTCCGTCAATAGTTCCCGCAGCTTCTGATGGTCGACCTCCACCCATTTCCCTTTAAGCAAAGCCAATCCTTCCGTCTGTGCCAGAAGTTTCTTGATTTCCTGCTGCGTCAACATCTCACCATTCACCATCAACCCTGGCTGCATAGATAGGAGCGTATCAAAACCAAGGATCGGCGTTTTTTTCTCACCTAGCTGAACCGTCAGCGAAACAGCCGTATCTCTCCGTTTCCACCAATTGGGGATACGGCATAAAATTCCGGCTTCTTCAATATCTTCAACATGTTTCAAAAAATCATACGCCTCATCGGCTCGTAACCGCAGGGGATGGAACATCTCACCAGATTTTACAAAATCTGCGATCAAAGAGGATACCTCCGCCGCTTTATCCAGACAGGCAAGAAGTGTCAACAAGGTCTGTCGCCGATCCTTGAATTCCGTCAGGGCAAACTGCAGCGGCATATGACGCACACGGTCGCTGGAATCGCGGGTAGCATACGTCGCCAGGAACGCAAAAGGAAAGTCATCATCATGTCGATTTTCCACCAAATGGAAAAATATCCGCTCTGGTACACGCAGATTCTGACTTCGTTCCGCCAAATACAGGGATACTGTACCTTGATACTCGGCTATATCCCGGGAAAATTCCTGCTGCAGACAAAGAAAAGCATGGCGCAGCCAAGCTGCGTCTATATATTCCGTCCCCAGTGCATATGGCACTGTCTGCAGCAATGCCCTGCACTGATCATCAGATAAACTGACCGCAGCCCGCCCGCGCACAAGTTCCAATTCCGGCAGGCGTGTCAGTTGTTCAAGAAATGCCGCGGCAAGATGACGCAGAAAAACAAAGGAAGGACTTTCCTCTTCACCTACTTCGGCAAATCCCAATCGATACAGGGCCTTGGCAGCATCCTGACGAAACAAGTCCCTCCATTGGCCGGTTTTATCATCAAATATTTGATTTTCATCATCCAGATAAAAAAAATCCGCAGTAAAAATAAATTGCAGCCCGTTTTTCTTTGTCATGCTTCCTGCCACCTCATACTTAGGTTTTTATACATCGAATAACGCAATGCATCATTTCACAATTCTGTTCCATATAATACGCTCCGGCCCTGTACCTCCCATTGCCTCTTGTCCTTTCCTATCATAGCCTTCTTGCCAAGAAGGCTATCGCTTCTTTTTCCCGTAACGGTTTGCTATACAAATATCCCTGAATAATATCACATCGCTTATCCCGCAGAAAAGCCAATTGCTGTTCCGTTTCCACACCTTCTGCGACTATTTTTTTATCTAAAAAATGCACCATCTGTATAATGGATGCGACAAGCTGTTCCTCCTTATACGTAGTACCTATTTTATCAATGAATGATTTATCTATTTTTATCGTGTCAAAAGGCAATTGATTCAAGAGCGTCAACGAAGAATATCCCGTGCCAAAATCATCCATCGCTAAATGTATGCCCGCGGTCGTAATTTGTTCTAATTTATCAACAACTTTTTCCATAGACAAAAAGCTGGTCATGCAAGCATCTTCCGTGATCTCAATGCCGATATTAGTACTGGGAACTCCGGTTTCCTGTATGATCTGAAATATCATATCCACAAAATCATCCATTGCCAATTGTATGGGAGATACATTAATATGAATACATCCATTCCAGCCATAATCTAAAAGTGTACGCGCAAATTGACATGCCGTGGCAAATATCCACTTTCCTACTACATTTGTCAGACCGGCTTGTCCAATAAGCGGGATAAATTGGACAGGAGAAATTTCTGGATGGGCAGGACTGTTCCATCGTAGCAGCGCTTCAAATCCAACAACAGAATGATGGGCAATCTGCGGCTGAAATACTAAAAAAAACTCATTCTTATCTAAGGCATCATATAAACTGCTAATTAATTCTATTTTTTTAATGCCGCCTTTTTCATTTCCGGCCCATATACTCTATATTGGCCTTTGCCTTCTGCTTTCGCCACATGCATCGCATCATCTACATTTTTAGAAATTTCTTCCGGTGTATCCCCATCCTTGGGATATTCCGCAACTCCAATGCTTGCCGTCAATCGAAGCGAAATACCTAATATATCTTTTTTTTCTTGTAATGCACAACGCAGTCGCTCGGCAATATCCCGTACTTGATTCTGCGTGTAGATTCCCGGTAAAACCGCAAAAAATTCATCCCCGCTAATCCGTGAAACAAACGCCTTCGGTCCTAATACATCCACAATGCACTGACTCGTCAATACAATGACCTGATCCCCATACCGATATCCATAGGCATTATTAATTACTTTCAAATTATCCGTATCTACAAAAAATATAATCCCCGACGTTTTTCCTTGTTTTACCAAACTCATTTCCTGTTGCAGCCACTTCACTAAAAACCGCCGGTTCGGCAATTGGGTCAAATGATCATAATACGCCATGTGTTCGATTTTCTTTTCATACTGTTTCCGCTCTTCTTCCATCTCTATTTGTGCTGTAATATCCCGAGAAAATCCATAAATCTCCTTATGATTCTCTACCTGTTGGACAGAAAGCCCCTGCGTCCATATATGCCGGATCGTCCCATCACTTCGGACGATCCGGTACTGTGCCTCCGCCGCCTTCATATCTTCCAGCAGCATGTTCGTTTTGAGTCGCTGCACTTTTTCTCTTTCATCAGAATACACAAATTGTGCAATGTACTCCGAAAATGGAAGTATAATCGTACTGTATTCACTATCAATACCATAAATACGATACAAATTATCTCCTAACAGCAATTCATCCGTCTCAATATTATAAATCCACACCCCTGTTTCCGGAAAAGAAAAAAAAACCGAATTGCACTCCCAAATGAGCCGCGCATAGATAGCAATGACTTCCTCCAATAACGAAATCTCCGCCGCCGTTAATGCCATCCCCTCCGAAAAAAAAGCAATCCCGATGCTTCCGATCCACGTATCCGCATACTGAACCGGAAATACAGCCAAATATTGAATGGGATCAAAATTCAGATCCGCGATGCGATGAGGATATGTCCTATACGGAAAAAGGACAGTCGTCTTTCTTGTTTGCTGCACCTCTTGAAAAACAGGCTCTAACACAGTATCCATCAAATCATTTTCAAAAACACTGCCCCGCGTCTGTACATGATACGTAATTTCCTCCGGCCCCAGTATTCGTGCAAAACACTGCGCTGCGCTGCACGTTTCAACCAAAGCCGGAATATGCTGTTCTAATAAATCCTTTACGCTCTTACTAATTGCAGAATTAATGTAATGAATAGTTGTACATTTCATACGTTCATCGCCTCCATTACACTACAACCTTCACCATTAAAATGTATCGGCTATCGTCCCTCATGGAACATATATAATGTATACACATTATACCATACTGTATGTAATAATAATTACAAATATATTACATCCCATCCTCTATTTTATATTTTCAGCCAAACTCGCTGTACCGCCACAGTCCCCATACGTCACAAATAAAACAAAAAAGCATCCAGTATTCTGCCATATACATATACTCACATAGCAACAATATCAGATGCATTAGTGCTAGCATAAAAATAGTACAAGCCAAAATGAGAAAATCCTATAAATGAAACCATGATACAATAGAAGTATCAGAAACGGGAGGAACTTATAATGGCGAAGCACTTTGATAAACAATTTAAACTGGATGCCGTCCAATATTATCATGATCACCGGGATCGGGGGTTGGTCGGTTGTGCCAAAAATCTCGGCATAAGCCAGCAAACCTTGTCCCGATGGCAAAAAGAATTACGAGATACGGGAGACATTACATGCCGTGGTTCTGGTAATTATGCATCAGATGAAGCAAAAGAAATGGCAGCACTGAAACGAAAATTGCACGATACAGAAGATGCGCTAGACGTCCTAAAAAAAGCCATCGGCATTCTGGGAAATTAACGGAAACTATGTATCGTGAAGTTTCCAACAAGGCAGCTACACCCAGAAAAAGGAAACGCCATGTTTCTGTCTCTGGAATGCTTGCTACGGATTCACAGTCACTGCGATTACATGTCGCCAGACGAATATGAAAATTTGTATCAGCAGTGTCAGAAAAAAAAACACCTTGATGGCAAGTTAAACCGAGGATACTTTTCTCATTTTATTTTGTACTAAATCTTGACATAGGACCACTATTGCTGCGTTCTGCACTAATACTCTTTTTACACAAACCAGAAGTTAGTATTCTCTCGATCTTTTTTAATTGCCGATTAATTTCTTTATCAGACATTCCCTTCTCCGGTAAATACGTTAAATCAATGTCTTCAGAAAAACGTTTGATAGATTCCGGATAACATTTACTTAGTGATGTTCCTCCTTTAAACACACATTGATCACGATAGGCACTTCTCGACAATTTTTCCAAAATCATGATAATAAGATAATCCCGACGAACGGCTGTTTCTGGTATTCCAATATAAGCACTGGTTAATCGTGATAATGCCTCAAAATTTTCCGCATCTTCATGTAGTTTCATTGATTCCCTCCACAACCGGTATGTTATATCGCGACGTGCTATTTAAATACCTTCCAAGATCATTGGGAACATGATAACTATCTAAAATAGTTTTCAAAAAAGCAACTGTCTTCTTTTTATATTTTTTAAACTGACAAATCTTATAAAATTGTCTTTCATTAAACTTTTTTACAGCATATTCACAATACTGCAAAAAAGATTGGGAATTTAAATCCTCAATATGTTGATATTGATCCAATATCTCTATGAACTCAAACGTTTCTGCCATGGAAAGATGATATTGTAAAGGTAATTTAATAATAACCGTATTATTAATTTTTCCTTTATCCCTGATACTTACATTTGAATAAATGATGTGTTTCTTAGCAACTTGAGTTGTCAAATTATATTTATTAAACAAATAATATCCACTCTGGATACCATATTGATTATTAACTCCCACAAAAAAATCAACAATCTCTGACTCACTGATAGGAAGTACGCCAAATCTAGTTTTCCGCGGCTTATAATACATTCCTTTACTAATGCGAACTATTTTTTTATTTAAACAAGCCCTTTCCAAAATTTTCAATATATTGGCAGTACTAACAGAAGAAAATTTTTGACTAATCTTTTCCACCAAAATAATCTTCTTTTCGGGTAATATATTAATATATGACAATACTTCCTTATTAGCAATCAACGTAAACACCTCCTTTACCTCATTATAAATAAAACATCACTTTTTGTCTAGTTTTTATTTTTTTTACTGGACAAAAAAGTGATGTGTGTTTTTATAAACCTGTTCGTAATCACACCAATACACTCTGCCGTCACAGGAGTACTCCTTCCTGTCATCCTGCATTGTCAACCAAAATGCTGAATATTCCGGTGTGAAATACCCCATGAATCCGGTCTATGGAAACCGCCATTCCGGCCAAATGGAAACCGGTATTCCGGAGCTGGAAACCGTTTAAATTGTTCTTTATATTGTAGTCATGCGTTAGCAATAACGTAAATACAGTTAAGGAGGTCATAATCATGACCAAGTATCGCGAGATATTAAGGTTGTCAAACCTTAATATCTCACAAGAAAACATTGCAACTAGTTGCGGTGTTTCTAAGAAAACGGTAAGCAAAGTGCTGAAAGCGAGTAAAGAACAGAATTTAAAATGGCCGCTAGTAAAAAAACTTACCGAAGAAGCCTTACTCTCAATGCTGTTCCCAAGTACAAGCCAGGCCATTAAAGTCTCAACCAAAAGGATGCCGGATTACGAACACATCCGCAAAGAACTGCTCCGAAACGGGGGTAATAAAAAGCTCCTGTGGACAGAGTATTTGGAAGCATGTCGCTTGTCCAGAGATGTGCCGCTTATGTATTCTCAGTTCTGTTATTACATTCAGCAAGATGAAATTAAGCGGCGAGCCTCCATGCATATCAACCGAAAACCAGGCGAACAAATTGAGGTAGATTGGGCGGGAGATACTGCCAGAATAATAGACCCAGATACGGGTGAAATCATAACTGCTTACGTATTTGTTGGCGTTATGACCTATAGTCAATATCCGTATGTAGAGGCCTTTATTAATCAAAAACAGGAATCATGGATTGCCGCTCATACGAATATGTATAAGTACTTTGGGGGAGTCACTAAAATTATTGTACCGGATAATTGTAAAACAGCTGTAATCCATAATAAAAATTGGTTCGACCAACAGATCAACACGGTTTACCATGAAATGGCAGAACATTACGGTACAGCCATCATACCCGCCAGGGTACGCGCGCCAAAGGATAAACCGAATGCAGAAGGTACTGTTGGTACAATTTCCACTTGGATACTTGCTGCATTAAGAGAGGTGGAATTTTTTTTCACTTGCTGAATTAAATCAAGCAATTCGAGAAAAACTTGAAGAATTTCGCCATAGGCCCTTCCAAAAAAAAGAGGGCAGCCGGTACGAAATCTTCCTCCACGAAGAACTGCCATTGCTGGCTCCATTACCTGCTACCCCGTATGAACTGGCGGAATGGAAACATGCCACCGTTCAGTTTAATTATCACATATCTTACGAAGGGATGCTATACTCAGTTCCCCACGAATATATTAAACATAAGGTTGAAGTTAGGGTAACAAGTAACGTTGTAGAGATTTTTTACAATCATACACGGATTGCCTCACACCGCAGATTATACGGACGCAAGGGGCAATATAGCACTATTACGGAACATATGCCACTGGATCATCAGAAATATCTTGAATGGAATGGTGACAGATTCCGCAATTGGGCTAAACGCATGGGAGATAGTACCTTTCATGTTGTCAATGCAATTCTTACCTCTGCTCGTGTAGAACAACAGTCATATCGTAGCTGTATGGGGGGCTTTTAAAGCTTGCGGATAAATATTCCGTAGACAGGCTTGAAAACGCCTGCAAAAAAGCGTTAAGTTACACCACAAATCCAAGTTGCAACAGCATAAAGAATATTTTAGCTGCCAAGGGCGATATGGTGAATGAAGAAGGCTATAAACAGCGTTGACTACTACACGAAATAAACATGCACTTATAAGAGGTGCAGACTATTACAGGAGGTAAAAGAAGATGACGAATCAAAGTACTATCGACAAATTAATTGAAATGCGGATGACATCCATGGCAGACGCATTTCACAACCAGTTAACCGACTCGAGAATGCAAGAGGTACCGTTTGAAGACCGTATAGCAATGTTGGTAGGTATTGAATATAGCAACCGTAAAAACAACAGCTTGAAACGGTTAATCAAAAATGCCGGATTTGACCAACCTGAAGCTTATCTTGAAGATATTAACTATACTTCAGGCCGTAAGCTTAATCGAGAAATTATTAGGCGCCTTGGTACTTGTGAGTACATCAATGAGCACCATACCATCTTCATAACCGGTGCAACCGGAAGCGGCAAAACGTATATGGCGTGTGCATTTGGCATGGAAGCTTGCAAACAACGCTATAAAACGAAATATATCCGCCTTCCCGACCTTCTTATAGACCTTGAGATGGCACGGAGTGAGGGCACATATAAAAAAGTACTTATGAAATATGCTAACCCTATTCTGCTTATCATTGATGAATGGCTGCTTTTGAAGCCGAAAGACTCTGAACAACAGGATATCTTAGAACTGTTGCACAGAAGGAGAAAAAAATCCTCAACCATCTTCTGTTCTCAATATCATCAAGATGGTTGGTATGATCAATTAGGTGGTGATGATAGCCCCTTAGCCGAGGCCATACTGGATAGAATAAAACATGAATCTTACAAGATTAACATCGTAGCATCTTCTCCGCAAGGTTATACATCTATGCGGGAAATATATGGTTTAAATCAAGACATCAGTGAGTAGATATATTAATTGACTAAGGTGTGGTTTCCTGGTTCCGGATTTGCGGTTTCCGCTTCACCGGAACCACGGTTTCCCCGCACCGGAATATACAAGCCGACGCCATCCTTGATCGTATCGTACACGATGCATATAAAATCAATATCGAAAGTACAGATCCATCAAAAGATATTTCAATGCGTGAAGTATATGTATTGGATCAATCTTTAAGCGAATAACTTTGGGGATAGTGGCTCAACAGTTCCGGTCATGCGGCTCACGCCGCACCGGAACGCTGGCTCTATCCGATCAGTATATTCACCACTCCCCTTTTAGCCTTCATATAGTCTCATTGCATTATTTCATATTAATTTAATCAGTATGCTTTTATTATAACATACGATTTTATTAGAACAATATTATACGACAAAAAAATACGAGCCGCCTCGCAACTCGCTTAGTACCACATAAAACTACTAATAATTTTTCCCTACAGCCGCTCTTCACACCATACACGGATTACAACCGCTTTTTCTTACAACGGCTCTTATCTCTTCCTAAAACCGCCCTTATCTTCCTCACGCCTACTGCCATTCCCAGCCCGATCCATACACCACACCAATCCAGCAGCATATCACTGATCTGGCATGACCTCCCGGGACTGAAACGCTGCAGCAGTTCATCGATTACTGCTACACATAATCCAATCAGTAACGTCACCCATACTTTTTTTTCGTTCAAGCCATTAAAGAAAGAACATGAAGTACATAAGACAAATCCTAACAGCGTAAACTCCGACAAATGAGCCACCTTTCGAAGCAACGCATCCAACACTCTCGTAGACACCGTACTCCTAATGTAGCTAATAGGGGCTGCATTAGATGAACTACTGCTAAACTGGCATACTCTAAATGCATAGCATCCTGTAAAGAATTATGCCATATGAACATAATGACAAAAAGTGCTATTATTCTTCCCATACATCGTTTCATATAGTTAACCGCCTATGTGTTTTCTAAAAATCTAACACCGCTGTGTTTGTCAACTTGAAAGTAAGCTACCGCTCGTTGTCAAGGTAGTTATCAGTAACCCCCTTGATGTATGTTTATCTATTTCAGCCAAATTTAGGCTGAATTTATAATTTAAAATATGAATCTTAAGCTCAGTTCAGAATTACGACTACTCAAACTATTTTTACTGCAAGTTCCGTTTCCGATGCCTGCGCCGGATTCAGGTATACTGCTTCCGGTAGTGTCCAGTCGCGGGTGTTTCTTCCATCCCAACGTTCCGGATGCCGATCTTTGACAAGTTCATACAGATTATGACGTTTAGCAAGAATGTCTTTCCCGTGACCTTCATGCAGATCTGTGGGATGAAGAAATTTTATTCCGAAATGGTGGTGTTCATATCTATACCATCTAACGAATCCTGCAACCCATCTACGTGCTTCTTCAAGTGATGTAAAACCATTTCCGGCCTGTATTTCAAAGTCTTGAAAATACTTTCGGCATATGCGTTATCATTGCTTACGCGCGGGCGGCTATTCGATGAGGTAATGTCGAGCTTGTAGAGTGTTTCCAGCATCGTAGCTCCTTTCATAGGCGTTCCATTGTCAGAATGAAGTACGAGCGGCTGGGTTGTTAGTCTGTTGTGTTTTAAGCAGATTCGGCGGATTAATTCACTGGCATGCTGTGTATCTTCTGTGGCCCAGACTTCCCAACCGACAATATCACGGTCATAGAGGTCGGAAAACAGGTAAAGGTAGTAGAACTGTCCTCTGATCGGACCGTTGAGATACGTAATATCCCACATCCAGACTTGATTCGGAGCCATTGCTGCATATGTGGCAAGCAGTCAATGATATGGTACGTCAGAGCACCCACGGTAATTCTGCATCTTTTCCTCATGAAGCACACGGTAGAATGTCGACTCCGATGCAATGAATCTGCCTTCATCCGCTAGTGCAGGGACAATTTCACAGGGAGACATGTCCGCGTATTCGGCTTTTTTAGTATGAGCAAAACCGCTGTTTCAGCCAATGCTTTTTCCTTATGGTCCAGTTCTTTTTGCAGCTGTTTATTGGTACGCGTGCAACCTTCAGTTCTTTATTCACTCGCGCTGCCTCTTCAGCAACACCCCCATTGGCATTCATGCAGGCATCTTTCCAAGCCTTGATCTGCTCGACATAGAAGCCTTTCTTTCTGGCATATTCAGCCAGTTCGGTTTCAGACATACTCGCTGTCTCTACGACGATCAGAAATTTATCCTGAGTGCTCCACCACCCATCAGACGTGGCACGGATACCTGGTGCAGCAATACCGTCTCTGGCCTTGTCTCTCCAGTTGCGCAGAGTTTGTTCCGAGATTCCTTCCTCTCGCGAAATTTTAGTGATTAACTCGTTGCCGGGAGGAAGCATTCTTCGCAGCAGAGAACCTTTAAGTTCATCACTGTATTGCATAATGAATGTCTTCTTTCTCTCTGTGATAATACTACCTCAAGAGTATTGGGAACTTACTGACAACTATTCTGACACACAGGGGGTTGGTGTGGGTCAATTTCTTTTCGGCTTTATGGGTCAATTATATCTCGGCGATGACAACTAAAAATATGCATCATCATGTGATCAAAAATCATGTGGATATCTTCTGCGATTTGCATATCATTTATAGGAACATGCATGGAATAGTTGGCTATCTTTTTAAGTTTACCTCCATCATATCCGGTTATTCCGACAATTTTTGTACCTATCTGCTTGGCATATTCAACGGCTTTCATAATATTTTTTGAATTGCCGCTGCCGGAAATGGCGACGATCAAGTCATCTGTACGCAATATCTTTTCCAATTGATAGGAAAAGACATCGTCATAACTGATATCATTCGCTATTGCCGATATAATGGGCATATTATCATTCAAACACTGCAATCTGAATTTTTTTGCGTGTCCGTCGGATATGCCTTTATTGAAATCACAAACCATGTGTGAAGCTGTAGCACTGCTGCCACCGTTTCCAAATACATAAATGACAGCTTCACGCTGCCATGCATCATATATGGCATTCATTGCAGAATTCAGTTCATTTATGTCCAGGTTCTTGATAACTTCCATTTCCCTTGTAAAATATTGCTGCATATCCGTTTTGAAATCTATCATCATCTCTATTCCTCCCAACAACCAGGACAGCTTAATATTTTCTATGTTGTTCCCAATGCCAAGCATCGTTAAGGATCGTTTCCAAATCACTGCGTTTAGGATCCCATCCTAACAATTCTTTCGCCTTAGCATTGGATGCCACCAATACCGCCGGATCTCCTGCACGACGACCGACAATATCATACGGTATCTTTTGTCCTAAAATTTTCTCAAAGGTGCGGATCAGATCCAAGACGCTGAAACCATCACTGCTCCCCAAATTAAAGTTTTCGCTGATATTATGTTCCATGATGTATTGGAGTCCCAGATAATGAGCTTCCGCTAAATCTTCTACATGTACATAATCGCGAACACAGCTGCCGTCCTTCGTAGCATAGTCATCCCCAAATACTTTCATTTTTTCACCTGTCATCGCTGCACGCATGACTAACGGGATTAAATGGGATTCCGGATTATGTGCCTCCCCAATCATGCCATCCGGTGCATCTCCGGCCGCATTAAAATATCGAAACGAGCAGGAATGAATGCCGTATGCTTTCTCATAATCAGCCAGTATCTCTTCCCCAATCAGCTTCGTCATCCCATATGGGTTGATAGGGTGCTGCGGATGTTTTTCGTCAATTGGAACATATTGCGGTTCCCCGAATGTCGCCGCCGAAGAAGAAAAGACAAAATACTTAATACCGCTTGCTACTGCTTCATCTAACAGAGCCAACATTTTAGCAACATTATTGTCATAATACCGCTGTGGGCGCGCTACCGAATCCGGCACAGACGCAAACGCAGCAAAATGAATAATACCGTCGAATGTATATTGGGAAAAAAGCTGTTTCATAAAAACCCGATCTCCATAATTTCCTTTCACAAATTCACCGGCAACGACAGCTGCCTTATGTCCGTCGCTCAAATCATCAAGTACAACTGTTTCAATTCCTTTATCCGCAAAAAGCCTGTTGCAATGACTGCCAATATACCCTGCACCACCTGTAATCAAAACTCTCATCCTATGTTTCCTCCTAAAATATAATCCACTGCTTCGTTTAGATCATGAAAATGATAATCCCCGTCAAAACATGTGCTACCAATGGAAATAGTTGTTATCCCATATTTTTTGCCTGCTTGAATATCACCAACACTATCACCGATCATAAAAGAATGTGTTTTATCAATATCATATTGCTGCTCTGCTTGAAGGAACAGACCTATATCCGGTTTTCGACAATGGCAGGTTCCTGATTCATGCGGGCATACAAAAATATCATCAATAACAGCTTGCTTCTCCATCAAAGAATGCCGCATATGACGATGGATGTCGTCTACATTCTCCACTGTCATCAATCCTCTGGCAACACCCCTCTGGTTCGTGACAACAAAGACATATATTCGTTTTTTGTTTAACTTTGCGATTGCAGTATCCACCTGTGGCAAAAATTGAAATTCACTCCATCGCTTAATATAATCATGGGGCGGCGCACATACATTGATGACCCCGTCCCTATCCAGAAACACGGCTGCTCTAGGCAAAATATACCACCCTGCTCCCGCGTTCGGCTATCCTAAAATCCAATTCCCGCAGTCCAACAGCGTTTCGAACAGCAGGCTGCTTTGCCTCGTCGCAGTACAACAGCAAAAAGCCGCCGCCACCGGCACCGAGAATCTTCCCTCCGGATGCTCCTGCTTCTAATGCCTGTTGATAAATTTCGTCTATATTTCCGTTGGATATGCCATTCGTGATAGACTTTTTCTTTTGCCAGCCTTGATGCAGTATTTCAGCAAATTTATCATTGAATCCTTCCTGATTTAAAATTGTTTTCAATGTACCGGCCTGATCACGCATGTAATTTAAGATATCCAATTTTGAAGCTGTATCCTGTGATTGTTTCTTCAGTATCCCATCAGCACTCCGTTTAATCCCTGTATAAAACATCATGAGTTTACGATTCATTTCCCGTTTCATGACATCCGTAATTTGGATTTTTTTCACGTTCCACAGAACCGTCCGAATTAAATCGAAAATAATTCATGCCGCCATATGCGGCCGCAAATTGATCCTGTTTGCCGATAGGATGCTTTAAAATATCAATTTCAACCCGACAGGCAAGTTCAGCCAATTCCTGTGCCGACTTCTGCTCACCGATATATGTATACAGCGCATTCAACAAGCCTACTGTAAAGCTGCTGGAAGAACCGAGCCCTGTGCCTGCCGGCACATCGGCAATCGACGTAATTTCGACTCCCCGTTCAACTCCTGTCATCTTCAAGCAGGCTTTCGCTATATCATGCTGAAGATCATCCACATGATCGACAATTTCTGTTTTTGAATAGCTCAATCGAATCGTATCATCAAACCGCTTATTGATGGTAATATAGATCGATTTATTGATAGCTGTACTGACAACAGCCCCATAATTCGTCTTATAATATGCTTCCAGATCTGTTCCCCCGCCGACAAAACTAATTCTGAACGGTGTTTGTGTAATGATCACGACTTCCACTCCTTCTGCACCAATGCATAGTTTTCCGGGGTACCAATATCCCTCAGATAACCTGTGATTTCATATCCATACATTTTACCTGCTAATAACGGTAAAACATCTGTACCGAAATCAATCACATGCTGATGCGGAAAATATGTAAAAATTTCCTTGCTGCAAACATAGATGCCTGCATTTGCCAAATTACTTTTCGGATGTTTCGGCTTTTCCTGAAATTCACATATTACTCCGTTATGATCCATTGCCGCGATCCCACAACCGCAAGGATTATTCGTGTGAAATAATCCCATTGTCAATAATGCACTTTTCTGCCGATGAAAACGAATAATGTCAGATAAATTTACATTTGTTAAATTATCGGCATAGCAGATCAAGAAATCTGCCGCATTTTTTACGAACTCTTTATTAGCAAGCACCGTACCACCGCTTCCCAGTAGCTCCGGTTCAAAAAATTCCACAATGTGAGTTGCAGTATGACATGCATTGTACTGAACCATATATTTTCTGACAGGCTCCGGCAAATAATGCGTGTTGACAAGGACTTCAGAAATAGCATGCTTTTCAAATAATTCCATCCACCATGATAACAACGGTTTGCCGGAAATCGGAGCCATGCATTTTGGGATTGTATCCGTTAACGGTTTCAGCCTCGTGCCATAACCGGCAGCTAAAAGAAATGCTTTCATCCATACACTCTCCTTCTTATAAACAACTACTTTGTCAACCAAATGCGACAAAAATGACCGTCCTCTCGTCTTTAATGCCATTTATTTTTTATTCTGCTGAGTATTTCCATAATAAACTTATCCTGCAAAAAAATCAAAACTGCACTATATACAACAGCTCCCGTGAAAACAGTGCTCAATAAATACCAACTGGGCGAAATGCTTTTGGGAATAAAATATAGTACGAAAAACATGATCATACCAGCAAAAAGATAGTTTTTCACACATAAAAAATATGTGCGAAACGGTAATTCCCTATGTGTCACCCAAAATTGATAACCGAACACACCAATCTCCGCAATAACAGAAGATACAGTCGAGCCAAATGACTCATAGTGTGGGATAAGCAGTACGTTTAAGAAAACGTTAATAACAGCCCCTATTGTTACAGAAATGGTTAATAAATGTTCTCTCCCTGTCGGGATCAAATACTGGCTTCCTATAATATTGCTTAACCCAATAGCTAAAAGAAGAAAACTGAAAACCTCCAATAGCAGAATAACCTCCTCAAATCCATGCCCGAAAAAAAACGGCACGAATATATCAGCTACTGAAAAAATACCTAAAATCATAGGGATAGATAAGCACCATACGACATTAAAACTATATCGTAAATTACGTAAAATACCTTGGTAATCTTTATTAGCATATAAAAAAGATATTCTTGGAGCCATGACAGTTCCTAGCGAAGTGACAAGAGTTAACAACACTAAGACAAGTTTATGCGCTTGATCATAAAATCCAACTTCTGCCGGTGAATGACTTAACACACCCAGCATGGTCTTATCCATAACTAAATAAACCGTCATGGCAATTTGCGGAATAAACAAACGAAATGAGCCAACCAAATGTTCACGGCAATGAATATCTGCAAAATGAACTTTGCAAATATATGTGGTCAACAAAGGAAGAATGGATGCGGTACTTAAAAAATTTGCCAATGTCATGCACAAAACATAAATAATAAAATCGTCGGATGTTTTAACAAATAAAAAGATAGCAATCGTAGCTAACGTTCTGATAAAAACATTCCGTACGGCTAAAACTTTAAAATTTTCAGTACCCTGAAAAAACCAATCTACATTACAGGAAACAGTAATAATTTCTATCGCAAGTATCAGATACAAATAGCTGTTTGAAAAATAAAAAGATATAAAGACAAGGTATACAATCAGCACGACCGCCGATAAAACAAATTTAACGATAAACAAGCCCCAAAACGTTGCGCTCAGTGTATATATATCCTGATTACGGGCGTAGGCTATGGTTCGCTGCCCGTAATTAGTCATCCCCAGAAAGGCAATCATGGTAAAATACGTGACAACAGACAATGCAAACGCATATTTTCCCAGGCCTTCGGCCCCAATTACTCGCGATAAATAAGGTACCGTAATGATCGGCAGGATTAAACTATATACTTGAAAAAGTATGTTATAAAAGTAGTTTTTTGATATACTCGCCATATTATCACTTAAAATCAATACTCATAAGAATTTCCACTGCATAATATTGCATCAGCATAATTCTTTTTCCGCAAGACGCAATGCCGATTGTATTACTTTATCCATATCATAATACTTATATTCTCCCAAGCGTCCACCAAATATAAGATTCTGCTCTTGCTTCGCTTTCATTAAATATTGCTGATACAGTTTTTGATTTTTTGTATTATTAATCGGATAATACGCTTCATCACCGCGTTTCCAAACGGCAGGATATTCCTTAGTAATATACGTTACAGGCTGCGTGCCAAATTCAAAATGCTTATGTTCGATAATCCGAGTATATGGTGTTTCACTGTCTGTATAGTTGACCGCTGCTACCCCTTGATAATTATCTATCTCATACCTCTCCGTTTCAAAACGAAGTCCGCGGTATTCAAGTTCTCCTAAGCCATAATCAAAATATTCATCTATGGTTCCTGTATAAACTATTTTGTCTGCCATAGACTTCCACGCTGTCTGATCTTGATTAAAATCACAATCCAGACGAACTTCTATTCCCTCCAGCAAATGATTGATCAATATATTATATCCGCCTATGGGTACGCCCTGATAACGATCATTGAAGTAATTGTTATCATACGTATAGCGTACCGGCAATCGTTTGATAATGAATGCCGGTAATTCAGTGCATTTTCTTCCCCACTGCTTTTCTGTGTACCCTTTAATCAGTTTTTCATAGATATCCATACCGACCAGACTGATAGCCTGTTCTTCCAAATTCCGAGGCTCATGAGTTATGATGGATCTCTGCGCTGCAATTCTTTCCACAGCCTCTTTAGGTGTCGTAACTCCCCACATTTCATAAAATGTGTTCATGTTGAAAGGAAGATTATACAGTTTTCCTTTATAATTAGCTAACGGGCTGTTTATGTAATGATTAAATTCTGCAAATTGATTTACATATTCCCAAACAGATCGATCACTGGTATGAAAAATATGACCGCCATAAAAATGAATATTAATGCCTTCCCTGTTTTGGCAGTATATATTCCCGCCTGCATGGGCTCTTCGCTCAACGACCAGACAATGTTTTCCTTTTGCAGCAACCTCATGTGCAAAAACAGCACCAAATAATCCACTGCCAACTATTAGATAATCATATTTTTTCATTATTATTTTACCTCTATTCGACTATTCGTCAATTTTAAAATTATTCTCTAACATAAGCCAACGCCTTGACCACGGCATCTTTCAAAAAGCCTCCATGTATTACTTTTTGCTGCAAATTTTTTTCATTTAACTGCAACGTATGATACTCTTTTTCTGAAATCTGATCCATAATCTGATTGATCTCACGTAAATCATTGATGCAATAACCAATCTTATATTGTTTGACAATAGAAGCAATCGCTGCATCGTTCCAAACAATAACTGGGATTCCGCTAGCAATATACAGCGAAAATTTATGCGGGTTATTGTATCTCATATAATTTCCCAACATTCCACCACATGTATCAGTCTGTGGACCATCCCACACCAATCCCAACCCGCCGTCGATCTTTAACGGCAACGTATCCGGTGGTTCTTGTCCTTTATAATGAACTTTATCAAATTGGGTACATTCAGCAGGAAAATCCATGCCATATAAATCTATATCATAATTGCGTTCCAGTGCAATCCAATCCCGTAAAAAAACCGATTTTCCCAAATTCCCGGCAAATACAATAGCCTTTTTATATTTTTTTTCTTCAATACGACTTTCTACTAAATAATCAAACAGATGAATATTAACAATATACGGAACAGTCATTCCTAATTGTACTAATTTCTTCGCCATCATTTCATTATGAATAATGACTACTTTAGCCAAATTTAATACATCGATATCTTTTTTTTCATCTGTCCCATATCGTATACTATCAACATCATGTACTAAAAATACAGTTTCGTTATTCTTATATAGAAAACTAATGTTATCACCTAACACGGCTGGGAATAAAGGAGGATAATGCATCAACAACACTTTATTCTTACATTTTCTAAACTCAAAAAAAGTTCGTACGGCATTAATACTCCTGATCAAATAATATTTAATATTTTTGTTATTTCCATTATTCAAATATAAATTGTTATCAACAGAATAATTATGTATGTAATTATGGCTAAATTGATCAAATACCGAATCGACATCTGCCCGTGCTTTATTTCCAGCATGATATGCTTTCACCTTATATATAGTTTTTACAATAAAAACACCTTGATTCTTATAACTACTCAAATTAACATCTCCATTCTATTTTTTTCTCTTTCTATGTCGATCAGATTCAATTAAATAAATTAAAATAATAGGAATTATAATAGTATATAAAATATAACGAAAAGACAAATACATTGAATCTCTTACTGTAGTAATAAAAATATATAATCCAATAGCCGCAAATGCTTGCTGATATTTTATTAGTTTCTTGCTTCCCCATTTTCCCGAAAGTACATAAAAAATAAAATAACCAACAAAGAATAAAGCAATTATGCCAAACCAGCCAAAATTATAATATGCCTCACCTATGAGAGAAAAACCAAGTCCATAATTGCTTCCTTCAACATTCATAATCCATTCACTTAAATTTGCATATTTAGAAAAGGAAAAACCGTCCAACAAAAACGATGGTATGCATGATAGTAATGAAGCTAAATAGGAAAAGCCGTAATCGTAAGAGTATTGTTGAGGTATTAAAGATTGCAACATTAACCAGATTTGCATACTTCCTCCCATCTCACTTATGCTATTAATTACAGAATTTCCGGTTGAATGTTGAGTTAAAATACTATTTACCATAAATTCAAAGCTTCTACTACCTTCATCTCGAATTGCAGCAATACCGAAAATAACATTAAAAAAGAGAATTCCAAGTCCAATTAATATAAAAGTTTTTTTACCATTAAGGGGTTTTATAGATGAATGCCACAAAAAAAGAACACTTAAAATAATAGCAAGAGCTCTTCCTCGAAGACCAATATATAAAAAACATAATGCAGGAAATAATAAAAGAAATAATATAAATATTTTACACTTTGAATTTTTGTATGATGCCATAAGCACCAATAAAGAAGGAATATACCACATTGATATGGAAGATATTAATGAATTAGCACCTTCTCGATTTTCATAAATTGCATGATAGCCATATGTTCCTGACAACATAATCATAGATAATAAATCTGACCAAAATATACTCGCTGATATTACTAACATTAAACAAAAAACTATTCGTACTGTTATATCAGAAATTTGAATTTCTCCAGTATTTATTGGCTCAACTGTATTGGATACTAATATTCTCTGTCCTGCAATTAAAACAAATATTGATGCCAAAATAAAATAGAATAAATATTGATTAATTAATTCAGTGGAATACCTCATCATTACATCATATTTACCATCTGTAATACCCATCGAATATAAAAATATTTGTCCATATGAAAAAACAAACCATGATATCCAAAATAATGAATATTGATTGATATGAGTGCCAGTATATTTTTTAAATACGTAGATTCCATATAAAAGCAGAATATTTCCAACCCATGCAGTTAACATTGTAGTATTTATAGAGTCAATATCAGCCAGAAGCATAATACACAATATTACACAACCAATGATATATATAAAAAATATATCCCATACATTAATTTTTTTCCCCATTTTGTTAGTTAATGTATTCATTGTGTTATCCCATATATCTTATAAAATATTCTAACCGAATCATGAATGTCTAATTTTCTTTTAGTAATTACTGACTTTCTTACCACTGCTGAGACATCTGCTAATTTATTAGCAGCATATATTATAGCATGAACCCATTCATCTACATCGGAATCTAAACTATGTTTACCAATCAAATTTAGATGTAAGTCTACTTCATTAGGGATTTTGTCTGAAATCACAGCAGGTAGTCCAGCTGCCTGTGATTCCACTAATGTAACAGGAAACCCTTCATATAGTGATGGCATAAGTAAGACATCAAATAACTGCATTAACAATGGAATATCTTGGCGCACTCCTAAAAAAATAATATTTTTTGTTAAGCCAAGAGAAGATGCTTCTTTTTGAATATTATTTCGTAATATCCCATCTCCAACAAAAATCATTACAAAATTAATTTTTAATGTTTTTAATCTACTTGCTATGGTTAACATAAAAGCATGGTTTTTAACATCCTTAAAGCTCGCCACACTTCCAATAATCATACATTCATCATCTAAATGTAATTGCTTTCTTAATTCATTTATTTCTACAGAGTAATTTTGAAGATATAAATTTATATCAACTGCATTTGGAATAATAACGCCTTTTCGTAAAAAACAATTTTCACCATAAAGAGCTATTCCAGCCTGTTTTCCACAAGCTGCCAATACTGTTGCATTCTCCAAAATCATATGTTTCATTATAAATCGATAAATTTTTCTACTTATTGATTCATGTAGCTGTTGAAGTGTCGAATGAGAATGGCAAACGCGAATAGGAATACTTGCTCTCTTGGATATCCACAAGGGTAACCCACTATGAGAATTTGTATGAACATGTACAGCTTTATATGGACCATACGTTTTTATAATCTCTTGAAATTCATTATTATATCGAATGATATTCCACTTATGTTTTCTATCAAGTACAATAACCCGTCCACCAAGCTTTTTAATCTCATTTGTAAAAAAAGTTGTTTCATCATTATAAACAAGAAAATCAAACTGTATTTTTTTACGATCAATTGCACGATATACATTCATTATCATTGTTTCTGCGCCGCCTTGTCTCAGACCACCGCAAACTTGCAAAATTCTATACATATCTTTACTCCCATATATTTATTTCTTTAATATTAAAAAAATTGCAATGTATAGAGAGATTCACTACTATACAAATACTATATTCCAACATTTTTATTATTAGAAAATGTTATTTTTTTTTGCAACAAAAATAACATTTTTGAGGGTATAAGTCCTACAAATAAAGGTTTAAATACATATATCCATCCTATCGGAAACAAAACACCCATATCTTTAAACCCGTAAAAACGAGTAAAAGCTTCTTCTACACGAAAAATATATTTACGTTTTTTCATTGCCTGAGGATTTACATAATACCGCAACAAAGATTCTTGAATATTAATTCCTCTATATCCTGCCGAATAAAGGCGCATAAACAAATCATAATCTTCCGCTGGCCGCTTTGTTATCCATTGTGTTCTATAATTGTTCACAGCCAATAATGCGCTTTTCCGGAACATAGTTACTGGATGAACAAAACAACTGCCCCAAAGAAAATCTTTTTTTTGAGGATTGGGTAGTGACTTATTAATTCCAATTATCTTAGTTCCATCAAATATATCTGTGCTAGAAGAAACCAAGGCTAAATTTGCATCTTGTTCAAGCACAGATATTTCTTTAAAAAATCTGTCAGGATAACTATAATCGTCATCATCCATACGTGCTATATATTTTCCATGTGAACAAAATATACATTTATTTAGTGTTGCCGCTAAGTGTTGATTAGTAGTATTTTGTAAAATCATAAACCTATTATCATGTAAATACTTTTCACACAACCATTCATATGTTCCATTAGTAGATCCATCATCACAAATAATAAATTCCCAATTTGAATAAGTTTGATAAAGTATAGACTCGATCGCAATTTCTAACCGATGAAAATTTGAATTAAAAGTGCCCATAATAACAGAAACCATTGGCTGGGTCATCGAATAATATTCCCTTCTTATATAACTAAAATAATTACTCTATTTTTATTAGCTCCGAATCATAAAAGCTCATTATTGTAAAAGTTCTTTTTTTCGTTCCAAAATTTTAGCATTCAATTTCTGCTGTTCAAAATGATGTATAACATATGGTCGACAAGCTTTCGATAATTGAGATCTTAAGCCTGGTTTATTAATAATTTTTTTCATTGATTCTTCAAGTGCATGTACATCTTTAGGCGGAACCCAAAGAGCAGTAACATTTTGAATTGATGTATCAATTGGACCAGGTATATCACTAACAATTGCAGGTGTTCCCATTGCAGCTGCTTCAATAACAACATTCCCAAATCCTTCTCTATAACTTGGTAAAAGTAATACATCCATAGCACAATAAAAACGTTCGGGATCTGATACTTGGCCAATAAATATAATATTGTGATTTTTTTTCGTCTGTTTAAACAAGTATTGATTTAAAAAGTCTAATTGTTCTGTTGGACCAATAATCATCAACTTGGCATTAGAAATTCTACTAAATGCTTCAAAAATTTCATTTATTCCTTTATCAACTGTGATTCTTCCCATAAAACCAAATAAAAAATCATGTTCTAAAATACCATACTTTTTTCTCACCAACGCACGATACTCTTGACGGTGTGATATATCAAATCGAGATAAATCAATTCCTCCAGAACTACCGTTCCATATTACTGTTCCTTTATGAGCAGAAAACAATTTATCTTGAACAGCCAATTCAAGATTAGATTTACTAACACATTCAATATGTGTTGAACACTCACATGTATATTTTTCTAGTTGTTTTAAAATAATCCTAAAAATACCTGAAGCACCCAAATAACGCAGTCCCATCAAGTGATAATTTCTCACTCTTATTCCAGATAATTTTGCTGCAATAGCCGAGCAAAATGCTGCATTAGGAGTTGAATATTGTACGATATCAAATCGTTCTTTAATAAAAAAACTTCTCAATTTGTAGATTGAAATAAGCAAAGAAAGTGTAGCAATTCCCCGAGGTATCATAATGGGATGATATTGAATATAGTCTCCCAATATAGATTTTAATTCATCATCTGGTGAACAAACTACAGTTACCGAAAAACCATTTTCTGAAAGATATTGTAATTGGGGAACAAAAAAGGCTTGTATTGTATCAGAAATTGTTGTAATATAACAAATTTTGTTCATTATTTCATCCTGTCATAAATTCAAAATAACAAAATGGCGTTATTAATTATTTTCTCTTAAACTCTTCCATCGTCGCAGAGGTTTTCGATGAAATACCATTTCTTTGTAATACTTTTAACACTGTTTGAAAAATAATTTTACAATCTCCCATAAAGGTAATATTTTTAGTATATGTAACGTCATATTCAAATTTTTTTTCCCACGTAATCGCATTTCTACCATTCACCTGAGCCAGACCCGTGAGTCCCGGTCGAACATCATGACGATGATGCTGTCGCTCATTATATAACGGTAAATATTTGACCAATAGGGGTCTTGGCCCAACAATAGACATATCACCTTTTAAGATATTTATCAATTCCGGCAATTCATCTATAGAAGTAGAACGTAAAAATCCCCCAAACCTAGTCAATCGGAGTTCATCAGATAATAAATTTCCATTTCTATCTTTGGTATCTTTCATTGTCCTAAATTTAAAAATCTCAAAAATTATTTCATCTTTACCTGGCCGTTGTTGTTTAAAAAAAACAGGTTTTCCTAATTTTATGCGAACTAAAATTCCAATAACGATCAATAATGGTGATAACATTGCAAATGCCATCAAAGATAATACCAGATCTATTAGTCGCTTTATGCAATGTCGATACATATTTACACCACCTTGTTTTTATGAACTTCTCTTGCAGGAATACCTACTACTGTTTGATTATCTTCTATTTTTTTAAGAATTACTGCACCTGCTCCAACGGTCACATTATCTCCAATTCGACTGCCCGGAATTGCGATTGAACCATCTCCCCAAAAATTACATGTACCAACTTTTACATTTCCCGCTATACCCACATAACACATAATACTCGTATAATCTCCCACAATGGAATCATGTCCAATACTTGAATATATATTCAATATTATATGATTACCTACAGTAGTATCACAGGTAATAAACGTATAAGGGCATAAAATCAAATCTTCTCCTAATATTGCATTCGGTGCAACCAACGCAGTTTTATGAATAAGGTTAATAAAATGTCCACCTTTTTCAGTAATAATATTTGCTATTTCATTTTTAACCTGCGAATTAGCTAGTGCAATAACAAATACATCATCCTTCTTCACTTCATAGTTAATAACATTTTCATATACTTTAGCCGGTAATAAAGAATATTTTTCAGGTGCTACTGGCAGTGTTCCCTCTAAAAATCCTTTTATCTCAAATTCGGTTCCATACCCAATAGAATTTTGTGCATGCCAGTATACTTCTCTCGCAAATCCTCCAGTTCCTATAATCAGCAATCTCTTCATATATATACTCCTTATTTAAATAATCCATCTATAATTTCTATAACTACTTGTTGCTGTTCTTCGGTCATTTTATTATCACTCGGCAAACAAAGTCCTCTAGCAAATATATCTTCTCCCACAGGATCGTCTAATGTAATAAAATCGTTTGCAGCATATACGGGCTGCAAATGCATGGGCTTCCATATCGGTCTGGATTCAATATTATACTTTGCCAATTCTAACCGAATATCATCAGGTGTAACAGCTTGTCCTTTATTAATAGTGAAACAGCTAAGCCAAAAATTAGGTTCACTGCAAGGTACATAGGGATTCATTTCCACGGGAACCCCAGTAAACCCTTCCTTATAGCGATGATAAATAGCTCGCTTTTGTGCAATGTGTTCGCCAATATGATGCATCTGTCCTCGACCGATACCGGCCACGATATTACTCATGCGATAGTTATAGCCGATTTCCTTGTGTTCATAGTAGGGAAATGGTTCCCGTGCCTGCGTTGCCCAGAATCGTACCTTTTTTGACAGCTTCCACATCGTCGCTAAGAAACATGCCGCCGCCACTGGTGGTAATAATTTTGTTGCCGTTGAAACTTACAGCATTCCACGTTCCAAAGGTACCCGTCTGCTGTCCCTTATACGTAGCTCCCAGACTTTCTGCGGCATCCTCAATCAGAATCGTATCATGAGCGTCACAGATGGCTCGTATTTCATCGAGCTTTGCCGGCGTTCCGTAGAGATTGGCTACAATAACAGCTTTAGGTTTGGGATATTTCTTCCCATCATATTTTTCAAATGCCACTTCCAGTGCCTGCGGATCCATATTCCACGTATCCCGTTCGCTATCGATAAATACCTGAATGCCTCCTTCATAGCTTACCGGATTCACCGTCGCCGCAAAGGTAAGATCGGAACACAATACAATATCTCCTGGTCGTACACCGGCAAGTTTTACGGCTAAATGGAGTGCTGCCGTACCGGCAGTCAGCGCCGCTGCTTCTTGTACCCCTACATACGTCGCTACCGTTTTTTCAAATTCGTCGACATTTTTTCCCAATGGAGCCACCCAGTTGGTATCAAATGCTTCCTGAACATATTGCTGTTCTTCCCCATGCATTGTGGGAGACGATAGATATACTCGTTTTTCAAATACTGGAAAATTTTTAATTGGCAATAGAATCCCCTTCTTATGTTTAAAATATGGAAGTAAAAGATATAATAAAAACTTCTTATACACCTTCAGCACCGACTAGCAGAAAAACCAAATTGTTTCTTTCTCTTCATCACTATATTTCTTTAAAAAGAGTGCTCTACCTATCCTTATTTTGGAAGTCTTGAGTAACCTTAACTACTAACAACAAAACTACCAACTACTGCCCACTATTTTCTTCCTTACTATGGTGTCTGTGTCCCTTATGTTTTACATGGTCTTCATCGTAATAGTAATAATAGTAATACTGGCTATAACCATAACTCCGCTGTGTCGGTACTTTATTGAGAATTACTCCCAATATTTTAGCTCCCCCTTGTTCCAGTTGTGCCTTTGTCCGATTGGCTTCATCCGGAGAGATATCCCCTGAAGATAACACAAGGACAACCCCATCCACCTTCGAGGACATGACCGCTGCATCCGTCACCGGCAGGACCGGCGGCATATCGAGCAGCACGTAGTCATACATATCCCGGACTGCCTGCAAGACCTCTTCCATCTTCGTTGAACTCAACAGCTCTGATGGATTCGGCGGCACCGGCCCGCTAGGCAGAATATCCAAATGGGGCAGCACATTTTTTTGAATGACCTTCTCCAATGCGGCTCCTGTCGCTATATAATTGCTGAGTCCCCGATTCGGTAACCCAAATTTTTTATGCTGCACCGGTTTTCGCATATCACAATCGATGAGCAATACGTTCTTTTCATTCTGTGCCATGACGATGGCTAGATTGGATACGGTCGTCGACTTCCCTTCGTAGGGTGTTGCCGACGTAAAGCTGATTAATTTCAACGGTTTTCCCGCGCCGGCAAACTGCAGATTCGTACGAATCGCCCGATAGGCTTCGGATACAGGGGATTTCTTATTATATTGGGTTATGAGATCTATTTCCGCCATAGTTTGTCCCTCACCTTTGCCAGTATATTCTTGTTTTTTTCTTTATACTGCATAGTCTGTGCATCGGGTATCATTCCCAGCACTGGAAGTCCCAGCAACTGTTCCACATCATCGGCCGTCCGTACCTTACGATACAATAAATAGTGAGCCATAACAAACCCGCTGCTGCAAAAAATTCCTAATATCAGAGATAACAGCATCGTCAATGTTTTTCTCGGTTTAATAGGTTTTTCCGGCAGCGTCGCCCCGTCGACGACCTGTACTTCATTGGGAATCATGACTTCCGCTACCTTGGCTTCTTCTAACCGTTTGGAAAGCATGATATAGATTTCCTGTGCCACGTCGGCATCCCGTTTGACGCGGATAAACCCTTGTTCCCGCTGCGGCAGAGCAGCCACGACTGCATTGCCTTCCTCCTCCTGCGAGGCTAAGGCTTGGTTTTTTCCTTCAGCAACGGCAATAGCCGCTTCATTCTTAAACTTATCCGCCAGCAATCCTTGCTGCACCGCACTACTGGAGGGGGACTGCTGCGCTACGACCTTGGCGATTTCCTGTTCCAGTGCCGTGCGCGTGGCATTGATTTGACTATTGATGGACTGCATCTGGGGATGTTCATCCGTATATTTTCCCATATAGCCGGCTTTCGTTCCCTCCAGCTGTACCAGCTGTACCTTGTACTGCTGGATAGCCGGACTGTCGGCTATGCTCTGTCCGGCGCTCCCCAATTGGTTATTGATACTGGCTAAGGCTGCTTTCGCTGTTTCCAAATCGAGCTGATTGGCAGCTTTGGCCTTGTCAATCGTAGTCAGCTTATCCGCTACACTTTTCATCTGGTCATCGGGAGAATAGATTTTGTTGGCGACCTGATAAGCTTGTAACTTATTTTCCGCATCTGTCAGTTCCTGTTTCGCTGAACCCACTCGTTTTTCCAGAAATTCCCGTGTCGCTTTTTGTTCGTCGTGAGACATCTCCGTGAGCCGGTTCAAAAATCCCCTGACCAGCATTTTATTCGTTTGATGGGCTTGTTCTGCTGTTTTTCCCGTTACCGATACTTGCAATATTTCTGTATCCTTAAAAGGGAGCGTCTTGATATGTCCTTTCACAAAACCGTCGTAGTCGGGATATATTCCTTTTTCATTGGGCTCTTGTGTGGCTTTAATGACCGGTATGACTACGTTGCGGCTCTTGAGTATCTCCGCATCCGTATTCATGATCTGTTTCGTCCTATCTGCCCCGACAGCCGGAATATTCTGCAAAATAGAATCGCCCAATCCCTGCTGTTCCTTTACACGGAGCAAGGATACGGACTCATAGGTCGGCGGGACGATGAAGAGATATAAGCCGCCGCAGGCTACAAAGGCAGCTGTGATTTTTGCTATGGTCTTTTTATGTGTATCCAGAACCTGCAGCAGTTCCCGCAGGTCAATGGTCATTTCCTCTTCCAAAAAAAATCAACTCCTAAAGGATAATGGTAGTACTAGATGAACGTGCTTGTTATAACCTCTCCGTCACCTTCGGTGCCAGCTCCCCTGACAAGGGAGCCGTAGAAGATAATACACAATGATATTAATTCGTATTGTTCTTGATTTCCGAGACCATATAGGCTCCTGTCAAGATAGGTGCTATATCACGGGAGAAGCTGATGCGGCTGTTCCTCGTAAAGTACAGGACATCGCCTTCGCGCATGACGTAGTTCTGGCTCATGTCTCCTGTTTCCAAAATATGATTCAGATTGATGACAATGGGTTTATCCGGTTCATCCTGGTGGATCAAAAAGATTTTCTTCTTTGCCGTATCCCAGTTGAACCCATTGGCCGCTCCGATAGCATCCAAGACTCGGTGGGATTTTTCCAATTGATAGACACCGGGCCGATTGATCTCACCAAAGACATAGACGCGGACCGTTCCCAGTTTTGCAATGTTCACAGCCACATCGGGATTTACGATATACTTGCTTAATCCGTCGCGCAGGGTATCTGTAAACTGCGCCACCGTCATGCCCTGGGCATCGATCTCTCCTACCATAGGAAAAGATACCTTCCCATCGGGACGCACGATAAACGGATTGGGATTGGTCGTTGAGTTACTCAGATCCGGTTCCTGTGTAACCGTAATATATAATTCGTCACCGGGACGCATGAGATAGTCCGCCGCCGATACCATGCCTGTCGACATAGCCAGTGCCAAGGCTATCGCTACTACTTTTTTTTCATATATCATTCACTCCAACTGATAATAATAAATAAATGCAGTATGACACTATTATCTTACTATTAAGTATAGCATATTCTATATCCCGAGTCAGTAAAAATATACAGGTAACAGTAGTGAATCGCTGTATAGTTAGATTCATCTCTAACACGCGTTTCTTGTCTACTCGTTCCTGCAACCTCTTTTTCCACAACTGTTCATTTTCACAACGGTACTTCTAATTTCCTTTACTTCGGATCATGATTCGGATGATAGGTCGGGATGATCCGCTGCAGCACATGAATGACTTCTTCTTCCGTCTGACATTGCTGAAATGAATCAATTTGCTGATGGAGCCATGTTTCCTCTACTTCCTCCATCTGCGCTGTAAAAATTTTTTCGTGATTCGTTTTCCGTGTCCCCTCTGCCTGTGTCAACAGTTCTTCATAGAGCTTTTCGCCGGGACGGACACCGGTAATTTGTATTGGAATATCGACCTCCGGTTCATACCCGGAGAGACGAATCATATTTCTGGCAAGATCGATGATTTTAACCGGTTCGCCCATTTCCAGGAGAAATACCTCGCCTCCCTGTCCCATGGAACCGGCCTGCAGCACCAGCTGACTGGCCTCGGGAATGGTCATAAAGTATCGTGTCATCTTAGGATCCGTCACTGTCAGCGGACCACCGGCTGCCAGCTGACGCCGGAATAACGGAACGACACTCCCCCGACTGCCTAGGACATTGCCAAATCGGACGGTAATATATTTTGTCGCATAGCGGTCATTCATGACATGAACCACTTTTTCCGCGACCTGTTTCGTTGCTCCCATGACACTGGTGGGATTTACGGCTTTATCCGTAGAGATCATGACAAATCGTTCAGCACCATAGCCACCGGCGGCCTCCGCTATATTGCGCGTGCCGTAGATATTATTCAGAACGGCTGCCATGGGCTGATGCTCCATGAGCGGTACATGCTTGTGTGCTGCGGCATGGAATACGACATGAGGCCGGTATGTGGCAAAGATACGGTCCAGCTGCCGCGGATCGCGGACACTGGCAATAATAGGAATAATTCGTTCCGTCCCGTATTTTTGGCTCAGTTCTTGATGAATAAGATAAATGCTGTTTTCTCCGTGTCCCATGAGGATCAGCCGCGCCGGCTTCATATACATGACCTGACGGCATATTTCCGAGCCGATAGAACCGCCGGCCCCGGAAACGAGTATTGTTTTCCCCGTAATATACTCTTCTATGTTCTGTATATCCAACTTCACCACGTCCCGTGCCAGTAAATCTTCAATGGATACCGGCCGAAGACGCTGTACCAGCACCTCGTTATCCAGCAGTTGATACAAGCCTGGCAATGTATTGATTTTACATTTCAGCGGCGTGCAGATTTCTATGGTTTCCTTGATAACTGCCCGTTTAGCTGACGGCATAGCAATGATGATTTCCTTGATCCCGTATGTTTCCACCATTGCCGGAATATCATGACGATCACCGAGAATGCGTATCCCGCCCATGAGATGATGCTGCTTCCGTGGCTCATCATCAATAAATCCCACAATACGTCGGCGCTGTGCATGGAACTGCATGATTTCCCGCGCTATCATCGCCCCGGCATCTCCGGCCCCTACGATCAAGACCGGCGTCTGTTCCGACTCAACAACCTTTTTTCTATCTGCATGCACGATGACATAATGCAGCAACAGACGACCTAAACCAATAGAACCTGTTGCTAGTATATACGAAATAATAAATAAAGAACGTGGTAAATGAATATCGACCACCATGGCACAGATAAAAAAGAGCATGGCAGCTGTCGTAGTGGCAAATAAAACCGCCCCGACTTCCCGTGTTCCGGCATAGCGCCATATCCGAGTATACAGATGCATGATGCCCAGCATTAACAGATAGGAAAAAATAAAAAAAGGCAGGCCAAAAACAACCTGCACAAAATATTCATTAAAAACATTGCCATCAAATCGCAGAAAAAGGCTCATAAATGCAACAAGGGTGAGTGTAATAATATCAGCCAGAACCAAAAATCCCGGCAACAAATACTGACGCAACATAATGTCCCTCCTTTGCATAATTATCATAATAATAATGCATATGTATTTATTCTCATATGCTTTTTTCTCATCAAAATATATTTATTATTGTATCATATCGTCATATAGAATACAACAATGGACACTTTATTTTTTGTTTATATTTCCACGTTATATTACGCTCCGAATATGCGGGAAAAAATTCCTTTTTTGGGTTTATCCCAATGTTCCGGCAGTTCCGGATAGAGAACGCGATCTTCCAGAATCCGTTCGGCATTCCAGGTACACGTATCCTCTGCATCCGTATCTCCCATGGCTTCTATCGCCTGGAGACCTTCCCGCATATCTGTATTGCGGGCTTCTGTCCGATGGGCATCACTCCCCAGGAAAATAACCATATGGTGGCGCAGCAGGTTTTCTGCCCGGAGCTGCGTATCTTTTCCGAAAGAGCCTTTGAAACTGCCGGTGTTGCACTGTGCCAGCACGCCGTTATGCATCCATTCCAACACGCGGCTGGGACGAGTCATGATTCGATCATAGCGTTCGGGATGCGCCAGGATCGGCACGAATTCCCGCAGCATCAGTTCATATAATAAAGCTTCTGCCTGATCCGGCTGGCTCTGCGCGGTACATTCACATAGAATATACCGGCTGCCTGCCAGACAATAGTCCCGGCTGCCCTCTTTTATAAATTCCAAGGTATCATAATTGAGTTCTACTTCAGCCCCTGTATGAATGCGGATAGGAATACCCACATCTTGTGCCTGCTGCTGCAGTTCTGCAGTCTTGTCCACGATCACGGACCATTCCGGTACTACGCCGCGGCGGTTTACATGGGGTGTAGCAAAAATATCTGTCACTTCAGAAGCTGCAGACATGCGCAGCATTTCCAAAGACATATCTAATGACTGTGATCCATCATCTATACCGTACAAAATATGAGAATGTATATCTATCATGGTGCTCCCGCTCCTTTTTTATATACAGTTTAGCATAACACGCAAGGATACTCTTTTTTATAAATATACACCAACATTAACGGTATCGTCAATGTTTACAAAAATAATGTTGTTTAAATATAATTAATTCGTTTTTATATATACAATTCTTTTTTTCTTATTTGTATTCTATCTTTTAGATTATATAAAAAATTATAAACCAGCAGTATCTATATTCATCATAATGGTTTCATGTTACATATAATCGCATCCTACATACCCATTACAATTATATTCTTAGATACATAAAAAAACATAATCACATCTTTAGAAAAAAAGTTATTTGATATAGTTTGATCAAATACCTTTTCTTACTTTCTTTATTGTTTTTCCACTGGATTGAATACCTTCCCCGGATTGAGTATCCAGTTCGGATCCATAGCGCCCTTGATGGTTTTCATCAGTTCCATTTCCACGGGATCTGTATATTCTTCCATGTAGCATACCCGCTTCATGCCGATACCATGTTCACCGGAGAGACGGCCGCCCAAGTCATACACGTAACGGTACGCCGTATGGCGGAATTCCTCCAGCTGCCGTTCCCATTCGGCATCGCTCATGTCGCATTTGAGGATCTGGAAGTGCAGGTTGCCATCCCCGGCATGGGCCAGGCAGAAGACGCGGAAGTCATACTGTTCGCTTTCCTTGACGAGGGCCTGAATGCAGGCGGCGATTTTCGTAACCGGAACGACCAGATCCTCGGACGTCTGTACCTCGGACAGAGACCGCGTGCTTTCCAGACAGTTGCGGCGCACCTGCCATACGCGGTCGTCGGCTTCGAGTACGTCCGTAGCCCCGCATTCTTCGCAGATGGCGCTCAGCTTTTCCATTTTGTCGTCCAATTCGTCTTCATTGAAGGTTTCGATCGAAACAATATCATAACAGCCATCTTCGTAATGCGGCAGCTTCAGATCTGAATAGTCGCTGGCACTGCGGACGAAGTTGTTGTCCATAAATTCCACACTCGTCGGATTGAGTCCGGCTTTGACCAGTTTCGGCACCAGTGCCGTCGCTTTGGCCAGATCCGTGAATACCGCCAGTACATCCAGTTTATACGGAGCCAGGGGCACGAGCTTCAGCGTCGCCTTGGTGATGATGCCCAGCGTCCCTTCGGAGCCGATAATCAATTGATCGAGACAGAAACCCGTAGAACATTTCTTCAACGTAGCTCCCAGTGTCGTCACTTTGCCGTTCGGCAGCACGACTTCCACCGAGTAGACCTGATGGCGTGTCGTACCGTAGCGGACTGCCTTGTTGCCGCCGGCATTGGTTGCCAGATTGCCGCCGATGAGACAGCTGTCCGAACTGCAGGGATCTCCAGCATACATGAGTCCTTTTTCGTGGGCCAGGTTCTGGATATCGATCGTACGGACACCGGCCTCCACGACCATGTACATGCCTTCTTCATTGATTTCCCGTATCTGGTTCATCCGTTCCAGCAGCAGTACGATACCGTGATATGTCGGGATGGCACCGCAGCTCACACTGGTACCGGCACTGCGCGGGGTAACGGGAACGCCGTACTGATTGGCGATCTGCATGACCTTGGCTACTTCCTCCGTACTGCCTGCCGATACCACGACCTCCGGCAGACGCCAGAAGGTGGGGTCCAGATTTTCATCGAGTTTATATTTGTCCAGCGTGTCGGCATCGGTCTTGACATATTTTTCACCGACGACTGCCTGCAGGGCTTTTACAACTTCGTATGTTACGGGATGGTACTGTCTCATGATAGATCATTTCCTCTCTGTATCACACCGGCCCGGACGTATTGCGCCTGTTTTTATGAGCCGGCGGCTGTGTTAAATTGTCCCCATTATACCGCAGCGGACCGCGTTTGTCTTGCAAAGTTCCTATACAAATTACGCCGGAATACCTATGACTTTTTCTTATCGATACTAGTAAAACGTATAACGTATTCTTATAGTCACGAAAACCAACAATTGTGCACTTTTCTTGATGCGTGCGCAGTTGTTGGTTTTCGATGTCATTTCGTATATACAGGGAAGGTTGCTGCCGCATGTCCCATGATCGTCACCGTATAGTGTTCGGGTACTTCCTGCTGTGCCATTTTCCAGGCAGTCTCTACATCGGGAGCCGGAATCTGGCCGGTCTGCCGGATGATGTCGAAATTTTCCGGCCGGGTAACCACATAACAGGTTTTCATCGAGGCAATGATACAGCGTGTCTTAAACGCTACAAATCCGGGCATGAGAAATTCCCGGCGCAGTTCTTGTTCTACCTGATCCAAGTCACTGCGGAAAAACCATTTCGTAAAGATTTCCGGTTCTTTGATATCCGGGCAGTCCAATACCAAGATTAGGACACCGCCCGGCTTTGTCGCAAAGACGGCATTCATGTAGGCTTTGCAGCCTTGGTACAGATTCAGGTCCTTCGGGTAGCCGCCGGCGGAGGCAATGGTTACATCTGCCTGCTCTTCGATAGGTACGCCGCCGGTCGCCAATACGTCCTGACAGCCCTTTTCCCAGGCCTTGCGCCAATGTCCGCCTACGACGTCGCAGAGATCGCCATCTGCCGTAAACACTGTATTGACCAAAAAGTCGGGATGAACCATCTGCGCCGCTTCCAGCATGTCTTGATGGAACGGATTTTCTTCAAGACTTGCCGTGTCACAGTGCGGATTGCATCCGTCTCCCTGTGTTTCAGCTAACGCTAAAGAATGATTCGTCATGATGGAGTCAAATCCGGCAATCCCCGGCAGTATGGCCTTGCGGCCGCCGCCGTAACCGGCCATGGGATGAAAGGATACGGCTCCGGTCAAAATGAGCTTGTCTGCCTGCAGGGCTTCGGCATTGATATATACGTCGTTGCCAAAGCGGGTCGTTCCTACATAGGTCAGGTTCTCCTTGTCCCGGCAGTCATGCTGCACGATGCGCAGGCGCCGAGCCATCTCTGTTCCGCAGACGATGACATCTTCCTCCGGTGTATGGGCCCGATGCGTTCCCTGTGCCACGATAATGGTGATCTGATCATCCCGTACCCCGGCTTCGTTCAGTTCGGACACAATAACCGGCAGCATCGCCTCCGTATGCACCAGACGGGTAATGTCACTGACGACGATTGCGACTGTATCATCCTCCCGCACGATATCACGCAGCGGCTTACTGTCAATGGGCTGCCGCAGGGCTCGGAGGATCGCTTCTTTTTCATTGGTTACGATCGATGCCATATTGCCGTGCAGGTCATACAACAGATGATCCTCCGGCAGTTCTATATGCTGTACTTCTTTCCCAAAGGGAATCGAAATTGATTTCATGAAATGACGACCTTTCCTTCAGTATTTTTACTTTACATCGGCGGGAACAAATTCCAGCGCCCCATAATCATAGCCACGATAACCCGCACAAAAAGCAGGGAAAAAAGGATCGTCACCAAAATCAGCAGAAAATTCTCAAAATCATCTACTCTATGGAATATGCGCTGCAAGCCGTGCCAAACGTCTATCATAGTATGCCTCCTCATGTATGTCATCTTCTTTTAGTTATTCGTATGGGGAAACAGGTCATGCACCATTTGTGCTGATTTCTCGTCCTTGCTCATCCCCTTGAGCAAGGTTTTTTCCGAGTTTTCCATGTGCTTCTTGGCTACGCGGCGGGCCATCGTGCTGTTGTGGTTGGCAATGCTTTCCACCATCTGCCGATGTTCCTCCCACGTTGCCGCCAGTCGTCCCGGATAATGCATGGAAATGGAGCGGAACCGCAGCATCTGTTCCCGCAGGTTGTGCAGGATATCTACCAAGCGGGTATTGCGGCTGGCATGATACAGGACGTCGTGAAACCGCACATCCGTATCGACTATTTTGTCGAAGGCACCTTGGTCGATGTATTCGTTGATTTCTACCATCATACGTTCCAGTGTTTCCAGTTCTTCGTCCGTAATGCGTTCGGCCGCCAATCCGGCAGCCAGTTCCTCCAGGGCCCCGCGGATTTCAAACACCTGGGCGATATCCTTGAGAGAAATGTCGGCCACATACGTGCCGCGCCGCGGTACCATGACGACGAACCCTTCCAGCTCCAGCCGGCGGATCGCTTCCCGGATCGGCGTGCGGCTGACACCAAGTTCATCGGCCAACTGGATCTCCATCAGCCGTTCCCCGGGCTTTAATATGCCGTCTTTAATTGCCTGCCGCAAGGTTTCACTGACGACCTCACGCAGCGGTTTATAGGCATCCAGCTTGATCGGACTCAGTTTCTGATGTTTTACTTCAGTATTCATCTCCATACCCTTCTCCCCTAGAAAATCTGCTGACGAAGACGTCTGTATCATCCAATACGCCGCCAACGATGCCCAGCATGCCGATATCTCCCGGCGGCGGAACGATAGCAAACACGGTCGGGCCGCTGCCGCTCAGCATCGGTTTCAAGTCGTACATTTCCAAAATGTCCTTGCAGCGTTCGATTTCAGGATAGTCGGGAATGACCAGTGATTCAAAGGTATTGCCCATCAATGTTGATAATTCATCCAAGGAACCATGCCATACCGCCTTTTCCATCAGATCGAGGCGAATCGGCAGATCTACGGGATTGGCATCAAACTTGGCATAGGCCTGCTCTGTATGGACCACTATATGCGGATGGATCAGCATGACCATCATGCTCGGAAAATCAGGCAGCTGGGTAATAATATCGCCCTGACCTCGGCCTCGGGCGGTACCACCGCGAAGACAAAACGGCACATCGGCACCGATGGTGGCACCGATACGACACAAGTCTTCATACGGAAGTTTCAAGCCCCACAACCGGTTCAGACAACGCAGTGTCGTAGCACAGTCGGCACTGCCGCCGCCCAATCCTGCCGCAATCGGTATCTTTTTTTCTATATGAATGCGAGCCCCCTGCCCCTTCCGGCAATACGGCTGCAGTGCCATTGCTGCTTTATAGGCCAGGTTCGTTTCATCACAGGCAAGTGTGGGATCCGTGCAGGTTACTTCTATGGTATCCGCCGCCTCCACCCGGATTATGTCACTGAGTTCAAGGGATTGGAATATCGTATCGATGTTATGATATCCGTCATTGCGTTTTCCTAAAATACGTAATGCCAAGTTTAATTTTGCATGTGCTTTTTCTACTATCATTCGCGTATCTCCATTCTGAAATCTTTTTCCCCGTTTATTGCTATCCACATATTCATTATCGGGTAATCGTATGTTATAATTTTAACATATAAAGCACATGTTGCCGAGATATAAGTAAAATCTATGCATAATATGCAATTACCTTATAACTAATAATGATTATATTTTATACATTTGATTATACCTGTTTTAGGATAACTTGACAATATAACACAGTAAATTGATACAGTGAATATTCTCTTTTCTACAGGAGGTTTTTATGAACAAATACACGATTGCCTATGTTGCTACCTTAGTAGGTGCTGTTGTATCGTCGATCGGCATTAATACATTCTTCATTCCTCATCATCTGCTCAGCGGCGGTATTACAGGGATTGCTATTATGCTCCATTATGCCACGGGTTTTCCCGTTGGGACGGGTCTCTTCGTCATGAATCTGCCGATCATGTGGTTCTGCTACAAATTCATGGGACGGCAGTACACGATTCTCAGCATCATCGGTACGATCATCTTTTCAGTCTTAGTCGATATGACCTCCTTCATGTCCGGCTGGAACGTCATCAAGGATCCCATTGTCTCCACCATCACCGGCGGTATCATGACCGGTATCGGCATGGGAATCATCTATCGCTATAACGGCAACAGCGGCGGACTGGATGTCGTCGCCGCTATCATCAAAAAATTCTATGCGCTGGAAATGGGCAATGTCGTCATGGGCATCAACGCTTTCATCATCATCGGCGCTGCGTATATGTACGGACTGGAACTCGCCGTCCTGACCTTCGTGGGCACCTACATCGCCGCCCACGTCACCAATAAAGTCGTCATGGGCCTGAATCAGCGGAAAACCGCCATCATCATCTCGGCTCACGCCGACGAAATCGCCAACGTCATCATGCGCTACATCGGCCGCGGCGCCACCATCATGTACGGACAGGGAGCCTACACCCATCAGGAAAAACGCATTATCTACGTCGTTATCAAGATGACGGAAATAGCCAAGGTCAAAGACATGATCAACAAAGTAGACCCCAAAGCCTTTATGATCATCAGCGAAGCCTCGGAAGTCATGGGCAAAGGCTTCACACGCCCCAGCAACGCCTTCTATCAGCTCCACGACGAATCCCTCGCCCGGCCGCAAACTAAAAAACAGGCCCCCTCCGACCGGATGTAAAAACGCATGCACTCATCAACAAAATCGTTCCATATTACAACTTTTATTCTATTATTATGCATGACATTGTTGCAAGCCGGAATGTTTCTGTACTCCAAAAATCCATAAGACATACGATAAGAAAAGGCCTATTTCACGTATTTCTACGAAAAAATAGGTCTTTTCAACATGTTATCTTTTATTAAGCTATGCAACTTATTCCATTTAGTACAATAATTTATTTTATCCAAAATTATACTGTCAACGTAGGCGGTGCATAGACTCGAGCAGCTAGTTCTGAATCCAGAAGATACAAGCCCCTGACATCTTTTCCAAAGAGATCATATCTTTTCACAATGTCTTCTGTATTTTTTTCTTCCTCTCCCTGTTCTTTAACAAACCAATCCAAAAACTGCATCGTACGAAAATCCTTTTTTTCATATGCAGCTGCATAGATCGTGTTGATTGATTTTGTTATTCCTTTTTCATGTTGCAATGCTGCATTAGCCGGTTCTCTAAAATCAGTAAAAACAATATGAGGGGCTTTTATATCCTGTAGAACAAATCGTTCATTATTATTTAATACATACTGTGTAAACAAAAGAGCATGATCTCGTTCTTCCTGCGTTTGAATTAAAAACCAGTTGCCAAAACCATTTAGGTTTTGATCCATGTAATATCCATATATATCTAAGTAAAAATACGCGGAAAACCATTCTTTATTAATTTGGTCATTAAGTAAATTTACAATTTCCTTATCTATCATATGCGCTGCTCCTTTTTTATATATCAGTACAAATTTTCATATTATACCCTGTAACAGAGTTGTTTTATTTAGCCATCATTGTTCCATGCATGTATTACTTATCCTCCGTTAAGCAAAACCCGCCCTTGCAAAAGGTTACCTCTACTTCCGGATTGTACGTCATCGGCAAGTTAATATTGGAAACAACCGTTCTGTCAGGCCGCATATAATTTATTTCATGAACAATAACTTGATATAAAACAATACTATCTTCTTCATTTTCAGAAAAATAATGTTTCATTTCCGGAACATGGTTAAGCATCATATCCCGCACTAAACGAAATTGAGGAGTTCCCGGCTTCGTTGCATCTTTAACCTGTCCAAAAACAGTTACCACACTGGAATCTTCTCCCATAAATCCCAATTCAACACGAGGATTCACACTCAAATCGCTCACTTTTTTAGAATCAAACCGACTGAAGAGCCATAAATGGCCTGTTTCATCAACAAAAACCTTCATAGGCCGAATCCGCGGCCGCTGGCCATCTACAGACGCCATAAATGCCGGTTCTTTTTTTATCATACCGAGTACCTGATCTTCATACATAAAACATTCCTCCTTATTATTTTTTATGATTCTATTATATATTTTTATTCTTATCAAATCAATATTGACATATAGCAAGCATTAATTATATACTATAGTAATTAAAGTAATACTTATGAAGTAATAATTACTTATGCAAAGTACATTATGTATATTATTAAATTAGGAGGTTTTATTATGAATGAAAATGAAGTAGATTTTTATTACTGTGAACGTTGTGGAAACCTTGTAGCTGTCCTTCAAGGCACGAATGGTCAGTTATCTTGTTGCGGCCAACCTATGAAGAAATTGATTGCCGGTGCCGTGGATGCCGCTAAAGAAAAACATGTTCCAGAAATTAGTGTATCTAATGGTGAGCTTATGGTTACTGTGGGTGCCGTTGAACATCCTATGGTTGACGAACATTTCATACAATGGATCGCATTGGTCAATGGAAATAGAATAGAAGTTCATAAATTATTTGCAGGACAAGCTCCCAAAACAACCTTTAAAGGGGCTGAAGAGGGAACAATTTATGCCTATTGTAACCTCCATGGCCTATGGAAGAAAAATTTTGGCAAGGAATCCTTACAACAACCCGTACTAGGAGGGTGTTCTCCTGAATTTGGCGGTTGCAAATTGGAAGACTAATACACACTTAATTTTCTAAAACTTTTACTACTTATATTTCAAAATATGATTTAAAATGGAGTTGTAACAAAACAAGGTATTCTCCCCTTTTTTTGTTCAACTCCATTTTTTCTTCGTCAAACGAGAAAACACCTCAAGAAAAGTATCGTATTACATTTGAATAGAATATAATTTATTTCTATCTATCGTCCCCCTGCATCGATACAGCATGACAAAATATGCACTTCGTTTACGTAACGTATCGCCTGTGTTAAAATGAAGCTAATGTATCGCGATTTTTTTCAACTTATTGTTTAGGAATTACAGGCTAATACAAGATGTATCCTTGGTTTTTAAGTATGGTTCACGGTAAATTTTTGAAAAGGAGGTCTATTGCTATTTATACTGCTGTGAAACATGCGGAAAAGCAAGGAACCCTGTATACCTGCTGCAATTTACATGTTTTTGGAAAACGAAGTTCTAAATTATGAAATGAGAGATTCCTGCTAAGTAAGAGACTCTCTCATCCGAAAAGGGGACATGTTTGAAAGGAGGCTCTCATGTATAATTTACTAATTGGCGGAGCAGCGGGTCAGGGAATTGACACCACGGTGTCCATCCTTGAAAAACTGTTAAGGTATTCTGGATACAACGTTTTTACAACAAGGGATCTTATGTCCCGAGTACGAGGCGGACATAATTTCTCCTTGCTGCGTTTCGGAATCGAACCGATACATTCACACAGCAATCAGCTCGACGGTATTGTTGCTCTCGACGAAGACACCATCGAACTGCATACGAACCAATTGAAGGATACGGGATTTATTCTCGGCGACGCTAAATTATCCGGATTTGATCCGCGTCTTATCCGCATACAAATGGATGCCATGGCAAAGGTTCTCGGCAATCCGCGGGTTTCCGGAAGTATTGCGGTGGGAGCCGTTCTGAAACTGTTTGGAGAATCCCTTGATAATGTCAGAGCGGTTCTTCAAGCCTTTGTAAAAGAGCCATATCTCGATATTAATGTCAAGGCGGTAGAAGATGGCTATGCATCTACGGAAACGCACTTTTCCCATCTGCATGGAGTGTATTGCGATCAAATGCTTATTTCCGGTAGTAAAGCAGTTGCTCTCGGAGCTATTTGCGCAGGCCTTCGATTTTATTCCGCATACCCGATGTCTCCTTCCACTGCTATCATGGAAACGATCGCGTCAAAAGCCGATAAAGCGGGTATTGTAGTAGAGCAGGCAGAAGATGAAATCGCCGCTATCCATATGGCATTAGGAGCTTCCTATGGAGGTGCTCGTGCTATGACCGGCACATCGGGCGGTGGTTTTTCTTTGATGGTGGAAGCGCTCGGTCTTTCCGGTATGGCGGAAATTCCGCTGGTCGTAATCGATGTCCAGCGTCCGGGACCGGTAACCGGCCTCCCGACAAGGACGGAGCAGAGCGATTTGAAATTTGTTATTTCCGCTTCGCAGGGTGAATTTCCTCGTATGGTAATCGCGCTGCGAAACGCGTATGACGCCTTCTATCAGACAATGCGAGCTTTTAATCTGGCAGAAAAATATCAAATTCCTGTTATCCTCTTGAGTGACCAGTATCTGGGTGATGCTACATTTACGGTTGATCCTTTCAACCCAGAAAAGATTCAAATAATGGATCCTATGTCGGAATACACGGAAAACAAAGAATACCTGCGATACCACTATTCGGAAAATGGCATATCCCCCCGACTCGTCCCCGGAAAAACAGAACAACTGGTGGCAATCGATAGCGACGAACATGATGAACGCGGTTGGATTACCGAATCGGCTGAAGTACGTACTCAAATGATGGATAAACGCATGAAAAAACGAGAAGGGCTGAAACGGGAACTGCAGGAACCCCTCTTTATCGGTGACAACGATTTTGAAACTCTTTTGATCGGATGGGGCTCCACATGGGGACCGATCGAAGAAGCGGTTACTTTGCTGAATAAAGATACTAATACCCGCTATGGCGCTCTCGTCTTTGGCGATGTCTACCCGCTGCCAGTAAAACAACTCCAAGAAAAGGCAGCAAAAGCTCACCATATTATTGATATCGAACAAAATGCAACCGGTCAATTGGCAGATCTGATCCGGCAAGAAACTGGTATTCTTTGCGAAAGCCGCATTTTGAAATACGATGGTCGCCAGATTTCCGGCGAGGAAATTGTCGAACGGATTCGGAAAGGGGCGGTACAATGAATGCGAAAACTTTTTGTACGTATGAAACGGCATGGTGTCCCGGCTGCGGAAATTTTACCATTCTGGAATGTCTGAAAATTGCCCTTGAACAGCTTGACAAAAATCCTTCTGAGGTATTGATTGCTGCCGGTATCGGTCAGGCAGCGAAAACACCACAGTATATCAGTGCCAATGCATTCTGCGGCCTTCATGGACGTTCTCTCCCCGCCGCCGCAGCAGCTAAAATTGCCAATGAGAAATTGACGGTCATCGTCGATACGGGGGACGGTGATTCGTACGGAGAAGGCGGAAACCATTTTATCCACAATATCCGCCGTAATGTCGATATCACACATTTTGTTCACGACAATCAGATTTACGGACTGACAAAAGGACAGGCATCGCCGACTTCCGTACTAGGATTGAAAACCGGGGTTCAGACGGACGGGAATAGTAATGAACCGCTCAATCCGGTTCTTCTTGCTATCGCATGCGGTGCCGGATTCGTTGCCCGCGCGTTTACCGGTCATAAAGAGCATTTGATATCCCTGATGAAACAGGCAATTACCTACAACGGATACGCATTGGTCGATATTTTGCAGCCCTGTGTAAGTTTTAACAAAACCAACACCTTTGCGTGGTACAATCAACGTGTTTATGAACTAGATGAATCCTATAACTACAAAAACAAAATGAATGCGATGCAAAAAGCCATGGAATTTGGTGACCACATTCCCATTGGTCTTCTGTATCGGGAGGACAAGGCGACATTTCATCAAAAAAATGTCGTTCTACGACAAGGAACTCCACTGCTCGATAAAAAAACAGATTTCCATTATATGAATGAATTAATCAAGTCCTATATTTAATGTGTATTAGTAACGGATTTAATAGCAGTTGCTTTTTCTCTCTTCCAGCATAAAAAGTCTGTTCCTGTATTTGTCGGTATGGCAAATATGGGACAGACTTTTTTTATTGCTTGTCATTTCAGCATGTTATTGCTTCTGTATAGTATCCAGTCTGTAATGTTTGAGGCATGGTCGGCCATCCGTTCTATGTATTTGACAATAAGTACATAGGAGATGTATTGGCGTACATGATTGGGTTCTTTGACCATTTTTTCACTGATTTCCTCCATGCTTTTGGTAAAAGCCATATCCACAATATCGTCTTTGTCCCGAATCAAGTCTATATCGTCTATGCCGCCTTCGTTGTACAGCCGCAGAACGTCTACGACCATAGATGCCATGACTTGATACATTTCCTGCAGGCCTGTGGGCGGTGTCACAGGTCCGCCTTCTTTATTGAGGTGGAAGATATAGTGGCAGATGTCCGCACAGTTATCGGTAATGCGTTCTATATCGTATAGTATTTTCTGGGTAGCCATCAGGTGCCGCCAGTCTGTGGCGACCGGAGTCTGCATGAGACTGATCGTAAGATCTTTTTTCATGCATTCGCGCACCCTTGTGTTGATGTCTTCGTTGCCGTGATAGATTTCACTGGCTAGTTTATTATCTAAGGATTCCAAGGCGGTCCACGTGTTGGCAATCGTGGTTTCTACAATTTGGGCCAGCTGCATCATGTCTTGGGATAGTTCGTTCAATGATTCTACGTATGCATCTCTCATAGGGTCTCTCCTCCATCAGCCGAAACGGCCGGTGATATATGCTTCCGTTTTGGGGTTGGCCGGTTTGGTAAACATGTCTACGGTGTTGTTGAATTCGAGTAATTCCCCGAGCAGGAAGAACGCGGTCCGGTCTGATATCCGACGGGCTTGCTGCATGCTGTGCGTAACGATGACGATCGTGTATTTTTCTTTGAGCTGCAGCGCCAGATCTTCTATTTTTTGTGTGGAAATCGGATCAAGTGCCGAGGTCGGTTCGTCCATGAGGATAACGGACGGACGCGCCGCCAGCGTACGGGCAATACACAGCCGCTGCTGCTGCCCGCCGGAAAGACCGAGGGCACTTTCGTGCAGCCGATCTTTCAGTTCATCCCACACGGCGGCCTGATGCATGCTTTCTTCTACGATTTCCGCCAATTTCTTTTTATTGGAAATGCCTTGAATACGGGGGCCGTAGGCAATATTTTCAAAGACGCTCTTAGGAAAGGGGGTCGGTTGCTGGAATACCATGCCAACACGATACCGCAGTGCCAGTGAGTCTACTTCTTTGTAGATATTTCTGCCTTCAAAGAGGATCTCCCCCGTGACGCGGCAGTTTTCTATCCAGTCGTTCATGCGGTTCAGGGTTTTGATAAAGGTCGATTTCCCGCAGCCCGACGGTCCGATCAAAGCAGTGATTTCATGTTTTTTGATGGTCATATTGATATTTTTTAAGGCTTGTGTTTTATCATAAAACAAGTTCAGTCCCTTCACGTCGAAGGTATTTTCTTGTGTTATATCGGCAGCCGCCGCTTCGTCCCTAACGTGCGCGTCGTCGCGAGCTTGTGCCGCATATCCCGTAAGGGTCGTCGTTAATTCTGTCATGAATTGGTTCCTCCCATTTTCTTATCCAGTCTCCAACTAATATATCGGGCCGCCAGACTAAAGCTGACGACGAGTACCATAAGGATCGCCGAGGATACACTGGCCAGTTGTGCCGCATTGGGGTGAAGTGCTTCTGTCCGCAGCGACCAGATGTGCAGGGCCAGGGTTTCACCGGGACGGAAGGGATTCAAGGGGCATGAGGCAGAGGTGATATCCCAGTTGTTCCAGTTGATATCCGTTGACATACCGGCGGTAAACATGAGTGCCGCTGCTTCCCCGAAACCACGTCCGGCGGCCATGATGAGTCCCGTCATGATCCGCGGAAAACAAGCGGGCACTAAGACGCGCCATATGGTCTGCCAGTGCGACGCTCCCAGGCCCAGACTTCCTTGGCGGTAGCTGTCCGGCAGATTGCGCAGGGCATCTTCGGTCACGGAGGTCACCAGCGGCAGTGTCAGGATAGATACTGCCAGGGACCCGGCAAACAGATTCCATTGGGACCCGGTCATTACGATAAAGGCTAAATACCCGAAGAGGCCGACGACGATAGATGGCAGCGATGCCAAGGTTTCTATGGCCATGCGGACCCAGTGGGTTACTTTTCCCTGATGGGCATATTCAGCGAGGAATATCCCGGCCGGTACGCCTGTCAGCATACTGAATACGAGTGCTAAAAAGACCAGATACAGCGTATTGAACAGCATATTTCCCAAACCGCTGCCGCTGAAGGACAACATATCCAAGGTCATTTCGCCAAAGCCTTGTGCAATAACAAAACCGATAAAGGCAACCAGCAGGATCACGGCAAAGGCTGTACCAGCGAAAAAGAGAGCGGTCATGATCTTGTCCACTTTTTTCTTGTGTTGAATGCGGCTCATATCAAGCCCTCCCTTTCAGTTGTGACGCTCGGTTGATGCGATGGATCACAAAAATAAACAAGAACGAAAGAAGGAACAGGAGCAGCGCCATCGTCCACAGGGCTGCACTGTATTCGCCGCCCTCCATGGCTCCGCCCATATCCGAGGCGATCGCGGTCGTAAGCGTACTGGCCGGTAAGAACAGGGAGGTCGGAAATACCTTCATCTGTCCGATGACCATGGCTACTGCCAGGGCTTCTCCCAAGGCACGTGCCAGACCGAGTATGACGCCGGTAAAAATACCGCCGCGAGCTGCCGGAATGACGATCCGGGAAATGGTCTCCCAGCGCGTCGCCCCCAGTCCGTAGGAGGCCTCCCGCCACGTCTTGGGTACCGCTGCCATAGCATCTGCGGACATCGTCGTGATGGTTGGGAATATCATCACTGCCAGCACGCAGCCGGCTGCCAGTAAGGAAAACCCGTATGGCATAATGAAGAAGTGCCGCAGGAACGGAATGAGTACCGTAAGTCCGATCCAGCCATAGACGACGGAGGGAATTCCCGTAAACAGTTCCACAGCCGGTTGTATCAGACGCCGCGTCCGCGGTGAAGCGATTTCTGTCATAAAGATGGCCGTCGAAATACTTAGCGGCAAGGAAATAAGCAGGGCCAGTCCACAGGTCACGAGGGAGCCCGATAAAAACATGGCTGCCCCGACATGGCCGCCGCCGACTGCCGTATCACTCGGAGCCCATTGGCCGGACAGGAGAAATTCTCCCAGACTGTGGCCGAATATCAGGAACGTGTCGCTTCCCTTTAACAGAAGGAACCCTCCTATAAAGAAGGGTACCAGTGCCGCTCCGATACCACAGATCGTAATGAGGAGCCTGGCGGCCCGCTCATCACGATGTGCATTCTTAACAGCGATTTCAATAGGATTCATGTTACTTCCTCCGTTATCTAACGTACCTTAGTGAACTTCCTTTGTCTGCATTTTGCTCGATACGCCGTAGCCTAATTCTTCGATGCGCTGGCCGTATGTATCAGAGAGGACAAAGTCAAGGAACGCTTTGACAGCGGCTTTTGGTTCTTTGTTGGTGTAAATGTGTTCGTATCCCCATACCGCATAGGTACCGTTATAGGTATTTTCCAGCGAAGGAGCTACTCCGTTGATCGCGATCGTGCTGACCGTCTTGTCGTTGATCAAGTACGGAAGTGCTACGTAGCCGATAGCGCCTTTGTTCTGTGCCACACTCTGTACGAGGAGGCCGGAGTTATCTGTTTCGAGGGATTTGTTGCTCGATTCTTCTGCTCCGTTGATAGCATATTCTTTGAAGAGTGCCCGGGTACCGGACGTCTGCGGACGTGTTACCAAGATGATGGCTTCATTCGGACCGCCTACCTCTTTCCAGTTCGTGATTTTAGCAGTGAAGATGTCCTGCAGCTGTTGGTTGGTCAAGCTCTTGACGACCTGTCCGATGTCGGGGTTTACGATCGTGGCAACCGTCATGACGCAGACTTTATGATCTACGAGTTTAGCAACCTGGTCCTTGGACAACTTTGTTTCGGCAGGTACGTCGGAGTTCCCCATATCGACGGACCCATCGGCAATCTGTTTAAGACCTGTTCCCGAACCGCCGGCATTTAAGCTGATGGACACGCCCTGATTATCTATCTTGAACTTATCTGCTGCATCCTTCACCAACGGTAACAATGCCGAAGAACCGGAACCGGTAATGCTCCCAGACACAGCGGCAGAACTAGACTTGTCACCATCCGCCTTCTGCTGGCTGCCGCATCCGGCAGCACCCACTACCATAACAGCGGCGAGAGCTATGAAGATAAGCTTTTTCAATTTCATATATAATCCACTCCTTTTTATTTTTGTGATTACATCGTACCAAGTCTATGTAAGTGTCCTGTGTAAAGAATGTAAAGAATGTGAAAATAATAAAAAAAAGCAAAAACAAATAAAAACAACCATGTCTGTAGTGCCCCCCATAAGTTAGACCTGAAAATCTAGTTTATCGGAGGCACTACAACAACGAAATGGTTGTTTTTACTTGTTTCCTTATATCATGTTGCCAGTGTAAGATACACGGTTATCTTCGTTCCTTCTCCTTCTTTACTTTCCAGATTGATTTGCCCGTGGTGTTGTTCCACGATGTGCTTTACAATGGAGAGTCCCAGACCGCTGCCGCCATTTTTCTTATTCCGGCTGGCATCGGCTCGGTAGAAGCGTTCAAATACTCGTTTTTGTTTGTCTTCGGGAATGCCGATTCCCGTGTCTCGGACGGTAAAGGCGGCTTTGTTTCCTTCTTGCTGCAGGGTGATATATACGTGTCCGCCGCTGCGGTTATATTTCACAGCGTTGTCGATGAGGTTCATGCAGAGTTCCCGCAGCATGCCGTTGTTGCCAAAGACCGCAAGGTCTCCCATTTTCCGATGTATCGTCACGTGCTTTTCTTGTGTTACCGGTTCCATAAAGTTGACGATTTCTTCGACGATGGTGTCGAGTTTGACCGATGTCATTTCTATATTCGGCTTATGTTCTTCTATTTTCGTCAGGTGGATGATGCCTTCGATCAACCGCAGCAGGCGCTGCGATTCTTGTTGGATGAGTTTGCCGAAGTGCTTGACGTCCTTTTCTTCTTCATAGAGTCCTGCCGAAAGCATTTCTGCAAAGCCGCTGATCGAGGTAAGCGGTGTTTTGAGTTCGTGCGAAACATTGGAGGTAAATTCCCGCCGCAGTTGTTCCCGATGTTCGCTTTCGGTGATGTCATAAAGAATGAACAGAGCCCCATAGAGGTTTTCTTCTTTATATATAGGCCGTACGGTGAGTTGATAGAGACGGTCGTTTTTGACTAGTTTCTGCGTATAGGCCATCGGCAAGTCTTCTCCCATTTTGATTTGATCCCATTCCACACCGGGAAAAATCTTTTCAAAGGACAGACCGCTGACGGTCATCATCCTGCGGATCTGCAGGATATCCTTGGCACAGGTATTGAGGGCCAGTATTTTCCCGGCTTTATCCGTCAGAATGACACCCTCCCGCAGGTTTTCTAAAATAATACGGACCGTGTTTCGCTCCCGTTCCAGGATCTGGATCGTATGGTTGATGTAATTGCTTTGGTCCATGATTTTTTGCACCAGCGGACGCAGTTCCCGATATACATGCGGCATTTCCTGCGGCAGCTGCTGCGAAGGTGTCCCGATATTTTCCATGACTCGGGCCGTTTTGCGCAGCGGAGATAACAGGCTGGCCGTCAGCATCCGCGAGGCACGGATACAGCAGATGCCCGCCAGGATCAACAGCAGCAGGGCCATAGGCAGCAGCGCCAAAAAGTGAGAATACAGCGTGGCCCGCTGCAGGCTGACACGCAGCACCGTCCCATCGGGAAGTTTTTTAGCCGAATAATACAGCGCCTTTTCAATCGTAGCGGATTCCCGGACAGCCGATCCCGTCCCATAGGCAAAGGCCTGCTGGACTTCGGGGCGTTGGAGATGGTTTTCCATTTTCGCTGCATCATAATCCGATTCGAACTTGATACTGCCGTCCGTATTGATCCATGTGATCCGCAGGGCTCCCTTTTCGGCATCGGCCACTTGCTGCAGATACCCCTTGGTATCCGGGTCGCGGGCCATACCCGCCGAAATCATGGCCACGGCAGATTCCATTTCTACGGCCGCCTGCTCTTGTGCCGACCGCCAAAAGATCCAGCCGGAAATGACCAGGGCCATGACCATGCAGGTCAAGCCGATGGCAAGCAGACTCAGGTAAATTCGCTTTTTCACTATTTACCTCCTATGAGATACCCGATGCCCCGGACAGTCCGGATAATAGCTCCGCCTGCCCCCAGTTTTTGACGAAGACTCTTGATATGCATATCGATGGTGCGGCTTTCTCCTTCATACGTAAAGCCCCATACTTTTTCCATAATCTGTTCTCGTTTGAGAACGATATTGATATTAACCAGCAGATATTGCAGTAATTCAAATTCCTTGACCGTCAAATGGCAAGGTTTGCCGTCCACCAGTACCTCATGTTTTTCCGTATCAAGAGATACATTTTCATAGGTATATACGGTCTGTTCATCAGTCGGTCCCGTACTCCGCCGCAGTACGGCGCGGATACGAGAAACCAGTTCTACGATGCCAAAAGGCTTACAGATATAATCATCCGCTCCGGTATCGAGTCCTTTAACAATATCGTATTCACTCGTTTTTGCTGTCAGCATAATGACCGGCAATGCGCTGCAATCTTTCCGTTTGCGGAGTTTTCCCAAAATCTCCACGCCGCTTTCTCCGGGCATCATGATATCAAGAAGTACCAAAGATGGGATTTTTTCTTCTATAGCGGTCCAAAACTCCTTCCCGTCGGCAAAAGTTCCTACATCAAACTTCTGACTACGCAAGGCATACCCTACGAGTTCACGAATATTTTCATCGTCTTCTACGCAATATATCAATGCCATGTGATCACCTCCCAAAAAAATCCGATTATCATTTATTATTATACAAGGAAACGCCTCAGATTACAGGCAACCAATGTAAAAAATCAGTAAAAAAATACCTATTAAGAAATATAATACCATGAAAATAGGAAAAACAAAACGGATACTGCAAAAAAGAGGTACTCCTTTTTTCAGAGTACCTCTTTGTATTAGAAAAAGTCTTTTGCTACGAGTTGAAAGTCCCAGCTGCGGGAGACAGATTCCCATGTAATCGTGGCTACAAAGGAGTGCATGTCGCGAACCCACGTGAAATCACGATCCGCTACTTGATCGGTGTCCAGATCTTTATCAAAGGTCAGGATAAAGGTGTCCAGGGGCGTTAGTTTATAGCCGATGGATACGCCTTTTTGCCGCGGATGGTCGATGGTATCGAATCGATAGGGTGTCACACCGCTCATATTATGTCTTGTATACCACCAGCTGGTCCATAGCCGGTCGTTGATGCCTTGGTTCAATACGACGCCCGTATAGGGATCGCGGACGATGGCATCATTGGTGCTGTACAGGTCTTTACGATAGCCTGCAAAAAAACGAATGTTGGCTTGTTTCCAGAGAGGCAGCGGGGTATGGCTGATTTCCGTTTGGAAGTCCTTATGCGTGCCCGTTTCTACTCCGTCTTCAGCCCAGCGGCCCCAGCTTGCGCTGTTGTCCATATAGATGCCGGTACTGCCAAAGACGATACGCGGCATGTAGTAGGTTAGTTCAGGGAATTTTTTGGCCCATACTCTATCGGTGCTCTGCGTACTTTCTTCTGTCGAATAGCCTAATGTAAAGCGCCCGATATTCGTATCCCTGATGAACAGGGCTGTCGGCTGGAATCCGCCTTTGGTATATATGGCATATTGGAATTCAAATTGGAATGTTTCATCTGCATTCAGCGGAAGCGTAGCACCGCCATAAACGCCAAAGCCGTCATCGGAGGTATAGCGTGGTCTGGGCAGCAGTGAAAAAAGTGTGGTATTGGTCTTATGCTGCGAATCGAGATTGCCTTCATAATGGCCGTACGTGAGTATACGGATATGCTTAAACCACAGTGTCGTATTTTCCGAGGTAAATTTAACCCCCGGATAGATGTGGATGTCGTCCCCCGTCAGATAGTAGTCCGGGGTTTCCGCTACGGCGTGAGGGGTCGTAATCAGTCCGTGTTTCATGTATCCGTTGCCGTCCGCCAGTTCTCCGTCCGTACCGCGGATATATACGTTAGCGGCAATAAATCCCGCTATTTTTTCCACCTTGCCGCTGTGCGTATTTCCATCATAGGTAATACCCGAGCCGTCCAGCGCGGTTTCTCCCTGGATCCATACCGCAGGTCCCGGGATATAATACATTTTCGTTTTCGTATTGCCTTCTACATAGTTGCTGTGAAATTCATCAATTCCCTGCTGAATGTCAACATTGCCCCGCCCCTGTACATAGCCATCTTGACTGCGCATATACAGAGAGTCCGCCGCTACTTTTACCGGCTGCTGCGGCAGCACGATATCATACCGTCGGGAGGCCCAGTCGAGATTCACAGGGTCTACGGTTTTTTCTTTTTTTTCTTTTTTATTCACTTGATCGGCAGTGCTTTTGGTTACCCATGCTGTCTTGTCCATAACGGAACCGGCATCTGCTGCGTCCTGATCGGCAAAGACAGGCAACGCGAAAGGCACGGCGGCAGCCAAAATAAATACTGCCAAATTTTTTTTCATATACGTCACCTATTTATTGTTTTCCATTGGAAGTAATGGCTACCGTTGTTTGATTTGAAGTATCTTGTGTATCTCCTGTCGCTGTTTGTGCTTCCTGTGTTTTTTCATCTGTCATCGGAACAGTCTGTGTGGGTGCTTGTGCTGTTCCTACGGGCATTTTGGCATCCGCTGCCGGCGGTGTCGCGATGGGAGTCGTAGCATTCGGTCCGATTGCCACCGTCTGCGTATCGGCAGGCGTCGCTGTGCCGGATACACCGGGAACGGCTACGCCGCTGGCGGCCATATTCGCGGTCTTCATTTCCGAAGAGTCCATGGGGGTTTCTGTAAAGCCCATGACATCCGTGTCGGTTTTGACTTCTGTAAACATTGTCGTACCGGCGGGTATATTGACTTCACTGCCTTTTACAAACAGTCCGCCTACCAATCCTACAGGTCCTAGGATAACCGCTCCGGCAACAGACGCGCCGGCCGCTATTTTCATTTGTTTATATTGTTCTTTTGCTTTATCGCCTACGATCAACGGAACCGCCGATCCATCAACGGCTTTAATCGTGCCGTACGTAATGACCAGTTTGCCGTCACGGCCGAAAATACCGGACCGGCGTACATCCGTTACGGTGCCTTCACATTGTGAACCGCTGGGAATCGCCACTACACTGCCTACCATGACATTTTCCAAGGCAGCCAGGCGTACGGTATCGCCTTTTTTCAAGGTTTTGGAGCTCAGGGCATCGACATTTTGCAATTTGACGATCATCCCTGCCGGAATCGTCACAGCTTGGGAAACAAACTTTTCATTTCCCAAAAGAGAACGGCGCAGTACGGCAATACGGCCGCTCAAGGAACCCGTCCCGACCTGGCCGTTTACGTTTTCTTCCAAGGAGGATACGCGCGACAGCAGAGAATCATTCGAAATCTGACCGCCATATTTCCACTGCATCATATTGACAGCAGCCAGCATGGATAAATCGGAACCCGGATTGCCATATACTTCCTTATATAAGGTATCCACACGATTTTCCGTGCTTCCCGTACCGGCGGCGGACTGCCCGTTGATCAGTTTGTCCAAAGATGAAACACGATCATTCAAAGCACCTTGCTGTACGGTCCCATAGACAGTGCTTTCCACCTTCTGGGCCTTTTCCAAAATTGTATAACCTGCGGCACTGACCAGCATAGAACCGCACAATGCCATAACTGTCGCCATGCAGGCAAGTTTCTTTTTCAGCATTCTACATTCCTCCTGTAATTGTATTGTCTTCATAAAAAAAGAAGACAAATGTAATGCCCTGCTGTATATCGTAATGAATTAAAAACGTACGTCGATGATAGCAGAAACCCCGACGCCCTGGATACGGTGCATGTTGGTAATGCTTTCGGCATCAATAGGAATCAATGCCTTGGCTCTGAACAAATTCCCGTTAAACCCAGCTTCGATCTGGCCAACAGCCTTGACCTGCTCTACTTGCTCTGACGGGCCTACCACCTGCGCGGCACCTACATACCCGCCGCTGCCTACACTAAGCACAGGCACCACCTTTGTTGCATAGTCAGTCCCTACACCGTCCTTCATTAAAAGCTTATTCAGGAAATCGTTGAGTTGTTCGCCAAATTTGCTGACTACTACCCCCACGCCGCCAATTTTGAGAACAGAGCCTAGACCAAAGGCCTGCGTAGCCAAAGTACCACTAAATCCGGCAAGTGATACTACTAAAGCCCCCACAATAAGTTGTTTTTTCATATGGTCGCCTCCTTCAGTACACATTTATTTCATTATATAAGAATTATGTGCAAAAAGCAACTTACATAGCAAAAACCCCGTATGCTAAGCATGCGGGGGTAAAAACTGGATATGTTTAGTTTTTATGACCGAAGTAACGAGCCAGGAGGCCGTCGAATCCACGACCATGGCGTGCTTCGTCCTTTGCCATTTCATGCACGGTATCATGAATAGCGTCCAAGTTGAGTTGTTTTGCGAGAGTTGCCAATTCTTTCTTACCGGCACAGGCACCCTGTTCCGCAGCCGCACGGAGTTCCAAGTTCTTCAAGGTATCCGCGGTCAACACTTCGCCCAGCATTTCGGCAAAGCGGGATGCGTGATCTGCTTCTTCTAACGCATAGCGTTTGAATGCTTCTGCGATTTCCGGATAACCTTCCCGATCAGCCTGACGGCCCATCGCGATGTACATGCCGACTTCAGTGCATTCGCCGGTGAAGTTCAAACGAAGGCCTTCAATAATACGGGGATCAACACCTTTGGCAATTCCAACAATGTGTTCATCCACATATTCTTTTTTACCAGCTGCCAATTCACTGAATTTTTCCTTCGGAGCACCACACTGTGGACATTTTTCCGGAGCTTCTTCGCCTTCATACACATAACCGCAGATGCTGCAAACAAATTTTTTCATAATATATTCCTCCTATTTATATAACAATTATATTGAATAAAGCTTTGAAAATTCATACTAACAAATAATTGTTATTTGTTATGTTGTAATTATAGCAGATGTATTTTAGAAAAGCAAGGCTTTTTTGTAATTTCTTCGTTAATTTTAAATTTTTTTGTATTTACTACTCACCGGTCGGTTAAAACAGGGAAAAGAAAAAAATTCAGTGTGCTATCCATGGATTTTTTTATTGCTTTCCTTTATGATATACAGTATATATTGTGTATGTGTATCCTAAGGAGGTTGCTGCGTATGAAGGGTTCTTGGCTGCTAGCCGCATTGATGACAATCGTTGTTTCCGTTCCTCTGGCTGTTCATGCAGAAAAGGATGATTGGTCTGATAGTTCGTATGCTTTTCCAAAGATAAAGACGGTCCTGGTGTATAATCTGGATACGTCCGAAGCTGCAAGCATCAAAAATGATATTGTGGCAAAAACATTGCAGGATGCGTATTTGACACGCGCAAAGAAGAACGGCAGTTCTGTCCGTACAGCGCTGCAGATCGCACCCCCCGCATCACCGCCGCCTGCTTCTCCGGCAGTTGTCCCCGCCGCGTCTCCTGTGTCCCCTGCCGCTTCTGCTGTTCCTGCTGCCGATGTATACATAAAGGCCCGGCTGATGCAGTACAGCCAAGACAGCAGTTTTGTCGCTGCTCATACGGAGTGGCGGTCCCAGTGGATCGATCGTGTCGTATATGACCGCGACGGCAGACCGTACACCGTGTCTCAGGAGATCACCGTACCCGAATATGTACCGGATACCTATATCCCCAATACGACGGTAACGCTGCGATTTGATGTGTATGATACCAAAACAGGGAGTGTCGTATTTTCCCGTGAGGAAACGCGGACGCGGTACAGTTCCGATGATACGATGGGCGTATATAAGCGGATCGTCGACGCTTTTTTCAAAACCTTGAAGGAAAAAATGACACTGTAACATCCTATGATTGGCATAAAAAGAGGACCGGCTTGCGCCGATCCTCTTTTTGCAATACTTTCGCACTATTTTTTTGTAACAGAGATACTGTCCGATTCCTGATGATGGCATTCCATATGTGCCAGTTTCGGACGATGCTTTTTTCTCCACCACATAAATCCATATACAACGGCCACCAGCAATACCAACACCAACAGACGGCCCCAGTGTTCATGGAAACGGAGCAGATCGTGCCCCAGCCAGACTTCTATGACGACTGCCGGTATTTTGCCGATCAGGTTGGCAATAAAATGATCTTTATAGGAGATATGACTTAGTGCACTGAATGCCGTTACTAATACATTCGGGGAATACGGTATAGCCCGTCCCATGATGATCGTCTTGATACAGCTGTAAGAATCGAGTTTTTCCAGCATGTCGTTCCGCTCGATCATTTTTTTAGCCTGACCGCGCAGCAGCGTCCGTGTGAGATGAAAGCTGATTTCAATGCCTAATACTTCACCTGCCCAGGAAATGATGATTCCCGGGACCAAACCAAAAATAATACCGTTCACCGTAAGGAATGGGATGGAGGGAAATCCGATCGCATTGACAAAGGTAATCATGAAAACACTGACCAATATAGCCTCATAGCCAAAGGAAGCAATATAGTCCGTAAGACCGTCTATATCTCCTTGTACCATGAGATTCCACATGGTCATGTAAAAATCCGGCAGAACAAGTTGAATCGCCCACAGTACGGCTACTACAGCCAGCACACCGAAGATGTGGATCGAAACCCCTAATGTTTTATCCTTCATATTATATATCTATCCTTTTATACGAGTAGTTTCGAAATGATTCATCCCCGCCTATTTCCATCAGAAAATACGTCATAGGGATAACTATAGATAAACTGACCGATGCACAACATATACGTATTCGGCCAAACAGGCAATTCGATACTCTATTATACCACAAGTACTGTTATTTCCAAAATACTAGTTCCGTTTCAATCATCTTTTTTAAGCAACTATGTGCACCCTATTCCATATAGATACGGATATTGCATAGCCTGCCGCTCATTAAAAGGGACTGACAGGAGAGAGTCGAGCGTTCTCGTCCCCCCTGTCAGCCCCGTATACGCTGCTGTCCATATATTATAAGAATTCCGCAACGCGGGAACGTTCTATCGCAGATAACTGCTGACTCATTCTTAAAAATTCATCCATTTTCTGCATAGCTTTTCCCGAATCGATAAGGCGTGCCGCTTCCTTCATGCCGGCTTCCAGCGTAAGCGCTTTGCCGCAGATGTAAAGTCCGGCTCCGGCATTCATGATAATCGCCGTACGCTTAGCACTTTTTTCCCCTTTCAGGATACTGCGGGCAATCGCCGCATTTTCTTTCGGTGTGCTGCCTGCCAGTTCGTCCTGCCGGCAGCGGCTCAGACAAAAATCCTCCGGCCGGATTTCATAGGTCTTGAAGACATTTCCTGTGAATTCGCAAACGGTCGTAACTGCCGAAGCTGAAATTTCATCAGATCCATCTTGTCCATATACTACCATGCCGCGCACGACGCCCAGATTGGAAAGTACACGGGCCATCGGTTCGACAAGTTTTTTCTTGTTTACACCTAATAGTTCATATTTGGCACGGGCCGGATTGGTCAAGGGACGGAGCACGTCGAAAATGGTCGGGATCCCCAGTTCTTCGCGAACGGAGTCAATATGTTTCATCATATAGTAATAGTATCGTGTATAGAAATAGCAGATGCCGATCGCACGAAGCATCTCCAGACAGCTATCGGGTTCCAAAAAAATATTACCGCCCAGTGCTTCCAGCATATCTGCCGAACCGCTGCGCGATGTCTTGGCTCGGTTGCCGTGTTTGGCTACCAGTACGCCGCCGGCTGCAATGACAAATGCCGCGGTCGTGGAAATGTTAAAGGTCTTGGCCGTATCTCCGCCGGTACCTACGATTTCAAATAAATTCAAATGATGTTCCACCTTCAGGCTGTGTTCCCGCATTCCTTGGGCAAAACCAGTTATTTCCGTATCCGTACACCCTTTGACAGCCAAAGCTGCTAAAAATGCGCTGAGCTGAATATTGGAAACGCGTCCGTCCATAATGCGATCCATGGCAAATACACATTCCCGAGATGTCAAATCATTACCTTCTGCTAGTTTTACCAGTAAATTTTTCAACATAGCCCTCACTCCTTTGTACGTACATTCCTCTTGTGATCCTAACGATGTTTCTTATATGTATATTATACCACATCGGCATTGTAATCAATATAATTTCCAAAGTGTCTTATGATGGATCGCCCATATCGTTTTGCCTGACAGCCATAAAATCAAGGATGTCGCACAAATCAACAGGAATAATCCCAGTGCACGCGTCCAAAACACGGTGTAGTCGTTACTGAAATGCAATACGCCGTTTGTAAAGGCCATACTGGGGAAACTAGCAGCCCACCAGCCCATGCGAAACGGAGTACTGAGCATGATCGAGGCAACTTTGCAGGCGATCGGCACGAGAAGGAAAATCCCGGCGCAGATAAATAACGCCGTAAAATTATCCGGGCCAAACGTATCACTGTAGGTGATATAGCCCATGCCAAAGGGTGCCATGAGAATCATCAAACTGGGCTGCACCGCATCCGGCAGCGGCTTGCCGATGATACTGCGGGTCAGCAGCAGCGCAATAACCGGAATCCCCGTCACAATCCCGATAGCGACACAAAATACGGAAATATCATGAAACCCGGGGTTCTGCAGCACATTCCCGGCAATGGGGATCGTAATAGGCCCCAGTACAGGAAGCAGCCAAGCCGGTGTCACTTCGTTGATATTCTGACGTTCCAGCAGCCAATGACTAAGTAATATCCAGCCAAACAGCAGAATCATTACCAGTGCCACCCACCAGAATATGCTGGCCACCACATGACTATACGGTGCCAGTACCGCTGCCAGCAATACCGTAGAAACCGTAAATGTTCCGAAGAAATTGACTTTAGACGGAGAATTCCATTCTGCCCGTACGGCTGCCGTATCGATTCGCAATTTACGAAAATACTGGAAAAATACCCAAAAATAAATCAGCAGGGCCACGGCTCCGAAACATTCTCCGATCCAGGCCGGAGCTCCCCAAATCTGATGAGCCAGACGCCATCCGAAACACATGCCGCAATACCCCATGGACGCGGCAAAAGTAGAAACCGACATAAAATGAACAAAGCCAATTTGCCGTATGACTTCTCTTTCGTCCGGTGCTATGATCTCAATATGTTGTGCCATTTATAATACCTTCTTTTCAAAATTACCAAGTACATGCAGGCCGTCTTTTAAATGCAGGCCCCTGTCAAGAGAGACAAAGGCAAGGGAGATAAGGGAAAAGTCTAACCTCTCCCTTTGCCCTGTCTTGCTTTTTCATTTTTTCTGCATGTATTGCTTTTTTAACGTTACCTTTAAAGTATGACACAGAAAAAGGCGCGTATCAATATACACGCCTTGCATTCTATCATATTATTTTTAAATATGCGTCATCAAGTTTTTATATTTCTGTTATAATGCGTGTTCCCGCAGCAATTGTTCTGTTTCTTTTAGCCCTTCATAGGAATAAAACACGCGTTCCAGACATAGTCCTCGAGCCGGGGCAGTCGCTCCCAGCCGGGTCCGGTCCAGTCCTTCCAGAATCGCGCGGAACGAATCTACGGTCATGCGGTGAAGTCCCAGATCGACAAAGCCGCCTGCCATATTGCGGACCATATGATATAGAAACCCGTCTCCCAGTACATTGATCTGCAGTGCTGTTCCTTCTCGCTGAAAGGTAATGTCATACATTGTTTTCAGCGGATTCATGGGCGTCGTATTCTGCCCTTCAAAGGCAGAAAAATCATGGGTCCCCAGCAGTATTTCCGCGCCGGCTTTCATCGCTTCTATATCCAGCGGCTTGCGTATGAACCAGGCGTAGCGCAGCAGGAAGGGATCACAAACTTGTGCGTTATTGATAGTATAGCGATAGTGCTTACCGGTACAGTCATGACGCACACTGAAGTGCTGCGGCATTTCCTGCGCCGTACGTATGACGATTTCCGACGGCAGATATCCTTTGGCCGCATAGGGGATTTTCTCTATCGGGATCGAACCTTCTCCGTAAAAATTAACGACTTGTCCGCGCGCATGGACTCCGGCATCAGTACGAGCCGCTCCATAAATCGTGATCGGTGCGGAAAATATACGAGATAAGGCCCGCTCAATTTCCAGCTGAATCGAAGGAGCATTGGTCTGCCGCTGAAATCCGTGAAAATCGGTTCCATCATAGGCAACGGTCAGACAGATGTTCTTTTTCATATAAACCACCGCATCCAAATCAAAATTCCCGTTACGAGAACGATAGCCGCCATGGCAATCCCGTCTCGATAGGTATAGGATAATTCATTCATACGCGTCCGGCCTTCTCCGCCGCGGTAACAGCGGGCTTCCATCGCCGTCGCCAGTTCGTCGGCCCGGCGGAACGCACTAACAAACAGCGGCACCAGCAGCGGTATCATATTCTTGCCGCGCTGCAGTATACTGCCGCTCGTAAAGTTGGCACCGCGGGCTGTTTGGGCCTTCATGATCCGGTCGGTTTCTTCTAATAGCGTCGGGATAAAGCGCAGGGCAATGGTCATCATCATGGCCAGTTCATGCGCCGGCACCCCGATGCGCCGGAAGGGATTCAATATATGTTCGATGCCATCCGTCAGCACGATGGGGGACGTCGTATAGGTCAGCAGGGAGGAAAAGATAATCAAGTATACCAGACGAGCCGTCATCAGACTCCCTTGGTACACGCCTTCCTTGGTAATGGAAATAAATCCGTACTGCCACAGTACGATCCCCGGCGTCGTAAAGATATGGATGCCCATCGTAAACACAATAATAATCCACAACGGCTTCAACGACTTGACGATCAGTTTCAGCGGCAGCCGCGATACCACAAAATTGAGCACCACAAACGCCGTAACTACGCCATAGGCCGGAAGAGATTCCGCAAAAAATATCGCTATGATAAAAATCATCGTCGCCATAATTTTGGCTCGCGGATCCAGTTTATGCAAAAAGGAATGTCCCGGGAAATATTGACCCAGTGTAATATCAGTGAGCATGCGTATTCCCCCTTACCCCCGCATAAATCGAGGCCGCGGCTTCTTCTACGGTCCGCACACGGTCTTCGACCGGCAGACCGCGGCCCTGCAGATACTGCAACACCTCCGTGACCGGCGGCACACTGACTCCGGCACGATGCAGCAGGTCCTGCTGCTTAGCAAATATCTCCAGCGGTTCTCCATCAAGAATAATTTCGCTGTGGTCCAGTACGATCAATCGATTGGCCAGGCGGGAAATATCCTCCATATTGTGAGACACCAGGATAACCGTAATATTTTTTTCTTCATGCCAGCGCTGGACTTCGGAAAATATTTCTTCACGGCCTACGGGATCCAGTCCCGCCGAGGGTTCGTCGAGAATCAGGTATTCCGGATGGATCGCGATAACGCCAGCAATGGCAACACGGCGCATCTGCCCGCCGCTCAGCCGAAAGGGAGAGCGATTGCCATATTCTTCATAATCGAGATGGACGAATTCCATAGCTTCCTTGACGCGCTGTTCTATTTCTTCTTCCGTCAACCCCATATTGCGCGGACCAAATGCAATATCCTTGGCAACGGTCTCTTCAAACAACTGGTATTCCGGATATTGGAACACCATGCCTACTTTATGGCGCATATCCATCGCTGCTTTTGATTTTTGCCTGATATCCATGCCATTGACCGTGACCTGTCCCATCGTAGGATGCAGCAATCCGTTCAACATCTGCACCAGTGTGGACTTGCCGGATCCCGTATGTCCGATGATTCCGACAAAATCGCCGCTGCTGATTTCCATCGTTACATTGCGCAGCGCTGTCTTTTCAAACGGCGTACCTACTCCATAGGTATACGACACGTTTTCTAACTGTATTGACATAATGCGTCCCCTAATTCTTCCTTTGTTATGATCGTACCGTCCAGTGAAATTCCCTTTTCCCGCAGACGCAAGGCCAATTCAGCCGAAACCGGCACATCCAGTCCCATGTCCTTTAGTTCCCGTACATGGGTAAAAATATCCCGGGGCTTGCCATCCATCTGCAGTCTGCCATGATTGATAACAACAACACGATCTGCCGTGACGGCTTCCTCCATGAAATGGGTAATCAAAATAACGGTGATTCCTTCTGCATTCAGCTGATGAATCGTATCCATCACTTCTTTGCGGCCGATCGGATCAAGCATGGCCGTCGGTTCATCGAGAACGATGCATTGCGACTGCATGGCCAAAATACCGGCAATGGCAATACGCTGCTTTTGGCCGCCGCTCAGCAGATGCGGACCATGGTGCGCGTATTGCGTCATATTGACGCGTTCCAGCGCCGCTTTGACACGTTTTTTTATTTCCTCCGACGGCACTCCCAGATTTTCCGGTCCGAAGGCTACATCTTCTTCCACAATGGCGGCTACGATCTGATTATCTGGATTCTGGAAAACCATGCCGACTTTCTGCCGGATATCCCAAGTCAAATCAGGATCATCCGTACGCATGCCGCAGACTTCACAAGTTCCCTCTGTCGGTACAAGCAGAACATTGAAATGCTTGGCCAAGGTAGATTTTCCCGAACCATTCGTGCCGATAATCGCCACGAATTCTCCGGTCTGGATCGATAACGATACATCCCGTACGGCATACACTTGCTTTCCTTCTTCATCCGTATAAGAATGGCTCATGTGATCCAGCTTTATCATAGGTATACTCATTCGTATCTCCTTACATCTCCTATATAGTACATAAAGTGAAAAAACGTTCCCGTTTTTACACGCAATTATTATACAGTGTTTTCCCCAGCTTGTCTATTATTTATGTAAACTTTTTAAAATCACATTACAGTTCACATAATGATATTCCGACCTTTTCTATTCCAACAGCAGCGATCCGAGAAGCTGCCCTTATCCGTTTCCCGCCTGCTTTATAGTATCCGGCTTCCTACTTGGTATACGATAAAGGTAACGATCCAGGCAACGGCAATTTGAAAGACGGCGGAAAAGATCGTCCATTTCCAACTGTGTGATTCAGAGTGTACCGTTGCCAGCGTGGCTGCGCAGGGGATGTACAGCAGGGAAAAGAGCATCATGCAATAGGCATTGAGCGGAGTAAAGCCTACGCTTCCCAGTGTTCCTGCCAGGCTCATAAGTGCCGCACCGGAGTTAATATTGAGTCCGTCAAAAAGGACGACAAAGCTGGATACGACGACTTCTTTAGCAGATATCCCCGCGATAAGCGCTAAGGATATCTGCCAGTATCCCAGACCAATGGGTGCAAAGATCGGCACCAGCCATTTTCCCATAAGTGCTCCGTAGCTATTGGTCATTTCGCCATAGCCGCCTGGGCCGAAGTTGAGAATGAACCACATGATAATAGAGGCGGCAAAGATAATGGTACCGGCCCGGCTCAGATAGTCTTTTACTTTTTCCCATACATAAATGCCCACGGTACGGCTGCTGGGACGTTTATATTCCGGCAGTTCGATGAGCAGCGCATTTTCCTGCGTCCGTTTTTCCACAAGGTTCATGCCCAATAAGGAAAGAAGGGCTACGACAATTCCGATGATATACATGGAATAGGCTGCCAGCATCGAATTCTGCGGGAAAAACATACCTGAAAACAGGATATAAATCGGCAGTCTGGCACTGCAGGACATAAACGGCGTCACGAGCATCGTCCGATACCGGTCTGTCTTATTTTCCAGCGCCCGCGAAGCCATGATCGCCGGCACGGAGCAGCCAAATCCCAGTATCATGGGGATAAAAGCACGCCCCGAAAGTCCCAGCCGTTCCATAATGTCATTCATAATAAAAGCGACACGCGACATGTAGCCGCTGTCTTCCAAAAAGGCCAGTGTCAGAAATAAAATGCAGATATTGGGCAGAAAGGTCAGGATACCGCCGACCCCGGCAATAATTCCTTCGACGACGAGTGAGATGAGCATATCATTGGCTCCGAGCAGGGTCAGCCCGCTGGTCGCTTGTGCGGATATGACATCCAGTGCCAGTTCAAAATAGGATTTTAAATAATCACCCACATAAAAAGTCAGGAAAAATACGCCGGCCATGATCAGAAGAAATACGGGTATACTGAGCCATCGGTTGGTCAATATACGGTCTGCGTATTCTGTGGCGGCTACTTTTTCCTCTCGGTTGACGACTACTTCATGTATGATTTCCTCGATAAAATCATATTTTTGGTTAATAATATCCGTTTCATAGCTTCTATCAACAATACGGCCTTTCTCATCGATCGGGTAGTTCCTCGTGACCTCCGCATCTTGCTCCAACAGTTTGAGTGCATGCCAGCGGTGATTGAACATCTGCGGATACTGCAGCTTGAGTTGTTCTTTGATGACATCGATCTTGTCTTCCAGCAGGTCGCTGTACACCATGGCAAATTCACTGTGGTGGTTATGCCGATGCCGGGTATGACTGGAGTGATCGTGTACGAGCCGGTCCGGATGGACATGGTCTCGATGATGAATGGCCGCATGCAGGAGCACGCTCAATCCGCGCCGCTTTAGGGCCGATACTGGAATGATAGGAATGCCGAGCATTTCCGGCAGGCGGTGCAGGTCAATTTCCATGCCCCGCTTTTCTACAATATCCATCATATTCAGTGCCATCACGACCGGTTTTCCCAGTTCCAGGAGCTGCAGGGTCAAATACAGATTTCGTTCCAGCGCCGATGCATCTACCACGTCGATAATGACATCGACTTCATCGCTCAATATAAAATTACGTGATACTTGTTCTTCCATGGTATAGGAGGTCAAGCTGTATGTTCCGGGTAAATCGACAAGATGTATAGTGACACCATGATCGACAACAGAGCCTTCTACTTTCTCTACCGTTACGCCCGGCCAATTGGCCACTTTGAGGTTGGCTCCCGTATACGCATTAAACAGTGTCGTTTTACCGCAGTTCGGATTCCCGATAAATGCCACTGTCAAATCTTTGTGTGCTATGCCATGCCGATAGCGGTGCAAATGCTTGCGTCCGCTCGAGGCATTCGATACATCCTGTTCCACTGTATTCAACTCCTAACTTGTATACGGCTGGAAATCCCTTTACCGATAGCCAGCCGTGTCCCGCGTACCTTAATAATCAAAGTACCGGCATTTTTATTGTTCAGGACCGCGATTTTCGTTCCTTTTGTCATCCCTAGCGCCTGCAGGCGCTTCTCCATTTTAGTCGGCAGCGATAGTTCTTCTACAAGATAGGTCATTCCTACTTTTCCCTGATCCAACGTCATTCGTCCGCCTCCCCCCTCTGTATTCTCAGCTGCACGCTGTATCTCAGCGTGCGTGCTCGGCTCCGTATGCATTGTCACCGGAGTTTCCTTTTATGGTAAAGAGCGCCAGATACGATACGGCGGTAATGGATTGCACAAGAATTTCCAAGTTGTGCAGTCCCAGTACGGGAGCTACCAGGCTTCCTATATAGCAGACATAGGGTACGATAAATAACGCGCCGGATTTATTGAAATCATGACACCGTCTGATACCCAAGGATATTTGTGCCCAAACGACAGGAATCGTCAATACGATAAATATAATTGCAAAAACAGCGGCAAGTTCCGGGCGTCCAATAATCAGTGATTCCACAAATTTGCTGTACAGAATCAAGGAAAACAGAATCTGTGCAAAAACAAGGACCAGGGTCCGCAAAATAAACGGGCGGCGCTGTACGCGTCCGTGAAACGTGTAATATTTGGCTTTGAGATCCTGCCAATCACGAAAACTTACTGCGTTGTTTTCTCCCACGCGGCCGACCGGCATGGCAAGTCCTTTTCGGATTTTAATCGATTGATCCGACCGTTTCTTTAATTTGATCTTTTTTTCTCGAGACATAATTTCCTCCTAACGGCGCTCAAAAAGCTTGTGCTTACATTTAGCTATCATAGTAATGGTATCATATTCTACGATCTTACTCAAATGAATTTGACCGGAAGATACAAATAAAAACTTCTTACTTGTTCTATCCGTTTCCGATTACCGCGTATCATGATATAATAAGTCTATCTTACATTAGCTAAAGGAGACTCTTATATGGAAAAACATGTATATACAAATCTTGTGAATTCGGAAGGAATATTCACCTACAATTTCTTCTGCGAATCTATTATCAGCAGCATGCATACCTTGCTGCACATCATGGAACATGCCAAATTGGATCCGCCGGAACAGCTGGCGCAGATTCCCGATATGCTGGCCCAGATGGGTACGAATCTCATGCAGGATTATAGTGAAGAAAAAGTGGATCTTGATCGGCTCAAAACAGAAATGGTCGATTTTTATAATGTCGCTTTTGCCGTTAACGAAGCGATGGTTCCCGTCGTAACACATGGCAGCGATGAACTGCAGTATTATTATTTCGTGTTCGAACAGGGAATCAAAATCATGTTTCCTACCCTGCTCGAAAATATTTCCATGGATTTACCGGAGGATGTCCACGCCGATGCCTTCATGGATGAAATAATGACTGAATTCATCCAATAAGCATACCCGCAAAAACGGGTACATGCTGCCGCAGCACAAGCTGCAGCAATATGTACCCGTTTTCTTTATATCTTCTGTTAGTTCAATACAAAAAAGTGCAGGAAGGATACCAGTGCGACTACGAATCGATAGTAGGCGAAACTTGCCAAACTGGACTTATTGAGAAATTTAAGAAACCAGAGAACCGAAACGTAGGCTACCGCAAAAGCCACGACAAATCCGATCGCAATCATGATCAGATCCCCGCCGGCGAGGTTACTCAGATTTTTGAGCAAATCATAAATACAGGCCACGACCATGACCGGTACGGCGATAATAAAACAAAAATCGGCAGCGCATTTACGGCTCAATCCTAAAAACAGACCACCGGAAATCGTCGATCCGGAACGGGAGAACCCCGGCCATAAGGCCAGTATTTGAAAGGCCCCTACCAAAAAAGCCTGCATGATCGTCATTTTTTCCACATCGTCACACACAACCCGCATATGCACTTTTTCCGCAGCCAGCATAAAAAAGCCGCCGAGGATCAGCCCGATGATAACGGTGCCGGGAGAAAATAAGTAGGTCTTGATCGCATGATGCGCCAAGTAGCCGACACCCATGACCGGAACAATGCCGGCCGCGACATGGGCTAAGGTCAGCCCCGTATCATGGCGGAACCAGTTTTCCCGGCGATACATATTCCAGCACCGGTACTGCCGTGCCATGCGTAAAAATTTTTCCTTGTAAATCAATAGAACGGATAAGATAGCCCCTAGCTGAATAAACACTTCAAAGACGCTGGCCCGCGGTCCGTCAAAGCCCAGCCAGTCGCCGACGAGGATCATATGCCCCGTGGAGGAAACAGGAAGATATTCTGTCAATCCTTCGACAACGCCGAGTATGACCGCAATGATATAATCGTTCATTCGATGATTTCTCCTTTATGTATACGATAAAATAATATGAACCATACTGAAATATTATACCACGCGGAAAAAGAGAAAAAAAGTATTTATACCCAGTATATACAGAAGTTTCCCCGCAGACCTTCCTAGGAGCGACTATATTTCCGGTAATATTCCTCTAATAGCGCAAGAATGCGAATGCCGATTTGACGATAGTCCTCGTCCGGTAAATTGGCCTGAGAGATACGCAGCGTGCCCGCCGGTGCATCAAATCCCATTCCCGCCATCAAAACCAATCCTTTTTCTTTTGACAGACGCACTAGAAAATCTATCTGCTCTACATTTTTTTCCAGATACGTGCGGAACGATTTTCCGTATTTTTGTTCTGCTATATGGTATATATCGATAATCGTATAATATTTTGCGCTGGTCGGCGAATTGTCTTCCGGAATTCCCAGTGCCTCGCACAGTATATGATATCGCCGTGCCACAATGGCATCTGCACTTTTAAAGTACATGTCTTCTTGTTTTTGGCAGACCAGATGCGTCAGGGAAAATAACGCCATCAAACATTGCTGCGGTGTGCTTAGGCCGCTGGTATGATACAACCCGATCGAGCGGCTGTCTGCACAAATACGGTCTAATATAGGCAATTGCCGTGTCTTTGTCGTTACAATGGAATAATCGCTGTCTAATATGCATTTTTCTTCTTCCGGCAGCTTTTCCAGCAGATCATTACACACATTGTGTTCATTGGCGGCAATTAATCCCAATCTCCATCCGGTACATCCGAATAGTTTGGAAAACGAGTATACCAGCAGGGTATTATACGGAGCCAGTCCATACACCGACTGGAACCGATCGACAAAAGTCCCGTATACATCGTCGGTAATAATGATCAGGTCCTTGCGCTGATCCACAATTTTCTTAAGCTGCCGCAAGGACTCGCTTCCCAAGGAGTGTGCGCCGGGATTGGAGGGATTTACGAGAAAAAATGCCTTGATGGCCGGATCAAGAAGTTTTTCCATTTCTTCTTTTGCGATTTCCCACTTGCTTTCTTTTGTAGAGGTCACGTTAATCTCGGTTAATTGAAAGTTTGTAAGGCGTGGTATCTGGATATATGGCGTAAAAATCGGCATATTGATGGCAATTTGATCGCCTTCATGCAGCAGCCTGTTGTGTTTGAGTGAATCAAAAATATATACAATCGCCGCGGTTCCGCCTTCAACGGGAAATAGTTTTGTCGTCTTTGCCAATCCCGTTTGCGGATACAAGGTCTCCTCCAAATATGCATTGAGGACTTTTTCCACATTTACCAGACATCTGCTGGGAACGGGATAATTATTTCCTGCAATACCATTGGATAATTCAAGAATACACTCTTTCTTATCAATGGACAGCGTATGCTCGGCATATTCCATCGCTTCACGAATAAAGGAATCCACACGGTTTTCTTGACTGAAAAACTGATCAAACCGGCTTTCGATCTTATCGCCTTCGATATATCCGGCTAGATCGCCGTCCTGCATCGTACGTTCTGATTCAACCATGCCAAATTCAAGAAACCGGGCAAATGCACGGCGTCCCAGCGTATTGATCCAGTTAGGATTTCCTCGTCCGGCATTCAAAAACGTACTGTACTTTTTATTTTTTTGTGCTAGATCAATTAATTTGTTGCTTACTTCAAATACTCCCAGTTTTTCCCATTCCCGTTCATAGGCTTTTTTTATCATTCTCTTCTCCGTTCATACGTATTTGTTGAAAGTATTAACGCAGCAGCCGCAGCGCTGCCAAATACCCGCATCATAAAAAAGTACCGCCCTTCGCATGCGTTTCTTTAAGGTAATAGTATCTATTTACTTTTCATTTGTCAATCGGCAGGCGGCAGAGTTGAGCGATAATTTATTTTTCAATACGCTCGTCTTGCTCCATTCCAATCCACTTTTTAAACGGAACAGCTGCCCTTTTGCCGAACGGATACTGTACCTCCATACAAAAAGAGGCTGTACTGACAGTATCCTAGTCAGTACAGCCTCTTCACCGTGCCTTTTAATCCAAAGAAACTACATGATTCATGTTTTCTACCTTAAACTTAGCATATTTTGGATCCCCATTATGTTCAAAGTACAGTGTATCTTTTTCAATGTGTCCACGCCAGCTCACGATCAGGGGGCATTCATGACTGAGCTGTTTTAGCATCTTTACGGGATTCAGGTTCAAAATTGGTGCAAATAAAAACCCAACATTGTCAATCATTACTACACGTGCATTCAGTCTGTGAATCGCAGCCGAGATAAGAGAAATCGCTTGTTCGGGACGATCGGCCCGTGGAATTTCCAAAAACTCATCATCGAATAGTTCTTTTGCATCGACGATCTTCCATCCTTCCTGGTACGTTAATTCTCGAATCAGTCTACTTTTGCCGGAGCCCGGACCGCCGATAAGAATCAGCAATTTTTCTTCATCCTGGGCAATGTACTTCCAGCGTTTCAAAACCTCTGCATCTGTAACCATAGGAATCACCTTCATCTGCTTTATTGTTATCTTTATTATACTGGAACTGGCCTGCATAAGTAAAGGCTTTTGTCTATCTAAATTTTACATGGTTCCTATAAGCCGTAATGCTTGCCTATGCTTCCAGACCATATCGCTTCTTGGGATTCTGCAAATCTTCGATAGGAGTATTGAGAAGAAGCACATCCTCCACATAATTTTGCGCATGATCCACAACGAATAACAGGGAAGTGCCTTTTTGGTATGGGTTGTCATAGAAATATCCGTCGACAGATTTGCTGCCGTCGGAACCTTTTTCCAGCCGCTGCGGCAGTCCGTACAGCCCTAAAATCGTAGATACATGATAGCCTAACGTCGCTCCACGGTTCGTATAGGCATTATTTGTCATCAGAAACACACGCTTTATCGTATTGTGTCGATCTATTTCCACTCCATAATCACCGTAGATCCAAAATTTGTTGCCCTTATTGGTTATCATATTAGTCCACATATTATATTTATTGGCTTCAAATGGATCTTCCAGTGAAAATCCCATAAGGGAAAAATCTCTGGGAGCAAACATGGCATTGATCGGCAATGTCTCACTCGGTGGATCGATGTACGGTGTGCGCGGCGGCATCAGCGCGATCCGTTCCACTTTCCGGTTATAGATGGCAAAAACAAGCATCGTATCTTTTCGCGGACTCTCATATACCATGTAATAGATATTGGAATCCGTATCACGCAAAATATTCGTCGGTGCCCCGTACCGCCGTATGACCGACTCCACCGGATATCCCAGATGGATGTCGCGGCCTGCCGCTATATTCGTTCCCTGCGCCAGAAAGATAGAATTGACGCCGACTTGTACACGGTTTCCCTGTTCGTTCGGCTCTTTGAGCATATCAATCGTATCGTTGCGCAGAACGACCCGCAGCTTTTGCGTGTCATCATTATACCGCAGCGTAGTATAGTGTTCACTAACCAAATATCTTTCCGGACTGCCCAGTACACGCCGTACTTTCGTCATCATATCGCCGGCACCCAGGCCCCCGATGGTAAAATCTTTTTCCGTCAGCGGTATAATATACAAGGGAATTACGGCCATATCGGATAATTTGGGATTGGGTATTACTTCCTCCTCATAACGGTCTTTTCCTTCGGGTTTAGCCAAGTTCGCGTCCTTGGCCGCATCATTTTTTGCGGTGCTGTTACGCGGTGTTCCGGTCGTTTTTGTAGTATCGTCGGCCTGCGTCGTTGCTGTCGTAGTCGTTTTTCCCGCCGTCTTCCCTACTGTCTGTTCTATCGGCATAGGGTGTTTGCGGATAATGATCGAATCCGGCTCATCCGATGCTGCCCACGCTGCAGCTGTATAAAAACTACCAATGAGTAGTGCTGCACCCAAAATTCTTCGTGAGCGTTTCATATTATTTTCGTCCTTTCTCCATGTAAAGAGTAAAAACACCCTTTGAAGCCGTTCTTTCAAAGGGTGTTTGATTATATTATTTCTGTTCCGGCCGAGTCAGTGGGAATAGCAATACATCACGGATAGAGGCGCTGTTCGTCAAGATCATGACGAGACGATCGATCCCGATTCCTAAACCACCTGTCGGCGGCAATCCATATTCCAAGGCGCGGACGAAGTCTTCATCCATCTGATGCGCTTCGTCATCACCCATCGCCCGTTCTTTCATCTGCTGCACAAAACGATCTCGCTGGTCAATCGGGTCATTTAATTCGGAAAATCCATTTGCCAGCTCGCGGCCGTAAATAAAGCCTTCAAAGCGATAGGTCAGCAGGGGATTTTCGCGGTCTTGCTTGGTCAGCGGAGAAATTTCCAGCGGATGTCCCGTAATGATCGTAGGCTGCATAAGGTTTTCTTCTACATAGTCTTCAAAGCAGGCGTTAATGATCTTGCCGATACCGCAGTGTTCCGTATATTCAACGTGGAGTTTATCCGCTATGGCTCTGGCTTCTTCGATCGTAGTAACCTGTCCGAAATCTTCACTTGTATATTTTTTAACAGCTTCGATCATGGTCATGCGGTTCCACGGCGGCGTGAGGTCGATTTCCATGTCCTGATAGGTGATCTTGGTTGTTCCGTAAAGCATTTTGGCCAATTCAGCCGTCATTTCTTCGGTAATGCGGATCACGTCTTCCAAATCGCCGTAGGCTTGGTACAATTCTACCGTCGTAAATTCCGGGTTATGGCGGGTATCAATGCCTTCGTTGCGGAAGCAGCGGTTCATTTCATATACACGTTCCATCCCGCCGACGACGAGACGTTTCAAATGCAGTTCCGGAGCAATACGCAGGAAAATATCCATGTCCAGTGCATTATGATGCGTTTTGAACGGTCTGGCTGCCGCGCCGCCGGCAATCGTATGAAGCATCGGCGTTTCTACTTCCAGGAATTCTCGTTCGTCGAGATATTTGCGGATCCCTTTAATAATTTTGGAGCGTTTGATAAAGGTATCTTTGACTTCCGGATTGACAATAAGATCCAAATAGCGCTGGCGGTACCGGGTTTCCGTATCCGTCAGGCCATGCCATTTTTCCGGCAGCGGCCGCAGTGATTTGGACAGCATCTTCCATTCGTCGACACGGACCGTAGTTTCTCCTGTATGAGTCGTAAATACAGTACCTTCCACTCCTACTATATCGCCAATATCCAATAGTTTAAAGAGTGTATACGAATCTTCTCCGAGAATGTCTTTACGGAAATAGAGCTGTACTTCGCCGGTAATATCACGCAATACACAGAATGCCGTCTTGCCATGCCGGCGGATCGCCATTAAACGTCCGGCAACCCGTACTTTTGCTTCATCCTTTTCCAGCGCTTCGGCATTTTCTTTTACGTCCCGGGCATGATGATCCCAGTTGTATTTTTCACCAAACGGATACACACCGGCTTCGCTGAATTCCTTCATTTTTTCCCGGCGTACGATCATTTGATCATTTAACTGTTCTTCTTCTATAACAGGTGTTGCTTGCTTTTCTTCGGACATGTAGTTCCCTCCTGCTTCTTATTCCGCATCGGGCGGTAATATACGATACTTGAGTTGTCCCGCCGGTGCTTTTACAGATACAATGACAGGATGCTGCTTATTGATGTTTTTACCCAAAATCGCCGCGCCTACGGGTGATTCATTAGAAATACGATTATTGAACGGATCGGCTTCTGCTGTGCCAACGACAGTATAGGTAAAGCGGTCGCCTGTTTCTACATCTTCCAAAACGACTTTAGAACCCAGGCTGACTCTGGCCGCGCTGTCCTCCGATTCTTTTATGATTTTAGCCGTGCGGATTTTGCCTTCCAATTCGGCAATACGTCCTTCGATAAAAGCCTGTTCGTTTTTAGCATCGTCATATTCAGAGTTTTCACTCAAGTCACCTAAAGCGATCGCTTCTTGAATACGTTCGGAAACCTTAATGCGGCGGACAGATTTTAATTCTTCCAGTTCATCGGTTAGTTTTTTCAGACCTTCTTCAGTGATTAATGTTTCAGTCATAGCTGTGCTCCTTTGCTCGTATGGTCATATACAGAAAATAGTGTCAAGCAGCCCTTGGCACTATACGTGTATCTATTCAATTACAAGTACATTTTATTATATTCTTATATGCCCTGTCTGTCAACAGAGGCACATGGCAGGAAATATACCGTCGGAAAAGCAGGAACCGACCCGGATAGATTACAGCAGTTTCCGGATTATGTTTCTGAATTCCGCTACTCCCGCTGCTCGGTTGATCCGTTCGCGCAGGGCAGCTGATCCGTGCATTCCTTTTGTATACCAGGCGGCATGCGCCCGCATTTCCCGGAGTGCAATATATTCTCCTTTATACGCCAGAAGGCTCTCAAAATGTTCCAGCAATTGTTCATAGCGTTCTGCTGCTGTCGGCGGCGGCAGGATTTTTCCTGTTTTCAGATACATGATGATCTGCGGAAAAATCCAAGGGTTTCCTTGTGCACCGCGGCCGATCATAATCCCTCGGCAGCCCGTTTCTTCAAACATCTGCAGCGCCGAAGGACCGTCTGTGATATCGCCGTTGCCGATGACGGGAATGGTCACGGCCTGCACGACATCTTTTATTTTTGTCCAGTCGGCTTTTCCCATGTAAAATTGCTCCCGGGTCCGCCCATGAACGGTGACCGCAGCTGCGCCGGCCTGTTCGGCCCGTTTTGCCAGTTCCACGGCCGTATTATGGTCTGCATCCCAGCCGGTGCGCATCTTCACAGTTACCGGCAGCGAAACTGCCGATACGACGGCGGCGATAATCGCTTCTGCCCGCGGCAGATCCTTCATAAGCGCCGATCCTTCTTGATTTTTTACGACTTTGTTTACAGGGCAGCCCATATTGATATCCACTACGTCTGCTCCTGCTTTTTCTACCTCCTGCGCCGCATTGGCCATGGTCGCCGGATCGGATCCGAATATCTGCATAGAAAGAGGATGCTCACGTGGATCTATGCGGAGCATCTCTTGTGTATGTCTATTGTGATATAACAGCCCCTTATCACTGACCATTTCTGCACAAACCATCGCGGCTCCGTAGTGCCGTGCAATCACACGGTACGGCAAATCGCAGACGCCGGCCATGGGTGCCAGAATCACGGGAATTTCCAGAGTAACACTGCCGATAGACAGTGGTTTAATGGTTCCGATCATAGATAACCCGAAGTCCTTCCAATGTTAACATAGGTTCTACTACATCAATCGATTTGGCAGCCGGGGCAATAATGACGGATAACCCGCCGGTCGCTACGACCTTGGCTTTACCGCCTAATTCCTTTTTCATCTCTCCAACGACCCCTTCTACCTGGCCGACAAAGCCAAAGAAGACACCGGCCTGCATGCTCTGTACGGTGTTGCGGCAGATAACGCGTTCCGTCGTAACAACCTCGATACGCGGAAGTTTCGCCGTCCGCTGCACCAAGGCTTCCGTCGATATGCCGATCCCCGGCGCAATCGCCCCGCCCAGATAATCACCGCCTGCTGATACGGCACAAAAAGTCGTCGCCGTGCCAAAATCAATAATGATCAGCGGTCCGCCGTATTTAGCATAGGCCCCTACTGCATTTACAATCCGGTCGGCTCCTACTTCACGAGGGTTGTCATATTTAATATCCATGCCCGTCTTAACACCCGGTCCGATTATCAGCGGCATCACTCCGAAATAACGCTGGCACATGCGTTCCAGTGTAGGCATAACAGGTGGTACTACGGAAGAAATTATGATAGCGTCGATTTGATCGGCGTTCACTTCATTAAAATTAAAAAGATTGCGGATCAATACCCCATATTCATCTGTTGTACGCAGACGATCTGTAGAAATGCGCCAATGATCAAGCAAATCCTTTCCGTCAAACACACCTAATACAATATTGGTATTTCCTACATCAATTACAAGTAACATAGTTTTATCTCCCATACATTTTCAATTTCTAGCTTACGCCCTATATAATACCATTGTTTGTATGAAAAATACAGAACTTTTTGAAGGTATAAACAAAATATATGCTATGCTTTTTTCCCTATATTCCGAAAACTCAACCCCGTTTTTTCCAAAGCCTGCGTAATTTTAGATCCGGCAGTCACACCGATGACCATTTTAATCAAATCAAACGGCACAAAGGGTGCGGCACAGAGTAATATGGCCTGATACAGGGCCATCGGCTTATGCAGCATCCAATGGAAATACGCCATAAATCCAAGTACACCCAGTATGTACACCAGCAGAATAGAGAAAACACCGACCGCAAAGGCCAGCAGTCGTTCTTTTCTTTTGGCTCGGCTGCCAATATAACAATAGCCGCAGATCCACGCTTCAAAAATGAAGCCGAGAAAAAATCCGCACAGCGGGCCAAATACCGAACCCAGTCCGGAGCCACCCATGGCAAATACGGGCAAACCGAACGCCCCCAATAATAACCAGACCAAGACACTGAGTGCCCCATAGCGCGGTCCCAAAACAACACCGGCCAACGTCACCGCCATGACCTGCAGCGTGTGCGGAACAGATCCGATAGGAATCGCAAATTGAGATAAAATAGCAATAATAGCCGCAAAAAAAGCGGCACCAATCATTTTTCGAATAGGCATGTATGTCCCTCCCGTATCAAAATATATGATGTCCGCTTCTTATGGTAGCAAAAAAGAATTCAATTGTCAATTTTTATAATCAATTATAGGTTAACAATAAATTATTGTACAGCACGTACCCGTACATCTCCGGCAAGTACCGTTTCTCGTCCCGCTTCTGTTTCAACAATAAGATTGCCGCTGTCATCAAGATCTACGGCTTTGCCTGTAAAGGATCGGCCTGGTTCACTTACTTCTACTTCCTTGCCCATCATCATGGATAAGACTTTCCATTCTGCAAGAATCGGCTTAAACCCTTCTGTTTCCGCAATTTCATAATACCGTTCCAGTTGCAGCAATACTTCCTGCAGCAGCGCCTGGCGATGAACCGGAACATTTTCAATGGTAAAGCTCGTGACGGTTTTTCTCAAGTCCTTCGGCAATTCTTTCTTGGTCAGCGAGGTATTAATGCCGATGCCCATGACCAGATAGTTGATACGTTCCATCGAGGCATTGAGCTCGGTCAATATCCCGACGACCTTGCGGTCCTTGACCAGAATATCGTTAGGCCATTTAATGCCGCATTCCACAAGTCCCATCTTATGCAGTGCCTTGGTCAGCGCAACCGCCGCCAGCAGTGTCATTTTAGAAACTTCCATAGGCAAAAAGGTCGGTCGCAAAATCAGGGAAAACCACACCCCTTGTGCAAACGGCGACAAAAAGCTCCGTTCCAGCCGGCCGCGGCCGCCGGATTGTTCTTCTGCCAAGACGATCGTTCCTTCCTCTGCCCCTTCTTCCGCCAATTTTTTAGCCACATTATTCGTCGAGTCTACCTTTTCTTTGTAGTGAATTTTTTTGCCGAAAACTTTCGTCTGCAGTCCTTCCCCAACTAACTCCGGCAACAAGAGTTCCGGCGCTTCCATCAAGCAATAGCCTCGTTTCGTATACGATTCAATGACATATCCCCGCGATTTTAACACACGGATGTGTTTCCACACCGCCGTACGGGAAATCCCCAGTTCTTCAGAAATTTTTTGTCCGGAAACGTATTCACCTTTATGATTCAGTAAATATTCCAAGATATCTTTTCTCACAGTTCCACCCCATTTTCAAAAAATAAATGACGTTGACAATTTCATTGTAGCATATATGACTCACGTGTCAATTGCTCCAAGTATCCCGTTTTCCGGCATTTTTACGCAAAAGACGACGCAAAAGGGTGCGCCGTCTTTACTCTGTTTACTACTGCTTCTTACATTTTACTCTTTATTATCCGAAATGACATTGCCCCATGGGCTGATGCCAATATGTTCGTCTTCTGTTTCTTTTTTCACCGGCTGTTCCGGTACCTGCGGTTCTTCTGCCGGCGGTACTGCGGATTCTTCCGCTTTGGCCGGAGCTTGTTCTTCAGGCGCTTCCAACGAACCGTATTTAATAATATTTTCCACCTGATGATGGTCGATCGTTTCTACCTGCATCAGCGCATCGGCCATGCTTCTCAAGGCATCTATATTCGCATGGAGAAGTTTCAGCGTATCGGCGTATGCTTCTGATACCATATCGTGCATTTCCTTGTCGATGAGTTCCGCTACGCCATCGCCGTAGTTCCGCTCATGTCCCAGGCTCTTGCCCAGAAAGACCTGTTCCTGCTGTTCGCCGAATACCATCGGCCCCAGTTTGGAGCTCATGCCGAGACGCATGATCATCTGCCGTACGATATTGGTCACGCTCTGCAAGTCACCGGAAGCACCACTGCTGATTTCATCAAAAATAATCTGTTCTGCCGCTCGTCCGCCCAAAGCGACTCGGATCTGCGCCAGCATATAGGATTTTGTTTCATAGGAACGATCTTCTTCCGGAAGCATCATCGTATACCCGCCGGCACGGCCACGCGGAATAATCGTGACTTTATGCACCGGATCGGCTTCTGGCAGCAATTGTGCTACAATGGCATGCCCTGATTCATGAACCGCTGTCAGTCGTTTTTCTTTTTCGCTGATCACATGACTGCGGCGTTCCGGACCAAAGCATACTTTTTCACTGGCTTCTTCCAATTCAGGCATGCCAATGATTTTTTTATTGGCGCGAGCAGCCAGCAGTGCCGCTTCGTTCAGAAGATTTCCCAAATCCGCACCCGTAAAGCCCGGTGTTTTTTTGGCAATCGTTTTCAAGTCGACATCGTTCGCCAAGGGTTTTCCTTTGGCATGGACCTGCAGAATCGCAACACGTCCGCGCAAATCAGGACGATCCACAGTGATCTGACGGTCGAAACGGCCCGGACGCAGCAGCGCCGGATCCAAGATATCCGGACGGTTGGTCGCGGCAATGGTAATAATACCTTCGTTCGCTCCGAACCCATCCATTTCCACCAAGAGTTGATTCAAGGTCTGTTCCCGTTCATCATGCCCGCCGCCAAGACCGGCACCACGCTGACGGCCTACTGCATCAATTTCATCAATAAAGACGATGCAAGGTGCATTTTTCTTAGCCTGTGTGAAAAGGTCACGCACACGGGATGCCCCGACACCGACAAACATTTCTACAAAATCAGACCCGCTGATACTGAAAAATGGTACACCGGCTTCACCGGCAACGGCTCTGGCCAGCAACGTTTTACCGGTCCCCGGAGGTCCGAAAAGGAGGACGCCTTTAGGGATTTTGGCACCTATGCTGTTGTACTTGCTGGGATTGCGTAAAAACTCTACAATTTCTGCTAATTCTTCCTTTGCTTCATCTTCGCCGGCCACATCCTTGAAGGATACTTTGATCTTCCCTTCTCCGTGCATTTTCGCATGGCTTTTACCAAAGTTCATGACCCGGCCGCCGCCGCCCTGCGTCTGCTGCATGATAAAGAACCATACACCAATAAGAATCAGGATAGGCAATACAGAGCTCAGCATGCTCATCCACCAGGATGGCTGTTCCGGCGGCTTGGCGATAATATTGACATCTGCGTCGCGCAAAGCCGGCATCAGTGCCACATCCGTGGGAGCATACGACGTAAAGGCCGTTCCATCTTTCAGCTTACCGGAAATAGCATGATCATTGGTAATCTGAACGGTGTCTACCTTCTTCTGCTGGACCTGATTCAGGAAATTCGTATACGTAATTTCCGATTTATCGGCTTTATTGGTCGTAAAAGCATCTATAAGTGACACGGCAACAATAATAATAAGCAAGTAAAGACTTACATTGCGTACAAATTTACTCAAAATACTGCTCCTTTCATTTCAATCTAGAACTGTTATTGGGTAGTCATACCAATACAATTGTATCATACCACAATTCAGTAAAACCAACAATGATTTTTATTTAGAATATACTTCCGGTTTTAAAACTCCGATATACGGAAGATTACGGTACCGCCCGTCATAATCCAGTCCATACCCTACTACAAAGGCATCGGGGATTTCAAATCCGTTATAGTCGACAGGTACATCCACCTTGCGCCGTGACGGTTTGCTCAGCAGCGTCGCAAGCTTGACGGATTTCGCTTTGCGGGCTCTCAACAGCGGCAGCAGCCAGCTAAGCGTAATACCTGTATCTATAATATCTTCGACAAGCAGCACGTTTTTGCCTTCTACCGATTTATCGAGATCTTTTTTTATTGCCACCTGACCGGAAGACGTCGCCCCCGATCCATAGCTTGAGCAGCTGATAAAATCAAAGGCCACGGGCCGATCAATGATTCTCGCCAAATCCGTAAAAAAAGTAACGGCACCTTTCAGGACACCTACCAGTACGATTTCTTCATTTGCATAATCCTTGGTGATTTGAGCCCCCATTTCTCGTACCCGTTGTTTGATTTGTTCTTCCGTAAAAAGAATTTCTTGTAAGTCGCTATGCATGCAAATCTCCTCCTGTAATAGTGCCTATCATATATAGTGGTGTTTCCGTTTGTACCGAAGCTTCAAATGCCGCTGCCTGTCCGAATATCCAAAGGATATTCTCATTATGTGCTATCAGCGGAATACTGTCCCGCTGTGACAGTGGTATTTTTTTATCAATAAAGTACTTTTTCAACGTTTTGCTGCTATGTGGTCCAAGTCGAATTTTATCACCGGGACGACGATAACGCAATACATAAAAAGCAGAATGTGTATCATAATCGAGTACACACACGTGCAGATCCTTCTCCTGCGGCCGTTCCCGTGAAAGCACAACGGTCAGGGTATATGGTCCCAGCTGATAGGTTCCCGGTCCGTCCAGCGGCACCTTGGTATCATCCCGGCGCCGGGCATCGGGAATCACCGGAATCGCAGTGTCTGCCGGAACGATATGCAAATTGTCATACGTCGTATATGCCCATATCGTCCGGCACCGGAACTGCCGTCCCGTATCCTGAGAGGCCATCGCCCGTAACTGTTCTGTATAATGGAACGGAATATTGCCGGCCTGTCCGGAAATCTGCTGAAACATGTTCCGTACCAGACGCCGCTGCAAGGCTACCGGCAAAGAGGTCAGCTTTTTTTTAGCTATATGGCATCCCGGGGTATCTTGACACACCCATTCGGCATATGCTGCAGCTGTCGCTTTTTCCATATATTCGTTTTCTCCCTGTACAATATCTGCCAGGCGATTCAGATCGCTGACGATATTGGGGTTATACTGCATCAGTTCAGGCAGCAGGCGCCGCCGTATGCGGTTTCGCAGATATATATCCAAATGATTTGTTTCGTCATCGCAGGGAATCAGTCCCTGCCCGGAAATATACGTTTCGATATCCTTCCGCGTAACCGCCAGAAAGGGACGAATAATATCTCCGCTCTTCGGATGCATCCCGGTTAAGCCGGTCAGCCCACTGCCGCGCAGTAAATGCTGCAGCACCGTTTCGGCTTGATCGTTTTGGTGGTGTGCCACGGCAATAGCCGCCGCATGATACGTCGCAGCCGTCCGGCGCAGGATACGGTATCGTTCTATCCGGCCTGTCGTCTCCTCCGATTCGTGCCGTGCCGCTGCCAGTGCCGGGACATCAACCCGCTCGGTAACAAACAAACAGCCTCGCTCCTGTGCCGCCCGACTGACAAACCCAACTTCACGATCTGCTGCCTTGCGTATGCCATGATGGACGTAACAAACGACCAGTTTCAAAGCATACGTCTCCTGCAGCCGCGCCAGCACATCCAGCAGCGCCAGTGAGTCAGGCCCGCCGGAACATGCAACAACGAGCGTATCCCCGGGGGCAAATAAATTATGTTTTAAGCAAAATGCTTCTACTATCTCCAGCATACCTGATCCCTACCATTTTTCCGCCTTATATCTGACTAGCATAGCGGACCTAATACAATTATACATAATACAGAAACACCTGAAAAGGGCTGTTCTGCATCGGGTATGTGTCAAGAAGTTCTCGGTGAATGTATTGACCTAGATAATAGCTAGCCTCATCGACATCGTTTTTTTATAAAAATGCAGGCGTTGAGAAACTGTTAGCTAACTTCCCTATGGCACTGCTGGACGGGCCATTATTGCAAATGCGTCCGTGATGAATCCCTACATGCGTTTGAAAGGGAATCTTCCGCATGACTCGTCTCATCGTCCCACGGAAAGTGCGGCTGACTGGAGCGGTAAACCCCTTGGTCCAGTCGGCAAACGCCTGATCTAATTCCTTGTTTCGTATGGCCGTAATCACTTTCACCATCGCAGTCCCTCCCGTCCGACTC
>NZ_FNHQ01000015.1 GCF_900103535.1 Megasphaera paucivorans | reverse complement strand
GCATGCGGATTTCGTCGTCGCATATTCTGAATAAACGTTATCTCTTGAGACGTGTGTTGATTGGGATGATGGTGAGGGCGTCTGGATCGGGGCTGTAACGATGCCGGGGTCCCATCATAGCGCCATTGCAAGCGATAGATAAACTGGCGATTCGTACGATATTTTATAGCAGCAATAGTCACACCATATTTTCTGGCGTAGGAAAGAATAGATAGACGATACTTTACATCTTGTGTTATGCTGTTCATGAGAGGACTCCCTTTCTGTTATGGTTTTGCGTAGTAACTTAAGCATAACACAAAAAGGTGTTCTCTCTTTTCTGTTTTTGTAACATATCTATGGTAAACCTACAATTCCAACAATAGCATATAGTCATACATATTGACTTTGTTTATACGTAGTGGCTATAATTGATAAGAAACTTTAATTATTATTAAGTATTTAGAATAAAACTGGAATAAAAGGAGCAATTTTTTTATGTTTAAAACGCTGTACCGTATGATGATCGGCAAACCATTGGATAGTCACGAAGCAGAAGGAGAACGAATTCCTAAATGGAAAGCACTGCCGATTTTTTCTTCTGATGCGTTATCCTCTGTGGGATATGGTCCTGAACAAATTGCGCTGGTCTTGGCAGCGGTACCGGCTTTGGGATTGTACTCTTACTTCGGGGCTGTTGTGATTGCGATTATTATATTATTAGGCGTTGTGGCACTATCTTATTCACAGGTTATCAAGGCTAATCCGGGCGGTGGCGGATCGTATGCCATTGCCATGAAATATCTGGGAGTGTATCCTGCTTTGACAGCAGGAGCCGCCTTGTTTTCTGATTATATTCTTACTGTAGCTGTTTCCATTTGTTCCGGAACAGCAGCGTTGACCAGTGCGTTTCCTATACTAGCTCCCTATCATATATACGTTGATTTATTTGTACTTGTGGGTGTGTTGATGATTTTCAATCTGCGTGGAGTAAAGGAAGCCTCAACAGCGTTTGTTTGGCCTACGTATATCTTTCTTGCAGCTATGTTTACAACTATTTTAGGAGGACTTTATCAAGTTTTTATTGTGGGTGTTATGCCGCAGGAAGCAGTAGTCCAATCTTCAGAACCTTTGACGGGAGTTACTGTGTTATTATTGCTTAGAGCGTTTGCCAATGGGTGCAGTTCTATGACCGGAGTGGAAGCGATTGCCGATGGAGTACCCCTTTTTAAAGCCCCGCAGGAACGCAATGCCATGATCACGACAGGGATCATGGCTTGTATTTTGGCTTGTATGCTGGGGGGAATCGGCTATCTTTTTATTTATTTCCATCTTCTTCCCATAGAAGGAGTAACCCTAATGTCTGTGCTTGTTGAAGAAGTTTTTGGACGCGGCGTTATGTTTTATTTTATTCAGCTGGCTACGATGGTTATTTTATATTTAGCGGCGAATACGGCATTTAATGGATTGCCGCCGTTATTGTCTTTTATGGCGCGTGATGGGTACGTACCTCGTTATTTAGGAGATCGCGGCGAACGGCTGAGTTTTTCTAATGGCATTGTATTGCTGACACTGGCGGCGGCAATTTTGATTGTTGTTTTTGAAGGCAGTGTGGAACATTTGATTTCTTTATACGCAGTCGGCGTTTTCTTATCATTTACGATAGCGCAGTCGGCGATGGTAATGCACTGGAAGACCAGCAAAGAAAAAAATTGGTGGATCTATGTCTGCATCAACGGCTTGGGTGCTGTTGTTACGGCGTGTGTTGTTATTATTGTCCTTATTACAAAATTTATATATGGAGCCTGGATCGTATGTCTTTTAATCCCAGCGTTAGTATATATGTATCTCAAGATACATCATCATTATGAAAATGTGCGGGAACAATTGCTGCTGACACCGGAAGCATATCAAACATATATGAAGGTAGAAGCAGGACGAAATCTTATTATTATTCCCGTTGCTTCTCCGACCCAAGCCGTCGCTAAGGCTATTTACTATGCAAAAGCCACATTGGGGCCCGATGATAAAATATACGCGGTTCATGTCTGTACGGATGAAATTAAAGGGGAAAAGGTAAAACAGCTGTGGCAGCGTTTGGAACCTTCTATAGAGATGGTTCTCATTCCTTCTCCGTATCGGCAACTGTCCTCGCCTTTGGTTACTTTTATTCGACGCCTGCGCAAAGCGAAAAGTCCAAATGATGTGATTACCGTGCTTATACCGGAATTTGAAACAAAAAAAATATGGCATCGTCTGCTTCATAACCAGAGCGGTATGATATTACGTGCCAGAATGTTGAATTATGTTGATGTAGTTGTTGTCACCGTTCCTTTTAAATTTACAAAATGATAGGGTTAGACTTGTATTGACGATCTTATGGAAAAGAGCTGTAACGAGGATATTCGTTACAGCTCTTTTGGCTATTTCATTTTGAATCAATAAAAGACAAGTTGTACAGTATAGCCGGTTATTGCATTCTCTTATTTTTTTACATTGAGTGAGGCGTTGACGCTTCCTTCCTTGAAGAAAGGAAGGGGTGGGTGATCGGAAGTGCTTAGCGGTTCCCGGATACTTTCAAAAGTGGTAGCCAGCATAAGTTTTAACCGATTGGTTTGGTTAACGGAACTGGCGCCCGGGTCATAATCAATAGCCACAATACCCGTTTCAGGAAAAGCTGCTTTTAACGTTTTGATCATTCCTTTTCCGGTTACGTGGTTTGGCAGGCAGGCGAATGGTTGCAGACAAACGATATTTTTTGCACCGCGTTTGATCAAATCAATCATATCTCCGGTTAAAAACCAGCCTTCACCGGCTTCATGGCCAAGAGATAAATATTCCTTCGCATCATTGGCGATTTCATATATAGAAGTAATAGGATCAAAGTGCCGGCTTTTTTCTACAGCCTCTTTATAAGGCTTGCGGTACCAATTCAAGATACGTACAGCTGTTTTGCTGGCAGTTGATGATAACCAGCTTCCTGATAAGTATTTGTGGCGGAACTGATTATCGAGAAGCCCGTAGTAAAAGAAATCAGCTAATCCAGATACGATGATTTCACCGCCTTCTTCTTCTATCATACGGACGATGTGATTATTAGCAATAGGGTGGAACTTTACATAAATTTCACCGACTAAACCAATACGCGGTTTTTTTTCATCGCACATGGGAATGGCATCGAATTCAGAAATCATGTTTCTTATATTTTTTTTGAAGGTTGAAAAATCAGCTTTTTCCAAATCAACAGAACATTTTTCCTGCCATTTTTTTAGCAGTGTTTCGGCAGTCCCTTTGACTTTTTCATACGGACGTGTACGGTATAGGACTTGCTGCAGTGCGTCTCCATAAATCATTCCCATTACCAGACGATGCCAGAAACCCATATGCGGATTGAAGCCCGGCTGTTTGTTCAATCCCTTGGTGTTCAGGGAAATAATGGGAATATTGGGGAGATTGGCATCCGCTAATGCTTTGCGAAGCATGCCGATATAGTTAGTTGCACGGCAGCAGCCGCCTGTCTGGGAAATAATGACAGAAGTATGATTCAGATCATATGTACCGGATTGCAATGCCGTAATAATTTGCCCCAAGGACATGATCGCTGGATAACAGGCATCGTTATGAATATAAGCCAGTCCCGTATCAATGGCTTTTTGACCTTGATGAGGAAGAATTTCCATTCGATATCCTTCATGAGCAAAAGCGGCTTTAAATAAAGGGAAGTGAATCGGTGTCATTTCCGGAGCCAAGATAACGTCCTGAAGTTTATCTTCTTTGGTAAATATTGTTTTTTTATAACTATACGGAGTAACTTCTGCTGTCGGTGGTTTCCGATGATTCATGACAAACAGTAAAGAACGCAGTCGGATGCGAATAGCTCCTAAATTGGAACCTTCATCAATTTTTAACAAGGTGTGGATTTTGTGACCGCAGGCAAGAATCTCTTGAACTTGATCGGCAACGATAGCATCTAAACCGCAGCCAAAAGAATTGAGCTCTACAAGTTCCAGGTTCTTCTTCTGCGCAACATACTGGGCTGCCCGATACAGACGGGAATGATAAGACCATTGATCGACGACGCGCAATGCTCCGTCAAATTTACCTAAGGGGGCAATACCATCTTCCGTAAGCACTGCCAGTCCCAGGCTGTTGATCAGTTCAGGGATGCCGTGATTGATTTCCGGGTCCACATGATAGGGACGGCCGCATAATACAATGGCACGTTGTCCTTTTCTTTCCAATGCAGCCAATGTTTTTTTAGTCAGATCGTAATACTGTTGTTTATACGCATCTTCTTCAGCCCAAGCAGCTTCTGTCGCTTGGCGTATTTCTTTCTTGCCAATATTCCAAATTTTTAATTCCGCCTGCAAACGGGGGATAAGGCGCTTTTTATCATGTAAGGGCAAAAACGGACATAAATAAGGCGTATTTGTAATAGATAAGCGTTCCGCCATATTATTGCGTATCACTTCAGGATAACTCATCACCATGGGGCAGTTAAACGTGTTGTTTTTACTGCCTTCGTCAGGACCGTTTTGAATACAAGGATAGAAAATGCGGTCTACATGTTGTTCCAGTAAATCTTCAATATGACCGTGTACTAATTTAGCAGGATAGCAAGCGGAATCAGAAGGAATCGTGTCCATCGATTTTTCAAAGAGTGCTTTGGAAGATCTGTCTGATAGGACGACGCGGTAACCTAATTTAGTGAAAAAAGTAAACCAGAATGGGTAATCTTCATACATATTAAGCACTCGCGGAATGCCGATAGTACCGCGCGGGGCCTGTTCCAATGGAGTATAATGATTAAACAGGCGATTATATTTAAAAGCATACATATTCGGCAGAGGGTCATGATGTTTTGCGGTACCGCCAGCTCCGCGTTCACAGCGATTTCCTGTAATATAGGCATGCCCGTCGTTGAATGTATTTACAGTCAGCAGGCAATTGTTGGTACATTTTCCGCAGTGACGGATTGACGTCGCCACGCTGAGTTTATTTAAATTTTGTTTGCTGAGCAAGGTGGAGGATATCGGGTGCTTGTGCCAAGTGTTTTTTGAAATCAAAGCCATGCCGAAGGCTCCCATCAATCCGGCGATAACCGGGCGTATGACGGTGCGGCCTAGTAATTTTTCAAAAGCCCGCAGTACGGCATCATTATAGAAGGTACCGCCTTGGACAACAATATGATTTCCCAATTTACCGGGATCCTTGACCTTAATTACTTTATACAGTGCATTTTTAATTACCGAATAGGAAAGTCCGGCAGAAATGTCTGATAGCGTAGCTCCTTCTTTTTGTGCTTGTTTCACTTTGGAATTCATGAAAACCGTGCAGCGGGAGCCGAGGTCGATTGGGTGCTTGGCTTCCAATGCCGCTTTGGAAAAGTCTTCGATAGACAGATTCAAGGATTTGGCGAACGTGTCCAAAAAAGAACCGCAGCCGGAGGAACAGGCCTCATTTAACAGAATATCTTCAATATGTCCATCTTTTAATTTCGTACATTTCATATCTTGTCCGCCGATGTCCAGAATGAAATCGACGTCAGGACAAAAATGAGCCGCTGCTTGATAATGGGCAATTGTTTCTACCTCTCCTAAGTCAATGCGCAGTGCTTCTTTCAGCAGTGCTTCCCCGTATCCGGTAATACCAGAATAGGCAATATACGCGCTGGCAGGAAGCCGGTCGTAAATTTGGGAGACGATTTTTTTGGCAGCTTTCAGCGGACTGCCTTCATTATTTTGGTAATGGGTATAAAGAATTTCATTATTTTCACTTAATAACACGGCTTTGATTGTTGTGGATCCGGCATCTATGCCGAGATAACAAGGGCCGGTGTAACCCTGAAGCGGCGCCTGCGGAACCGTGTGTTCACTGTGACGTTTTTTGAATTCTGATAATTCATTAGATGAAGCAAACAATGGGTCAATACGATCTGATTTAGCTAAAGAGGATTCATCGACACCTTTTAACTGCCCCATCAGATTCATAAAAGAGACAGGCTTTTCTTGAAAACTGCCTAACGCAGCCCCTATGGCGACATATACTTGTGCATTGTCGGGAGCAATAACTTGATTTTCCTTTAGATTTAATGTTTTTGCGAACTGTAGACGCAGCCGCGGCAGGAACGTTAACGGACCTCCGAGAAAGCAGACAGTGCCGCGGATGGGACGTCCGCAGGCCAAGCCTGTGATCGTCTGCAGAACAATAGATTGAAATACAGAAGCGGCAACATTTTCTTTGCTGGCCCCATCATTCATCAGTGCCTGCACATCCGTTTTGGCAAATACTCCGCAGCGGGCAGCAATGGGGTATAAAGTATCGGCATGTTCCGCCAAGGTATTCAAACCGGCAGCGTCCGTATGCAGCAAGGTTGCCATCTGATCAATGAAAGCCCCTGTACCGCCGGCACAGTTGCCGTTCATACGGTGTTCGTTGCCGCCTGTTAAATACGTAATTTTGGCGTCTTCACCGCCAAGTTCGATAATGACATCCGATTGGGGGTAATATGTCCGGACGGCCTTTGTACCGGCAATAACTTCCTGTACAAAAGCAATATGTAGATAATCGGCAAGAGCGATACCGCCTGAACCGGTTATAGCGATTGTTATTTGTCTGTCCCCGAATATTTCATAAGCATTTTGCAGTAAATCCCATACTTTTTGGCGTATGTCCGTATAATGGCGTACGTAGCAGGCATGCAAGCAATGCTTGTTTTCATCCAGAACAGCAATTTTTACTGTTGTAGATCCAATATCGATACCAATATGTAAAATATTTTGCATGTGATTCACCTGTCGGCTAAAATACCGGCCTTTCTATAATCTCGGATACAAGCTTGATCATGTCGTATATCCTGGCTTTATTTTATCTATATTGTAACATATTGTAGCAAAACTGTAACGGTTATTATTTAAAGAAAAACAAAGAAAAATGTAGGAGCGTATACTAAACATACTTTATTGCTGATTTACGCAATAAAAAAAGCGGCAAAATTATAAAAAAACATGCAGGATCGGCAGCTGCCATCAATAAATGTGAAAAAAAATGACTGTTTCCTATGATAACAATTGACTTTTGATAGGTGAAAACATAAAATGAGAATATCTATTTGCATATATAAAGGCAAATGGAGTTTTGGATTGTCTTTTTGCCTGATGTAAAGGCAGAGACAAAATTCTTAATTATCTATGAGGAGGAGAAGTCATGTTAGAAAAATTGTTTGCCCTAAGCGAACGAAAAACGACAGTCAGGACCGAAATATTGGCTGGATTGACAACGTTTATGACGATGGCCTATATTTTGTTTCTGGCACCATCTCTGCTTAGCCTCGGCGGCATGGACAAAGATGCAGTACTTATTGCGACCGCTTTGGCTGGCGGGTTGGTCACGATTGCTATGGGGGTATTTGTTAACTATCCTATTTGTTTGGCTCCTGGCGTTGGCATGCTGGCATTTTATTCGTTTACAGTTGTTATTGGTATGGGCATTCCTTGGCAGACGGCGTTGGGCGCAGTATTTATTTCCGGTGTTGTATTTTTGATTTTGACGGTGACCAGCGTTCGGCAGATGATCGTAGAAGGCATTCCAACTTCCATGAAAAATGCGATTACTGTCGGTATTGGCCTGTTTATTACAATTATTGGCTTGAAATTATCAGGATTGATGGCGATTCGCTTATCTCTTACGCCAGGTTCTTTGGAACAAGTGGGAATGACGCATGGAAATTTTGTTCCCGGAGCGGAGGAAACGATTCTGGAATTAGGTACATTAAATAATCCGGAACACCTGCTTGCATTGTTTGGACTCGTATTTACTGCGCTGCTTATTGCCCGTAAAATTCCCGGGTCAATGCTTATTGGCATTTTTGGGACTTCTTTAGTGGGGTATGTAACGGGAATTTGTCATCTCCCGGATAATTTTTCTCTCATGGCAATCCCTGATTTCAGCCGTGCCGCATTTTTTCAATTAAATATTGGCGATGCGTTTAACATGGGATTGGTAACGATTATTTTTACTTTTACTTTTGTTGAATTATTTGATTCGATGGGAACTATGATAGGAACGGCGACGAAGGCTGGCATTCTGGATCCGGAATCCGGTAAATTCCCCGGCTTGAGCCGTGCATTTTTTACAGACGCGTGTGGTGTTAGTATCGGTGCCTTGCTCGGGACCAGTACGGTAACGGCATTTGTAGAAAGTGCCGCGGGTGTTGGAGCAGGCGGACGGACTGGCTTAACTGCCGTAACGTGTGGCATCTGTTTCCTGCTGTCTCTGTTCTTTTCTCCTTTTATGATGTTGATTCCTGAAGCAGCGACATCTCCTATTCTGGTTATTGTGGGCGTTTTTATGATGGAACAAATACATACGATCGACTTCTCTGATTTTACGGAAGGGTTTCCGGCGTTTATGGTCATTGTTCTTATGCCGTTTACTTATAATATTGCCAATGGCGTATCAGCCGGTCTTATCTTGTATCCTCTGTTGAAGATTCTTACGGGCAGAGGGAAGGAACTGCACTGGATCATGTACGTTTTAGCCGCAGTTGTTATAGCCAGATATGTTTTTCTTAACTGATTCTTTATTTGCAGACATCTCCCATGAACGGTATGGGGGATGTTTTTTTTATGAGTAATGTGGTACACTATACACGACGTATTTAAAAATTATATATAAGTAATGCAGGAGGACCCATACATGAAACAATATGTAACAGAACATCAATCCCCGTACCTTGATTTATCGGCCGAAGTATCGGAAGTTTTATATAAGGGAAAATCGGAGTTTCAGGATATCGAAGTTGTCGAATCTAAGGAATTTGGCAGAATGCTTGTCCTTGACGGCGTATTCCAGACGTCGATTAAAGATGAATTTATGTACCATGAAATGATTGCGCATATACCGCTGTTTCTTCATCCCAATCCTAAAAACGTATTAATTATCGGGGGCGGTGATGGCGGAGCTGCCAGAGAAGTTGTCCGGCATCCGGAAGTGGAAAAGGTGACAATGGTGGATATTGATGGTAAGGTCATAGAACTTTCCAAAAAATATTTTCCGGAAATAGCAAAGGCCATGTTGGAAAACAATCCTAAATTGACTGTAAAGGTCGGAGATGGCATCGGTTTTATGGCGCAGGCAGAAGCGTATTATGATGTCATTATTGTAGACTGCTCTGATCCCATAGGCCCGGGAGAAGGTCTATTTACCTATGAGTTTTATAAAAATACCTATAAAGCGTTAAAACCGGATGGTCTGTTTGTACAACAGACAGAATCTCCGTTTATGCACCAGCCTCTTATTCAGAAAATATGGAAATCTGTTTCTGAAATATTCCCTATTACTCGTTTATATACCACGTTTATTCCTCTCTATCCGAGTGGAATGCATTGCTTTACTATAGGATCCAAGAAATATGATCCATTGACTTGGAAACCGAATCGCGCGCAGACCTTTAAAACACGGTATTATAATGAAGGAATTCAGCGGAGTGCGTTTGTTTTGCCGAATTTCGTTAAAGAATTATTATATGGAGAAGAAAAATAATTTACAGTGGATGTACGGAAGGGCAATATAGGCCGGATATAGGCTGGATAACATAAAAAAGTACGCTGCAGAAAGATTATTTATATTCAAATGTAATAATTATTAAATTATCTATTGACGAGATTTTTAAGTAATGGTAAAATGTTATACGTTACCGGTTCTTGCGGGTAGGCAAAAATTGGTAGCGTATGATTATGGCGGGTATGGTGAAGTGGTTAACACGGCGGATTGTGGCTCCGTTACGCTAGGGTTCGAGTCCCTATACTCGCCCCAATAGGGGTATAGCCAAGTGGTAAGGCACCGGACTTTGACTCCGCTATGCGCTGGTTCGAATCCAGCTACCCCTGCCAAGCATGATCCACTAGCTCAGTCGGTAGAGCACCTGACTTTTAATCAGGGTGTCCCGAGTTCGAATCTCGGGTGGATCACCAAAGGAAAGCCTTTCGGAATAGTATTCCGAAAGGCTTTTTTAAAATGATTTTACCGGGTAAGGAGGGCGAAAAGAATGTTTTATTTTGCTATCGTTATTTTTATGATAACATATCTGGGGATTGTGACGGAGAAAATTCCTCGTACATACGCAGCTCTTGCCGGAGGCATGGTCATGATTTTTGCCGGATATGTGACACAAGAGGATGCAATCCGGCATTATATTGATTTTAATACATTAGGATTATTAGCTGGAATGATGGCGATGATCGGAGTTATCCGCCAAAGCGGCGTATTTGAGGCAATGGCGATTTGGGCAGTGAAGATAACACGAGGGCGCCCAAAAATCTTATTAGCCCTGCTGTCAGTTATTACGGCCGTAACTTCCTCGTTGTTTGATGCAGTTACAGCGGTGTTGCTGTTGGCGCCTATGTGCATTTCGCTGGCCCGCCGGCTTGAAATAGAACCGTATCCGTTTTTGATCATGGGTATTTTAATTTCTAATATTGGCGGTACGGCACTGATGGTCGGTAATCCGCCGAATGTAATGATCGGCAGTGCAACGGGACTCTCTTTCAATGCTTTTTTTTATAATTTGGCGCCTTGTGTTGTTTTGACTATGGTGAGTATTGTTCCCATCCTTATATATATGTATAGAAATGAGTTGAACGTTAAGCGGCCCATGTCGCCGCGAAGCTTGCAGGCGCTGCATCCTGGCAGCGAAATCAAGGATATGCGCCTGTTGAAGCAATCGGCTGTTGTGATGACGCTGACTATTCTCGGTTTTATTTTTCATCATCACCTGGGGCTGGAATCAGCGGCCATCGCTATGGCCGGTGCTACGGTGCTGCTTATTATAACGAAAACCGATGTAAAAAAAGCGATGTCTTTTATTCATTGGGAAACATTATTTTTCTTTCTTGGATTATTTATTTTAGTGGGAGGAATTGAAGAGGCAGGCGTGATTAGTGCACTGGCACAGCATGTGCTGACATTGACAGACGGAGATTTATTTCTTTCTTCCGGATTACTTATCTGGCTGGCAGCCATGGCTTCGGCATTTGTAGATAACATTCCTTTTACGGCAACGATGATCCCTTTGATTTCACACATGCAGCAGATCATGGGTAGCCAGACGGATTTTTTGTGGTGGTCGCTGGCCTTGGGAGCTTGCTTCGGCGGCAATGGAACTATTATCGGAGCTTCACCGAATCTGCTTATTGTAGCCATGGCAGAGAAGGAAGGCTATTCTATTAGTTTTTTAAAATATATGAAAGTAGGATTTCCGTTGACGGTGTTGTCGGTAGCAATAGCCCATCTGTATGTCATGGTGCGTTATTTTATGTTTTGAAAAATGGCAATAGAAAGCTTAGGATGCAGGATGGGAAAAAACGTGACCGGTTATTTTTTGACATATGGAAAAATCTGCAGCTCGGTTTATATAGACTGCAGATTTTTTTTGTATTGTTTTTGAATTATTGTTTCTTTTCTTGGATATATGTACTACAATAATAGTGTTTTAAAAACAGAATTGACGAAATATATTAGAGGGGGAAATGGCGTGAAGCATTTGAAGATAGCATATACCGATGCTGCCGCTGCGTACTTTGATGTTTTTGGCAGACGCAAAATAGTGAAAGTAGCGGAAACCAATTTTACAGATACAGCAGCGGTTGTTCTGATGCAGCAGGACAAAGCCTATATCGATAAAATAAAAGCTACTTGCTTCGGAATTCCTGTTTTTGTATTAGTAACGGATATGGCAGCGATAGAAAAGAGTGAAGGGGTATATGAGGTCTGTCTCGATGATTCCTTTGATAAGATTGCGTTGAGCAAAGAACTGGAACGTGCGGCGGCAAGTTACGAAAACACCGTATTACCGCCATTTTTCGGAGAAATGGCAAAGTATGTGGATGATCGCAGCCTGTCTATGGCGACACCCGGGCATCAAGCGGGCTCTTTTTTTTGCCGAACACCAGCCGGCCGTTATTTTTATGAATATTTTGGTGAAAATATCTTCAGGGCAGATATGAGCAGCTCTGATGTCCGGATGGGCGATCTGCTGATTCACGAGGGCGTCCCTTTTGAAGCACAGCAGCATGCGGCCCGTGTTTTTAATGCGGATAAGACATATTTTGTACTGAACGGAACATCCACTTCTAATGAAATTGTAGCAACTGCGCTTTTGCGTCCCGGTGACTTGGTGCTTTTCGACCGCAATAATCATAAATCCGTATATTACGGTGCGCTTATTATGGCCGGAGCGACTCCTATATATCTGGAAACCGGGAGAAATCCATACGGATTTATCGGCGGCATTGATGATCATTGTTTGGAAGAAGAATACATTCGTTCGCTGATTCGGCAAAGAGATCCGCGGCGGGCTGATGAAAAGCGTCCGTTCCGATTGGCTGTGATCCAGCTGGGGACCTACGACGGAACTATCTATAATGCTCGTCAGATCGTAGATCGGATAGGGGCGCTTTGTGACTATATCTTATTTGATTCTGCATGGGTAGGATATGAACAGTTCATACCGATGATGAAAGAATGCAGTCCGCTCCTATTGAATTTAGGCCCGGATGATCCGGGAATTATGGTTACACAATCTGTGCATAAGCAGCTTTGTGGTTTTTCACAAGCCTCTCAAATACATAAAAAGGATAGTCATCTGCAAGGACAAAAACGATACTGTCCCCATAAACGATTTAACAATGCATTTATGATACATGCTTCGACCAGTCCATTTTATCCCTTGTTTGCTTCTCTTGATGTGAATGCCAAAATTCATGAAGGACCGGCAGGAAAACGTATTTGGCTGGATGCAGTCAAGCTGGGGATTGAAGTTCGCAAAGATATCTTTCGTGAATGTACGATGATCCACCCCTTTGTGCCGCCGGTGGTGCACGGTAAACCATGGCAGGAGGGGGATACTGAGAAAATGGCCGGTGATATTGAATATTTTCGTTTCCGAAAAGGGGCAAGCTGGCATTCGTTTGATCAGTATGGTGACAATCAGTATTTTGTCGATCCCTGCAAGATTTTGCTGTATACGCCGGGAATTAAAGAATCTTCATGGGAGTATGAAGACTTCGGAATTCCCGCTGGCATAGTCTCCCGGTTTTGCATAGAAAATGGCTTTACGCCGGAGAAAAGTGATTTATACTCCATTTTGTTTTTGCTTACACCGGCGGATTCTGCCAGCAAGATGAATACCATGATTACGTTATTAAAACGGTTTGAACGATATGTACGAATGGATATGCCGCTTAAAGCGGTATTACCTGGATTGGTTCGGCAATATCGGGAACGGTACGGACAATATACGATTCGGCAGCTTTGTCAGGAAATGCATGATTTTTCTAAACAGTGGCAGATAAATTGTGTTCAGAAAAATTTATTCCGCAGTGCCAAGCTTCCTGTATATGCCATGAATCCTCAAGAAGCAAATTGGCAACTGGTAGGCAATGAAACAGAATTAATACCACTGGAAAACGCGTTGGGCCGTATTGCTGCAGAAGGAGCCATACCGTATCCACCCGGAATCATTTGTGTTGCACCGGGAGAACGCTGGAGCGAGACGGCACAACGGTATTTTCGATATTGGCAGGAGGCCATCAACCGCTTTCCGGGGTTTGAGCCGGAAATTCACGGGGTGTACTTTGAACAGGAAATGGGAGAAACGACGAAGAGGGCTTTTACGCAAGTAGTGCTTGAAAAATAAATTTTGTATATTTTTTTTGTACTAGCAGGAATTATATTACTCAGTAGAGAATATAACTAGTAAATAGGTGATTGAGGAAGACAGGAGGGATTATTATGAAAAAGTACCAAAATATTATTGTTCCTACAGATGGGTCTGTAAATTCCAAGCGTGCACTGGAACATGCGGTTATCATCGCATCGGCTGTAGGTGCTACGATTACATTGGTCTATGTGGCAAACATCGTATCTGTTATTTCCAACTTTGACCAAATTCCTAATGCCAACGGATATGTAACAGAACAAGTTGCCTTGGATATGGAAGAAGATGGAAAGAAGGTTCTGGATGACTTTGCAAAAGCGATTCCCCAGGAAGTTAGCGTTAAAAGTGTGTTTGAAGTAGGATCCCCAGGACCGGCAATCTTATCGGTGGCTAAAAAATATAATGCCGATCTTATTGTTATGGGCAGCCGTGGTTTGGGACCCCTCAAAGGATTATTTATGGGCAGCGTAAGCAGTTATGTAGTTACTCATTCTGTATGCCCGGCATTAATTGTAAAATAATTCATGTGAGTACTGAAAGCCTTGTTTCCGTTATAGGAAAACAAGGCTTTTTTTGTATTGGTATATCGCGCAGAGCGGATAGAAAAGAAATTAAAATACACGATAAATTAAAAATAGATAAAACATTCTCCGCTTTCTAAAAAAAAAGACAATTACCCTGGTTCGGAAGATGGATTTAATAGAATATATAGGTAGTGAAGAATATGGCAAACGTAAATTTTATGATATACTATGATAGATAGAAATGAATAAGAAAAACGATACTAATTGGTATATAAAATCTTAAGTAATGAGATTTTGCCCGGGAGGCAATATAAAGATGGCAGCTGATAATAAAAAAAATAAATTTGAAATAGCGGACACACAAGGCCGGATACGTTTTTTTTCGCTGTATATGCTACTTGCCGTTATAGGTATATCTGTGGCTGGCATAGCCGGTATTTGGGGAGCGGCATTTACATGGTATCACATACCGATATGGGCGAAAATGACCATTGCACTGGTGATTTTATTTATATCACAAGTAGGCGTAGGGATGGCTATGTTTCAAGAGCGCCAGGGTACTTGGATAGGCGAAGGAGTGGCATTGGTTCATTGTGCAGCCGTATTTATTTCTGTGACGTTATTGGAAACGACCTTTTATACTGGCAGCAGTTCTTATTTTTATATGTGGGTCTGTGCGGTGCTTATTTTGCCAGGCGCGTATTTGCTGCGCTCGGCGGCTTCGATTATCGCGTATGCCGGTGTTGTATTGTATTGGGCCTTTATGACGGGAGTTTCTTATTCTCCCGGCGGCTGCGTCATGATGTGGATTTTGCTGGCCTTAGCCGGACCTTTTTATATGCTGCTTCGAGATCATCACGATGAAGTACGGTTAGCAATATTCTCGTGGGCAGGTACGATCGCAGTGTTCCTTGCCTTTGGCATTGCCGCCGGAGAGGCACCGTATATTCCGTTTTTGCTTTTTTCTGCACTGGCCGGAGTTGTTTTGCTGATGGGGTACGCAATTGATAGTCGCAAAGCATGGGGAGTTCCATTCCGCTGGCTGGGGCGTCTGGCTGCTGTCGGGGCCCTGCTTGTTTCTTGCCTGCCGGCAGCCTGGGACAGTGTTATTCGTGTGGCGGGATTTCAATGGATGAATATAGCTGTTACAGTTTTATTACTGTTTTTTGGTGCAGCTATATATGGGAAAGCGTTAAAAAGAAAGCTTTGGTCGCCGGCTTTATATGCTCTGATTCCTCTATTGATAGGAGCAGAAACTGTTTTAATACGAAACGGCATTGCTTTTTCCGTGCCTATTTTTGTTTCTTCGATTTATATTTTCTTTTTGGGCATGTTTGAAGTATTTCAAGGTGTCCGCTTTGGCAAAGCCCATCATTTGCGGTGGGGACTGACCATATTTATCTTTATAGGTGCCGCTGTGTTGATGGGAAGTCATGTATCCCCGTTTGCCATGGTTATTTCCTTTATTGTTATTTGTGCAGCTGGGTGGCAGCTGCAACGCTTTTTTCGCAAAAAGAAAGTATCATTTTTTCAACAAGCTCGTCAGAAAAGACATGCTAAAAAAGATCATACGGTCACATCCGTTCGGCAAGGAATCAATAAAAAGAGAAGAAATCATCCTGTTGATTCACCCTATAAAAGTAATGCTGCCGATATCACAGAACAGCAGGAGGCACTACCCGGCTGGATGACGGATGCGGTGAACCGCGAATCGGCAGCACTGCCTCATACAGAAACCGTATCACCCAAAGAACCGGCAGTATCTACCTTTGTGGCACCTGTTTTTCATGGACCCGATCAAATTCCGCTGCCTGATAAAAAGATATTTGCAGAAATAAAAAAAGAAGCGAAAGAAAATAAGATGAAACAAACAAAAAAACGCAGCGAATCTGTAAAAACAAAACCGGTGACAACTTCTCCGTGGGGGACGCCGGCTTCCGTCAAGCGTAAAAAACAATTTACACAGTCGCCGTGGTCAAAGGAAGGAGAATCTAAAAAATGAAGGTCATGAATTTTAGAATATCTCCGGATAGTAAATACAGGTGGGTGCTTTTTATTTTTCTTGTCATAGCGCAATTCAGTGTTTGCGGATATATAGCTTGGCGCTGGCATAATATTCAGGTCGATGGCATTCCGTATCAGTGGAAATGCATTCCGCGTTTGGAACAATCTGCCTTCGGTACGGATTATATCCGTGTAGTTTTTCCTGAGGATACGACAAAATGGCTGGATGATACGGAACCGCGGCTTCATGAAACTATTTATGTGTATATTTCACGTGATGATAAAGGGGTAATACAAATTAATGGCGCCTCTGCACATAAACCGCCTGTAGGCGAAGATTATATGAACGCCTCTGTCGTGGGGTATGGTGATAGTATTGTACAGTTCTTGGTTGGGTTTGATCGGTACCGCATTGATCCGGCAAAAGCGGATGGTATTTATGATATCGGTGTATCGGACAGCGTTATTGCCAGTATTCGCATGAAAAAGGGAGAAGGCGTTATTGAAGGTATCTTTGTTAATGGAATGCCCTTGGAATTTTGCGGCAGTGAAGCGGAAAAAACAGCAGAATCATTGGCGGGAAAGGCTGCCGGCAAGCCTGCAGCAAGCGTTAAAACTCATATTTTGGGATCTGCCATGGTTCCGCCGAAGCAGCAGAACGTGGAATGAAAAACATATAAGATAAATAAAAAGGAGGGAATTATGAAAGGGTATTGGAAATTAGGATGTACCGTTCTGCTCATCACGGCGTTTATGCTGTTGTCAGGATTTAGAGCACAGACGATCATTCATGATGACGGCAGTGAGACGCAGGATGTTTTGAAAGTATCCAGCACCACTGCCGGGCAAAAAAAGCTGCGTGCCGATGCAGATGAATTTCAAAAACGGAATTATACTATCATGGATTATAGCAACAATAATGGAGAAGGCTTTCGTGCTATGCGTACGATTACTAAAGACGGCGCGAATAAAAGCTCGGTAGACCATATTGTTCATAAAACGCATGACGGACTTATTTGTTCCACTTATTATATCGATTATCAATATAATCCGGATAGTATAAAGTCGCTTCGTATGGGCATACCCATGGAAGAAAATAATGCCGACTTGGAATATATTGTCTCGTTTCCATCGGGAACACAAGTTGTCAGCAATAGTACGAAGAGTGATAATCAGGGAAGTACCTATTTATGGAGCTTGAAGAATTCTCACCCGCAGGCAATCAAGCTGCAGGCGACAGTGTGGCATAAACTGGCTATTTATGTAGCATTGATGCTGGTTATTGCGGTAGTTATCCTCGTTTTGCTGATCGAACACCGGCGGCGCAATGTTATTAGCTGGAAGCGTGCCGCTCAAATGCGCCGTATGGAAATGATGCTTTTGTTTATTCCTATTTTTATTTTGGGATATATGGGATATGAATACTTTGTTGGTACGCATATCACCGCAGATACGTTGGCAAAAGTGTCACAGCAGCAGCAAGAAGAATTACTTGAAAACAGGGAAGAAGACCGACGCCTCCATGATGCCGAACTTCGTAAAAATGACAGTAAAATTATACATATCAAGGATAAAATGCTGGAAATATCGGCCTCCTTGCGCGATTTAAATCGTGGATATCAATCGGGGCAATACAGTAAGACAGCAGCTAAGGCAGAAGCACAGAAATTGACTTCACAGGCGAAGGATCTGCTGGATAACAGCGGGGATCTGTCACAAGCTGATAAAGATGTTTTGCGGCAGTTAGTGAATCGTGTTATTCAGGAAGCGGAAGATATAGGCAATGGACAGACGGTGATACAGACGCCGATCCAAAAACGCAGCGTATCGGAAGAACAGAAACGAGCCGATGATTTGTCTTCCAGCGGTACACTGAGTGATACTGCCGGCAATTCTGCATCCTCAGATACTGCAGGCACATCGGATAGTACTGCCAGCGGTTCTGATAATTCTGATAATTCAGGACAGTCGGCATCGACGGCAGGTAATTCTGGAAGCGGACCGGCTTCAAAAGCATCGGCGGGAAGTGGAAAAACGACAAAAGGAAGCAAGTAATGGATATATTTAGCATATTCTTATTTGCGAACATGAAAAAAAATGGTATGCTATATATAGCAGTGGGACATAGCAGATAGTTTTCCATTACCAATATTAATAAGTCAGGAGGGTATGATATATGCATTGTGTTGAAGAAATTAAAAATGGTATCTATTGGATGGGGTGCAACGATTTTAGGACTGAAATGTTTGAACATATTTTTCCGTTGCCTTTCGGTATTTCCTATAATTCATATTTCATTGATGATGAAAAGACGGCAGTACTGGATGCGATGGATAAAAGTGTCCGTGATGAATTTTTAGAGGATATTGAATATTTGCTGAAAGGGCGTACGCTTGATTATTTCTTTTTAAATCATATGGAACCCGACCATGCTGGTTCTATTTTGGCGTTAGTGGAAAAGTATCCGAATGTAAAAATCATTGGGCAGGCACAGACCTTTAAGCTATTTGAACAATTTTATCGTCATCCTATGCCGAATAATTATGTTGCAGTTAAAGAAGGCGACCAAATCAAACTGGGAAAACATGTTATTCAAATGATTAAGGCTCCTATGGTGCATTGGCCGGAAGTCATGCTGGCCTATGATGTGACGGATAAAGTGTTGTTTAGTGTAGATGCTTTCGGTATGTTTGGTACCAGCGGCAATGTATATGCTGACCAGGTTGATTTTGAAAGAGATTATATGGATGAATTCCGGCGGTACTATGTCAATATTGTTGGTAAATATGGACCGCAGGTTGTCAATGTGCTGAAAAAAATGGACGGACTTCCTATTGAAGTAGTCGCTCCGGTACATGGGTTAGTGTTCCGTACACCGGAAACGATTCAATTGATCATCCATAAATATCTCCATTGGGCTAAATATGTTCCGGAACAGAACGGGGTTGTGATTGCCTTTGCTTCTATTTATGGGAATACGGAACGGGCGGCTTGTGTGCTGGCTCATAAATTGAGTTTGCAGGGGATCAGAAATATTCATCTCTATGATGTATCCAAAGTTCATCCGTCATTTCTTACAGCCGAGGCTTGGAAATACAGTCATCTGGTGCTGGCGGCACCCACATACAACCTTAACTTGTATTTACCGATGGAAAACTTCCTGCACGATTTAAAAACATTACAGTTTCAGAATCGTAAAATTGCAGTTATAGGCTGCCATAGCTGGGCGTCGGCAGCACAAAAAACGATGATCGAATACGTAGAAAAGAAATTTAAGAATTGCGAAGTACTGGGAACGCCGCTGGATATTAGATCTTCCTTGAAGGATGAAGAAGAAGGAATTCTCGACAGTATGGCTAAAACAATTGCTAAAAGCATAGCAGAATCTCCAGACCCGGATTCTTTGGTTTAATTAAATAAAAAGCCGCCCGTGTAAAAAAGATGGGCGGCTTTTTTATATCTTGCCGCAGAGATATTTCCGGTGGTATAATGAAATCGCAGCCTATGTAAAGGAGGTTATCTGTAAGTATGATTATTAGAGATGACAGTGCTAAAGCCGGCGATCCGCACAAACAAGCCAAAGCTACAAATAACGGCGAACAGTTGCAATTTGATTTGGGTCGTCCATTAACAGAAGAAGAAAAGAAAATTTTTGAAAAACTTAAAGAAGGTTTACAAATGGGATAACCAATAAAATCAGGCTTGCTGTTTAGTTTGCCTGATTTTATTTTTTTTATATATAGATATTGCGGTGTATGTAATCAGGAGGTATCTATGAAAAAATGGATGTATGCAGTGAGTATTCTTACGATTGCAAGTACGGCGGTTATGGCGGAAGCATCATTCGATGCAGCGGTGCAGCAAAATAACAGATGGGGTGTTATTGACGGCACGAATAAAAAAATGATTCCTTTGATTTATGATCGGGCAGGACTATCATTAGAAAATGATAAAGCCGTAAGCAGGGAGGCTTTTCAGGCAGATGTTCAGAAAAATAAAGAATTGGGATTAGTAGAAGTGCAATCCCACGGTGTACGAGGTTTTTTTACACGGGAAGGGAAAGCAATTATTCCTGTATCGTATGACCGGCGCAGTTCTTGGAACGATCATACCCTGATGATACGGGTACAAGGAAAATACGGATATTATAAAAGCGACGGGACTGTTATTGCAGTGCCTCAGTACGATAGTGCGGCTGTGTTTAGTGAAGGGTTGGCAAGTGTTGGAAAACAGGGACAGTATGGATATATTGATGAACAAGGGACTATCAGTATCCCCCTGCAATATGGACAAGCTGGTTCTTTTCAACAAGGTCGGGCAGTGGTATGTAAAAATGGGAAGTGGGGAGTCATTGATAGGCAGGGAAAAGAATGTATTCCTTGCGTATATGAGGGTATCCAATCTGCGTATGAAAACGGATATATCGGGATTCAAAAAAAGGGTCTTTGGGGATTTGCGGATATAACCGGCCGTATTGCTATCGTGCCGCAATATAAAAAAATTATCAGTAATTTTCATGACGGATTTGCTGCGGCAGCGACAGATAAAGGACTTATTTTTATTAATACCCATGGGCAGGCACTGACGGAACCGGTATCAGACATATATGGACAATTTAATGAAGGACTGGCTCCGGTACGCCTGCAAAATGGGACGAAAGGCTATATAAATACAGAAGGAAAAATTGTGATCAAGGCGAACTATGATACACTCGGAAGTTTCCACAATAATCTTGCTGAATACGGAATCAAGGTGCGCACAGTTACGACCGGCGGGACGATTTCTATTTCTGTCGGCGGCAATGATCATTATGGATATCCTTCCTGGCAAGTTCCGTTATATCGCAATATCGGGGTCTACATCGGCGGAGATCCGTATTATGATGGCAGCGAACCGTATTTTGGTTATCATAATGGGGGCGGCATGAATGTGGGAATTACAACTTCTATGGGCCGAGAAGAACGGCGGGGATATATCGATACGACGGGAAAAATTATTATTGAAGCACAGCGGGATATTGTATATCCTATGACAAAAGAGGGGACCTATGTGATGGATCGCAATCGGTGGGGGTATATACGGACTGATGGTTCTTATTTGATACCGCCTGTATACAAATCATTGGAACGCAGTGCAGAGGCAGGACTCTTTCTTGCAGAAAATGAAAAGAATATATGGGGAGCGCTTTCCCTAACAGCAGGACAGCTAATGATTCCTTTCAAGTATGATGGATTGCAGCAACTGGGAACGATACTTGCATATAAGGAAGGAAAGAAATGGGGATTATTGCAGACCGATGGAACCGAACTATGCCGGCCTGTTTTTGATGAAGTCAGGGGACGGCTGCAGGATGACCGTCTTTTGGTAAGGACGGGAAAGAACTTGGCGTATGTAAATGACCATGGGACAGTTGTAATAATACTGGCTTCAACCATAAACAAAGCTGGCGATTTTTTCGGTGGGTATGCACCGATTCAATGTAAGGGAAAATGGGGAGTTATCGATGTAAATGGCAATAGTACGGTACCACCGGAATACGAAGAACTAGACGTGTTGAATTAATGAATCACCTATAGGCCGTGTTGTTCCGCGTATACGGAATAACACGGCTTATGTATTGTTGTTAATTTCCACAAAATAGAACATATGTTTGAAATACGCGAAAAAATATGATATGATAATAAAAAAAGGAGGGGATCCCTTGGACTGGGACAAGATGCAAGATAAACTAAAAATTTTGAGTGATGCTGCGAAATATGATGTATCTTGTTCATCCAGCGGCAGTACTCGTAAAAATGAAGGACGTGGTATCGGCAATGCGGCTTATTCCGGTATTTGTCACAGCTGGTCCCAAGATGGACGCTGCATATCTCTTCTTAAGATTCTTATGACGAATCGCTGTATATACGATTGTTCTTATTGTGTAAACCGCAGCAGTCATGATACACCGAGAGCCATGATGACGCCGGAAGAAATTGCCGAATTAACGATTCAGTTTTATCGTCGGAACTATATTGAAGGCTTGTTTCTTAGTTCCGGCGTATATCGGTCTCCAGATTATACGACGGAACTGCTTATTAAAGCGGCACGAATGCTGCGTGAGGAGAAACATTTTAACGGATATATCCATATGAAAGGGATTCCCGGTACAGACAGCCGTCTCATCCGCGAACTTGGCAGGTATGTGGACCGCATGAGCATTAATATAGAGCTGCCATCATCAGCTAGTCTGCAGTTATTAGCTCCGCAAAAAACGAAACAAGCGATTATGATGCCGATGCGGGAGGTAAAACAAGGCATTGCTGAGCGGCAGGAAGAAAGTCGATCCTATAAAAAACTGCCTTCTTTTGTCCCGGCCGGGCAGACAACACAGCTCATCATCGGGGCGACTCCGGATAGCGACCGCCGCATTATGGAATTAAGTGAAGCATTGTACCGAAAAGTAGGACTGAAGCGGGTATATTATTCAGCCTATGTGCCAGCTTTGAGCGGTCCCAATCTGCCGGCGCTTATTAAGCCGCCGCTGCTGCGGGAACACCGCCTGTATCAAGCCGACTGGCTGCTGCGATACTACCAGTTTTCAGCGGCAGAAATATTGACGGAACAGCAGCCTGATTTTGATTTATCCCTCGATCCCAAGGCGTGCTGGGCTCTCCGTCACATCGAATGCTTCCCGGTGGAAGTGAATAAAGCATCTTATCATATGCTGCTTCGGGTACCGGGTATCGGAGTCACTTCTGCTAAAAGGATCTGTGCCGCCCGCCGGGCAGCGTGGGTTTCATACGATACACTGCACCGCATGGGCATTGTTTTGAAGCGGGCTAAATATTTTATTACCTGTCGTGGAAAATATTATGGCGGTTCAGGTAAGCCGGAGGCAATTCACCACAGCCTTTGCCTGCATGAAAAAAACAGCCGTTACGAAGCCGGTGACTTGTTTTCGCAGGTACGCCTATGAATTATATATATGATGGCAGTTTTTTTGGATATATATCCGCTGTGTTTGATGCGTATCATGACGGTATCTGTCAGACAGGAATAATCCATGACGGAAGTCAGACGAGTCTCTTTGGGGAAGAACGGTTTGTTTGTACAGATATGGAAAAAGCCGGTAAGGTCTTGGAAAGTCTACGACAGCAGTGCGGCAGTGAAATCTGTCATTTGCTGTATTATGCGTTTTTAGCGGAACAACCGAAGCGTGAACAGCGGCTTCTGAAATTTATTCGGCAGGCTTTTCAGCAAAAGCAGGAGTTTCAACACCATTTGAGTGAGGAAACGATCTGGGAAGTACATCAATGGGCAGTAAAGACGGGGAACGAACGGCACAAATTATTAGGTCTGCTGCGCTTCCGAGAAATATCCAACGGAATGCTTTATGGAAAAATCGCACCGGATTATTGTGTTGTCCCTATTATGGCACCTCATTTTGTGCGACGGCTGCAAGGAGAAACGTGGGTCATTCACGACGCGCGGCGGAATTTTGGGGTATTTTATGATACGCGGAAACTACAAATCGTAGAGATACCAAAGATACTGCAGACGGCAGAAATAACAGAGGCAGAACACTTTTTTTCAGAACTTTGGCGGAACTATTATCGGACGATTGCGATTAAAGAACGAACCAATACAAAATTAAGACGCCAATTTATGCCTAAAAAATATTGGCCCTATCTCATCGAATTGAATGAACACGAGTAGGTGCAAGTCTATGAGACAATTAGAAACAAAAAATATTTTTCGACTATTTTTTTAAAATTATAAGGTAAAAAAATCATTTACATATATTTTTTGAAATCAAGAACGATTCGATTCCGAAATGATTAATTATTATTTTTAACATCGGTGATTTTGGCATAAGAGAGTACCTTGACTTTGCAGAACAGAAGTATTAGAATGTGGTTAATTTAAGAAGCTCGTACGGCAAAGACGCTGTTGAATTTTATTTCGACAGCGTCTTTTACTATGTCAAGGGGGACATACCCTACGGGTTTTTAAATCAAACTTGCTTTTTTTGTATACAATATGCAATAGGATTATACGTCGCTGTTACAACAGGGGGAAATATCATGAGAAAAGAACATGACTTTTTAGGAGAGATGGAAATACCGGACGAAGTGTATTATGGTGTACAAACTATGCGGGCTATGGAAAATTTTCATATTACAGGAGAACATCTCGATAAAGATTTTATTATTGCGGTCGCTACCGTCAAAAAAGCGGCAGCGCTGGCTAATATGGAAACCGGCCGTCTGGATCCAGGAATCGGTAATGTACTTGTACAAGCGGCAACAGAAGTTATGCAGGGAAAATTTATTGATCAGTTTCCTGTCGATCCCATTCAAGGAGGAGCAGGGACCTCTGTTAATATGAATATGAATGAAGTATTATGTAATCGCGCATTGGAAATTATGGGGAAACCAAAAGGACGATATGATATTGTATCGCCTAATAACCACGCTAATATGGCGCAGTCCACTAATGATGTGTTTCCCACGAGCATCAAAGTCTGTATTATTATGAAAAGTAAAGGCCTGTTGCGGGCGCTGCGCCGCCTGACAGATGAATTGGAAGTAAAATCCGAAGAATACAAAGATATCGTCAAGATGGGGCGGACACATTTGCAGGATGCCGTGCCTATTACCCTCGGGCAGGAAATGGGATCCTATGCTTCGGCCGTCCGTCGCAGCATTCATCGTATCGAACGTGCTATTGAAGGGGTTCATACGATCAATATGGGCGGTACGGCCGTAGGGACGGGACTTAACGCCGAACCTAAATATATCCAGTCTGTTGCCCGGCAATTGTCCGCTCTTACAGGCGAGATGTTTATTACAGCACGAAACCTTATCGACATGACCAATAATACCGATGCGTTTGCTGATTTTTCAGGAAGCATGAAAGCAACGGCACTGGTACTTATCAAAATGGCAAATGATTTTCGTCTCATGGCATCGGGACCGCGCTGCGGACTGAATGAATTAAAACTGCCGCCGCGTCAACCGGGGTCCTCTATTATGCCGGGCAAAGTAAATCCGGTGATGGCGGAAGTATTAGACCAAACTTGTTATCAAGTTATTGGAAATGATATTGCGATCAGTTTAGGCGTAGAGAACGGACAGTTTGAACTAAACGTGATGGAACCGGTCATGGCCTTTAATCTGTTTAATTCCATGCGTTATCTGACTAATGCCGTCAATGCATTTGTTGATAATCTGCTCATCAATCTGGAACCCAACCGGGAACAATGTGCGTATTGGCTGGATCACAGTGTTGGTATTATTACCGCGTTGTTGCCGCATATTGGGTATGAACAATCTTCTATGCTGGCAAAAGAGGCCTATATGTCAGGACGGCCTGTAAAGGAAATTATTTTGGAGAAAGGGCTCCTGACACAGGAACAAATAGAATATATTCTTTCACCGGCAGAAATGACACAACCTGGCATTGCGGGCGCTAAACTGCTTCATACGGATCAGGGAAACCACATAGAGCATCATAAAAAAATCAGCGGTGAATTTTACTGATAGATAACAGCGGTGGCAGTTTCTGACTGCCACTTTTTCTATGGAATTCTTTTGAAAATTTCCATTATTCATTGTTTCTTTTTCAAGTCATATGTTATATAATAGTAACATTGAGATAAAAAAGGGAAGGATTTGGATTCAGTGAAACCTGTCTTAGTAACCGTACAAAGCATCCAGCGAGATGAGGACGGACAGGAATTGAAGCTTGAGCTTGTTTCTGCAGGAAAATACTATTGCAAACAGAATGTCCAATATATTGTATATGAAGAAAGCGAAATTACAGGCATGGCCGGGGTTACCACGATTATTAAACTGCTACCCGATTCGGCAGTGCTGCTTCGCAGGGGAACTGTCCGACAGCGCCAAGTATTTCGTAAAGGCAGCAGTTTTAAGGCAACCTATAAAATGCCGTTTGGCGAAGTTATGATACATATGAAAACCTATGAGATGGAAATTCATTTGGTAGAAGGTATAGGAACGGTTCGTCTTGGATATGATGTTACAATAGAAGGAATTGGAACAAGCTATAATCAGCTGACAATTACTGTGCAGGAGGATAACGCGTAATGGAAATGAAAGAATTATTGCAGCAGGGAATCGCAGAAGCGATGGCGAAAGCGATTCATTCCGGCGTGCTGCCGGAAGGTACCTATCCGGATATCAGTTTGGAAGTGCCTCCGCAGAAAGAATTTGGTGATTTTGCATCAAACATCGCAATGCAATCTGCCAGAGTGGCACATAAAGCTCCTCGCGCAATAGCGCAGGCCATTGTTGATGAAATGAAATATCCTTGGCTGGAAAAAGCAGAAATTGCCGGAGCCGGATTTATCAACTTTTTTTTAAATAATACAGTTCTTTATGATTCACTGCAGCAAATACTAGCAGCAGGTCCGCAATATGGGAAGGCGCCCCTGCGTCCGGAAGATACGGTCCAGGTAGAATATGTCAGTGCTAATCCGACAGGACCGCTTCATGTGGGACATGGCCGGGGGGCTGCTTATGGCAGTGCACTGGTCAATTTGTTATGTGCGGCCGGGTATAATGTGCAGGCAGAATACTATATTAATGATGCCGGTAATCAGATGAATAATTTAGCAGCATCTGTCAATGCCCGCTATTTGGAACTCTTGGGAAAAGAAAGCCAGATTCCCGAAAACGGATATCATGGTACCGATATTATTGATACAGCCCAAGCGATTATCGACCAAGATGGCGATGCCTATTTAGCTATGCCGGAACAGGAACGGTTGGAATTTTTTAAAGACCGGGCCTATGTGGAAAAAATGAATATATTGAAAAAAGATTTGGCTCATTTCAATGTTCAATATGATACGTGGTTCAGTGAACGGACGCTGCATCCGGATGCGATTCATGCGGCGTGCGATGTACTTGAAAAACGTGGCAAGATATATGAAAAAGAAGGAGCTCTCTGGCTGAAATCAACGGAGTACGGAGATGACAAAGACCGAGTTGTTATTCGTGATAACGGCGTGCCTACCTATTTGGCAGCGGATATTGCGTATCATAAAAATAAATATGATAGAGGCTTTAAGAAACTCATTAATATATGGGGAGCCGATCATCACGGCTATGTAGCTCGTGTTAAAGCGGCTATCGCTGCTCTTGGATATGACCCGGATCAATTGGAAGTATTGCTGCTGCAGATGGTCAGTCTTTTCCGAGAAGGAAAACCTGTTAAGATGTCAAAAAGGACAGGACAGGCAATTACGCTGAATGAGTTGATCGAAGAAGTTGGGACAGATGCGGCACGATACTTTTTTATCATGAGATCGCTGGATACGCAGCTTGATTTTGACCTTGATTTGGCAAAATCACATAGTAGTGAAAATCCTGTATATTATATTCAATATGCCCATGCTCGTATTTACAGCATTTATGCACAAGCTGCGGAAGCGGGAATCAAGCTGGATACAGATTGGTCCCATGTAGTTTGGAATACATTGCAGGAAGAGGAAGAACTGGAAATAATAAAGAAAATGGCGGCTTTTCCTAATATTATTAAACAGGCAGCTCGTGACCGGGCGCCCCATCGCATTGCCCATTTTGTGTATGAGTTGGCAAGTCTGTTCCATCAATTTTATAATCATTGCCGGATCATTCAAGAGAATAAAGAACTGGCAGAAGCGAGATTGGCTTTGATCACGGCAGTGCGTATTACGATTGCCAACAGCTTGGCCATTTTGGGTGTTTCGGCACCGGAAAAAATGTAATATAATATAATATAAATAGTTCAGTGATTGCCGTATATTGCGGCATGTTTCTATATACTACAAGGCATACAGGGAGGAATTATGGCTAAGTACATATTTGTAACAGGCGGGGTTGTATCTTCATTAGGAAAAGGTATTACGGCGGCGGCTTTGGGTCGGTTGTTGAAAAATCGTGGATTTAAGGTAACGATTCAAAAATTTGATCCGTACATCAATGTCGATCCCGGTACAATGAGCCCATATCAGCATGGGGAAGTGTTTGTCACTGATGATGGTACTGAAACAGATTTGGATTTAGGTCATTATGAACGGTTTATTGACATTAATTTAGGCAAGAATTCCAATGTCACGGCTGGTAAAATTTATTGGTCCGTGCTACAGAAGGAACGCCGCGGAGATTATCTGGGTCATACGGTCCAAGTCATTCCGCATATTACAAATGAAATCAAAGACCGTATTTTCCGTGTTGGCGATGATGATAATGCAGATGTTGTTATTACCGAAATCGGGGGTACTGTCGGAGATATAGAAAGTCTTCCGTTCTTGGAAGCGATTCGCCAGATCAAAAAAGAAGTAGGCCGCAACGATGCACTGTATATTCATGTTACGCTTGTTCCGTATATTGCGGGTGCCGGTGAATTGAAAACCAAGCCGACACAGCACAGTGTTAAAGAACTTCGCAGCATTGGCATTCAGCCGGATATCATCGTATGCCGTACCGAATATTCTCTTTCTGAAGAAATGAAAGATAAATTGGCATTGTTCTGCGATATTGATAAAGATGCAGTGATTGAAAATAAAACCTTGAACAGTATTTATGAAGTACCGTTGCTGATGTCGGAAGAAGGCTTGGATCGTATTGTTTTAGAAAAGCTGGGACTTCCGGATCAGCCGTGCAATATGGAAGACTGGAAAAAGATGGTATACGATATTTACCATCCGGAAAAAGAAGTAAATATTGCTATTGTCGGAAAATATGTAGCGCTTCATGATGCATACCTTAGTGTGGCAGAAGCATTGGGGCATGCCGGCATTGTCTATCGGACGAAAGTTCATATTGATTGGATCGATTCGGAAACATTGGAAGCACCGGATGTATCATTAGCAGAAGTATTTAAAAACATCCAGGGGATTGTAGTTCCCGGTGGGTTTGGCAATCGCGGCATTGAAGGAAAAGTTAAGGCAATTCAGTATGCCCGAGAAAATAAAATTCCTTTCTTGGGATTATGTCTGGGCATGCAGTGCGCTGTTATGGAATTTGCCCGGCACGTTGCCGGTATGGAAGGCGCAACGTCTTCTGAATTTGAAGAAGATGCCAAATACCCGGTCATTGATTTAATGGCAGATCAAGTCGATATTTCTGAAAAAGGCGGAACTATGCGATTAGGACTGTATCCGTGCAAACTTGATGAAACTAGTAAATCTTTTGGCGTTTATGGCAAGAACCTTATTTATGAACGTCATCGGCATCGCTGGGAATTTAACAATAAATACCGGACAGAACTGATCAATGCAGGTCTTAAAATAGTGGGAACTTCACCCGATGACCGGTTGGTAGAAATGATCGAAATAGCAGATCATCCATGGTTTGTAGGCTGTCAGTTCCATCCGGAATTGAAATCCCGGCCGACAAATGCACATCCGTTGTTCCGTGGATTAGTCAAGGCGGCGCTGGATAAGTAATACGTATGATTTTTGCTATAAAAGATGACTTTTCGCAGGGGAAGTCATCTTTTTTTCGTCTTTTCAAGATCGATATATTTTTGTCATGGGACATGCTGGTTTTTCCATATAGAATACCGTCAGCGAATCGTACCCGTTTGCATTGTTACCAAAGCTGTCGTAAATTGATTGAGAATATCGTGCGAATATGTTCTAAAAAGTTACAAATAAAAAAAATAATACCAAACAGTTTATACATATAAAAAACGCAACATATAAATCTTGTTTCAGCATACTTATAAAAAGACCGAACAAGGCTGATATGTATCGATAAGAGCGAATGTAGGATAATTACCGTACCTTTTCGCTGTTATGTATAATTAATATTTATGCTATTAAAAGATTCATCTTATTTTAGTAAAAATCTTTTGCTTAAATTGCGGTATTTAAGCTAGCTTGCGATAATTTTCACATTGAATATTGCAAAATATGATGTTATAATTAAAACTGTTGAGAACACACTATTAGTAATGATAATGGTTTTCATTCATTTTATTTTGTGGGAAAGGAGCGATGAAATTATGAAGACGGAAGAAGGGACAATTACATCTATTGATGAATCAGGTATCGCAGAAGTAAAAGTCGGACGCCATTCCGATTGCATCGCTTGCGGAGCCTGCCCGGGTGCGGAGAACATTATTGTAAAAGCGACGAACCCTATTCATGCCAAGGTGGGGGACCGGGTAACGTTTGAAGTAAGAGAAGCCAACATTGTGATTGGCGCTTTTGTATGTTTCATTATGCCGCTGGTTGTTGCGGCGATTGGCGTTTTTATTGGTAGATGGGTAAGCATCCCTTTGGGATACGATATAGTGCAGTCGGAAATCATCGGCGGCATCGTGGCATTTCTTATTGCTTTAGTAGGAGTTAAAATGTATGACCGATCCATATCAGATAAGGAAAGTTCGAAGCCGAAGATCATATCGATTCTCTAAATTGGTTGCTTAACTGTTTTTATTATTTTTTCATTATATATTTAATGAGGTGATTTTTGATGATGAAAAGCTTTATCGGTGGGGTCCATCCGGATGATGGCAAGATCTATGCGAAGGACAAAGCAATAGAAACCCTAGCAGTACCGGAAGAAGTAGTCATCCCGATGAGCCAGCATTTTGGCGCTCCATGTACTCCGACCGTAAAAGTCGGCGATCATGTGAAAAAAGGCCAGCTTATTGGGACCAGCGATGCATTTTTGCATGCTGACATCCATGCATCTACTTCCGGTGACGTTATCAAGGTAGCCCCTATGCCCCATAACATGATGGTTAAGTGCATGTCCGTTGTCATTAAGAGCGACGGCTTGGATGAATGGGCAGATGGACTTCCGGAAGAACATGACTGGAATCAATTAGACAGCAAGGAAATCATTGACCTGATTAAACGGGCCGGTGTTGTTGGCTGCGGCGGTGCTACTTTCCCTGCACATGTAAAATTGACTCCGAACAAACCTGTCGACGTATTTATCGTTAATGGTGCAGAATGCGAACCGTATTTGACGGCCGACTATCGCGGCATGCTGGAATGCTCCGATCGTTTAGTAACGGGTGTCCAGATCTGTATGAAAGCTTTGGGTGTTAAAACCGCTTATATCGGGGTGGAAGACAATAAACCTGAAGCAGTAAAAGTACTGAAGGAAGCCTTTACGGGTATTGAGGGTGTTTCTGTAGAAGCCTTGCCGACTAAATATCCGCAGGGTGCAGAAAAAATGCTGATCAAAGCTGTTACGGGACGCGAAGTTGAACCGGGCGGCCTGCCGATGAATGTCGGCTGTGTGGTCAGTAACGTAGGTACGGTTTTAGCTATTACCGATGCGGTATGCCACGGTATTCCGTTTATCGAACGTATTACGACCGTAACCGGTGATTGCATTAAAGAACCGAAAAACCTTTTGGTCCGTATCGGTACATCGTATCAAGCTTGTGTTGATTATTGCGGCGGCTTTTCTAAACAGCCGGATCGTGTGATCAGCGGCGGTCCTATGATGGGACTTGCACAATTCAGCTTGGATGTTCCTATTGCTAAAGGTGCTTCCGGTATTACTTGTTTATCTGCTGAAAAATGTGAAGTCGGTGAAGAATCCCCTTGTATTCGCTGCGGCCGTTGTGTTGTAGCCTGTCCCATGGGGCTTATCCCGAGCCAGCTGAGTATCTTTTCCGAACGCTCTGCCTGGGAAAAATGCATGGAATACGGTGTCATGAACTGCGTAGAATGCGGCAGCTGTGTATATACCTGCCCGGCAAAACGGAATATTGTTCAATATATCCGCAATGCAAAAGGACAATGCAAAGCCTTGCAGGCAGCTGCAAAAGCTAAGACGGAAGCGCAGAAAGCTAAGGCGGAAACTTCGCTGAAGGACACGATTCAAAGAATGTAAAATGGCCGAAGCCGAAGCGGAAAGCTAAGGCAGAAGCCCTGGCAGACAAGTAATAGGGAAGAAGGGATATCATGAGTCCAGTAGCAGAAGGACAAACAAAAGGAAAGGATGCTAAAGACATGCAGGAATATAAATTTACTGTATCATCTTCGCCGCACGTTCGCTGTAACGAAACAATTCCTAAAATTATGTGGAATGTTGTTGCCGCATTGGTACCGGCAGCGGCATTCGGTGTGTTCTACTTTGGTATGAACGCCCTGGTCAACATCATTGTAGCAGTTGTTTCCGCAGTTATATTTGAATATTTATGGGAAAAAATGATGCACAAAAAAGTTACCATTCAAGACGGTAGTGCTGTTATTACCGGCTTGTTGCTGGCAATGTGCTGTCCGCCGACCTTACCGTGGTGGATGAGCATCATTGGTTCTTTCCTTGCTATCGTTGTATGTAAACAATCTATGGGTGGCTTGGGTTATAACTTATTTAACCCGGCTCATGTAGGCCGTGCGGGGTTAATGGTTTCCTGGCCGGTCGCCATGACGACATGGACAAGCCTGAATGGCACTGTCGATGCGGTAGCCAGCGCTACGCCGCTGAATGTATTGAAACATGGCGGCCATGATGCATTACTGGCGATGTTTGGCAACGATCCGATGACAATGTATCAGCAAATGTTTATTGGTTTCCGTAATGGTTCTATGGGGGAAACCTCCACCGTACTTTTAGTCCTTGGCGGGTTATACCTCATTTATAAAGGATATGTAAATTGGCAGGTTCCTGTTACCATGATCGCTACCGTTGGCATCCTTATGTGGATCGTTGGCGGTATTCCTCTCGGTACAGGCTTATTCTCCGGTGATCCGCTCTTCCACATGATGGCTGGCGGTCTTATCATCGGTGCTTTCTTCATGGCTACAGATATGGTTACTGCTCCTATTACGTTAAAGGGACAAATTATCTTCGCTTTGGGGTGTGGTCTGATTACGGTTTTGATTCGTCTTGTTGGCGGGTATCCGGAAGGTGTTTGCTATTCCATCCTCTTGATGAATGCGCTCACGCCGCTTATTGATCGCCTCGTTAAACCCAGAGTCTTTGGCGCAGTAAAGGCAAAGGGGGCAAAATAAAAATGGCTGAAAATCACGAACAAAGTAACATTTTTAAGATTGCACTCAATCTTATACTCACCTGCCTTGTTTCCGGCTGTATTATCGGTGCTGTTTTCTTTATTACAGGACCGACGGCGGCTGCAAAGGCTGAACAAATGAAACAGGAATCTATGAAGGCTCTTGTTCCTGATGCCGACAACTTTAAAGAAATAGCCGGCAAAAAAGATACCTTCCTAGCCCAAAAGGGCGGACAGACAATCGCCTTTATTGTTCCGAGCGAACCGAAGGGGTATGGCGGACCGATCAAAATGCTGGTAGCTGTTTCTAAGGACGGCACTATTCTTGATTATACCATTCTCGAAGCAAATGAAACTCCGGGTTTGGGTGATAATGCATCGAAACCACCGTTCCGTAATCAGTTTAAAGGTAAGAAATTAGATAACCTGGAAGTAACAAAGACACCGAGTGATACAAAACATATCCAGGCTATGACCGGGGCTACTATTTCTTCCCGCGCAGTTACTAAGGGCGTTAAAGAAGCTGTTGAAGCAGCAGCGCAGTTAGGAGGTAACTGATTATGAGTTTATGGAAAGTATTTACCAGAGGCATCATTGAAGAAAACCCGTATTTCGTACTGGCATTGAGCTTGTGCCCGGGGCTTGCTGTTACAACTAGCGTAGTCAACGGCCTGACGATGGGTCTTACGGTATGGTTTGTTATTACCTCAAATAACGTAGTCGTTTCTATTATTCGTAAAACGATCAATAAAAAAGTACGTGTACCGGTATACATTACCTGTATTGCTACGATTGTTACCTGTGTACAATTATTCTTGATGGCCTATGCACCGGATCTGTATAAAGCCTTGGGCGTATATCTTGATTTGGTTGTCGTATTTGCTATCATTCTGGCTCGTGCCGAATCTATTGCATCGAAGAACGGTGTGGTCGTTTCCTTCCTCGATGGCATGGGCATGGGGATGGGTTTTACCATTGCCATGTTTGTCATTTCCGTAGTTCGTGAACTCTTTGGCAATGGCACCTTGTTCGGTGTATCTATGTTTGGCGCATCCTATCAGCCGGCTTTGATTATGGCGCTGCCGCCGGGAGCCTTTATGCTTATCGGCTTTATGATGGCAGGTCTTAAGATGTGGAATAAATCGCGGGAAATGAAGAAAATGAAAGGGAGTGAAGCGTAATGGGTGCCTATTTTACACTGTTTATCGGTGCAGTATTGATTAATAACTTCGTTTTGACCAAGTTCCTGGGCCTGTGTATCTTCTTTGGTGTTTCCAAGAACTTGAATGCATCAATCGGTATGGGCTTTGCCGTTACCTCTGTCATTACCTTGAGTACAATTTTGGCATGGCTTTTGTACAACTTCATTCTGGTACCATTTGGCTTGACCTTCCTGCGTACTATTACGTTCGTTGTTTTGATCGCAAGTTTTGTACAGCTGCTGGAAATCGTTATTAAGAAAATGTCTCCGACCTTGTATAACATGTGGGGCATTTACCTTATGCTGATTGCAACAAACTGTATTGTTTTATCTGTACCTGTATTGAGCGTAACCAACAACTACAATTTCATTCAAAATATTGTATTTGCCGTTGGTTCCGGGTTAGGCTTTGCCTTGGCATTGATCCTGATGGCCAGCGCTCGTGAAAAATTGGATTATGCCGATGTTCCGGAAGCCTTAAAAGGCACGCCTATTGCCTTTATTGTAGCCGGGATGCTTTCATTGGCATTCCTCGGTTTCTCCGGTATGTTATAATCGTTACGCAAAGGAGTTGGAATAGTTATTATGGATTACACTCAAATCGCGATAATGGCGGTTGTTATCATGACCGGTGTCGGCGTTGTCTTTGGCTTCGTCCTGGCTCTGGCCGATAAGAAATTTGCCATGGAAGAAAATCCGCTTATTGGTGAAGTGGAAGAAGCACTTCCCAAAGGACAATGCGGTGCCTGCGGTTTTGCTGGTTGTGCAAAATATGCGGAAGCCGTCGTACTTGATCCGGAAGTTCCGCCTAACCTCTGTGTTCCTGGTAAAGCGGAAGTTGCGACTGTTGTTGCAAACCTTACCGGTAAAGTTGCGGAAGCTACGGAACCCAAATATGCTCATATTCGCTGTCGTGGCGGTGCGGGCATTGCTAAACTCGCGTTTAACTATAAAGGGGTTCATGACTGTGCTGCTGCTAAATTAGTGCAGCAAGGTCCGAAAGACTGCAAGTATGGTTGTCTTGGTTTTGGCAATTGCGTCAAAGCATGTCCTTTTGGTGCCATGAGCATGGGTGAAAATGGAATCCCTGTAGTTAACAAATCTCTCTGCACCGGGTGCGGTAAATGTGCTTCTATATGTCCGCAGCATGTTATTGAATTGATTCCTATCAGTGCTAAGGTTACGGTAAGCTGCAGCTCGAAAGATATGGGAGCCGCTGCTCGTAAAGCTTGTACAGCAGCTTGTATTGGCTGTGGTCTTTGCATGAAGAACTGCACGCATAAGGGTGGCGTAAAAGTCGTTGATCATTTGGCGATTGTCGATCCGTCCATCTGCCGTGAGTGCGATGATTTGACCTGTGTTGATAAATGTCCGACCAAAGCGATTGCGGCCTTGGTTGCGAGAACCAAAAAAGAAGAAAACGTAGGGTAATATGAACAGAAAACGGTATATAAGGCTGATATGCCTAGCCGTTTCTATTGTAATGATAAACTGCTCCGGATGCTCTTTGCGTCCGGAGCAGTCTTATGATAGAAGCGGAATTGCAATGGATACGACGATATCTCTTAAAGCTACCGGGAAAGAAGCAAAACAAGCGGTAGATGAAGGATTTGCTAAAATTGCGGAATTGGATTCTTTAGCGAGTACGACGAATCCCAATAGTGATGTGAGTCGTATTAATGAGGCCGCAGGGAAAGAATACGTCCAAGTAGATCCGGCTATTTATGAAATGATTGCATATTCACAGCAATATTCTGCAAAAAGTCAGGGAGAATGGGATATATCCATAGGGCCTATTACGACATTGTGGGGCATTGGAACGGATCAGCAGCATGTTCCTTCCGATAGTGAAATTGCGGCAGCCCTTTCTAAGGTAAATTATAAAAATATTCGTCTGCGTTCTTCTGACCACAGTGTTATGCTGGCACAACCTGGAATGTCTATTGATTTAGGGGGGATTGCCAAAGGGTATGCTGTTGATGAAGTACGCAAGATATACGAAGCGCATCATATTGAAAAAGGACTTATCAATATGGGGGCTAGTTCTATGTATGCAGTAGGTACTAATAAAAAGGGGAAACCTTGGAATATAGGGATTAAGCATCCACGCTCCGAAAAAGAAGGCGAGTATTTAGGTATTGTAAGCATCAAAAATCAGGCATTGTCTACATCCGGTGACTATGAACGATTTTTTATTGAAAATGGCAACCGATATTTTCATATTTTCGATCCGCGAACCGGACGTCCAGCTGATTCTGGCATTATGAGCGATACTATCATTATTGATGGGTCGGTAGAACATGCCGGAATGCTTAGTGATTTGCTGACAACAGCAGTATTCGTTTTAGGGCCTGAAAAAGGACGAGATTTGATTAATGATATGGATGGCGTCGAATGTGAGGTAACGGGGACAAATGGGACCGTATATGTCACGGATGGGTTTAAAAAACAATTTTCTGATTTAAACCCGGATTTTCATATATCGAATTAAGGCGGCGAGTACTGTCTGCACAAGTGTGGAGACAGTACTTTTTTAACTTTTAAATTATCTCTTTACTTTTCCTTTATAATATAAGATAATAAGAGAAGTGGGTGGAGGGAATATTTAAATGAAGATAGGAGTAGAAAATGGATCAAATCGATGACAAAATTTTAACAATCTTAAAGAAGAATGGTAAAGTTTCGGCGACAGAAATCAGCAAGGTTGTAGGTCTGTCTATCCCAGCTGTAGCGGAACGTATCCGTAAGATGGAACATAGCGGCATTATTGAAGGATATGGTGCAAAAATCAGCCGTAGGAAGACAGGGTATAATGTGACGGCTTTTGTTATGGTAAATCTGGAACGGTCTGGAGATGTTGATGAATTCCGTCAAAAAATCATTGATTTTCCGCAAGTGCTGGAATGTCATCATGTAGTAGGTGCCTTTGATTATTTGCTAAAGGTGCTGGTTCATACACCTGATGATTTGGAACACTTCCTTATGACCGAATTGAATGAAATACCGACAGTAGCTTCGTCTCAAACCTTTATGTGTCTTTCGACGCTGAAGGAAGAATGGAATGTATGAAATCAAATATAAATGCAGCTGAATAGTACGCAGAAAACGATGTGGCAGAAATGCGGCATCGTTTTTTGATGAGAAGATTGTATTCCGTACGATGAATCGATAATGTATTGCAATTTTTTATGAACGTGATACAATAATAGACAATTGCAGTATAGATTATAGAGCGTATGCTGCAGTACAGAAACGGCACGCCTTCTTATACGGATGCTATAGCCGTATTGGCAAAGTGCCGAGTAAGATTAGGAATTGCATAAGGGGGAGCGGTAACGTGAAGGAGTACCAGCCAATTACAAAAGAAATAATAGAAAAATTACGGGATATTGTTGGACCATCTTATATAAAAACAGATACCGATGTATTAGTGCAGTATCAGACCGATTACGAATCGGATCCGAAACGGTTTCATATGCCCGAAGCTGCCGTTATTCCTGCGGATGCCGAAGAAATAGCGGCTGTCCTTAAGTTGGCGAATACATATGGTTTTCCTGTTACAGTGCGCAGCGGCGGAACCAGTTTGGCCGATGGGGCGATTCCTGTATGTGGTGGACTGGTATTGTCCATGGAACGATTGAATACTATTTTGGAACTTAATGAAGACGGAATGTATATGGTGGTGGAGGCGGGTGTTCGTACGGTCGATCTGCAGCGACGGGCTCGAGAAGCAGGCTTGCTGTATGCTGGAGATCCCAGCAGTTCGGAAAGCTGTTTGATCGGCGGCAATTTAGCTACCAATGCCGGTGGATTGAAGGCCGTCCGGTATGGAGTTACTCGCAATCAGGTATATGCCGTGGAAATGGTAACACCTACGGGAGACATTGTGGAACTCGGTGCTTGTTTGAAGAAGTGTTCTACCGGATACAGTCTGGAACAGCTGGTTATTGGCAGTGAAGGTACGCTAGGAATTATTACCAAAGCAACGTTGAAATTATCGCCGCTGCCGCCGTATAAATTTGATGTATTGGCCATTTATACAGAACCGGATACAGCACTGGAAATGGTGCCCCGGCTCTTAAAAGCCGGTATAGAACCGACGAGTGTCGAATATATGGATAATTCATATGTGCGCGGCTGTGCCGACTATTGCGGATATACCAATATGCCGCATTATGAAGATGGTATGTATGTCATTATAACGGTAGAAAGCTTTCGGGAAGAGGAACTGGATACCCGCATGGAAACGGTATGTCAGGTATGTGAAGCCTCAGGAGCCGCAGAGGTCTTGGAAGCCGATGAACGCGTCTGGAATATGCGGCGTAATTGTCAGACCTCTGTAGAACAGATCAGCAAGGTCTCTCTTACGGATGATATTGTGGTACCGGTGCATAACATAGCGACAACGATTGAACATATCATGGAAGTGGGGAAAAACTATCCCTTCCAAGTTAAAATCAATGCACATATTGGAGATGGTAACCTGCATATCGTTCTATGTAAAATGGATATGAGTGATGAAGAGTGGGATAAGAATGTAGAAGCATTTCATCAAGATGTGTATGCATACACGTATGCAGCAGGCGGACGATTAGCCGGAGAACACGGCATCGGCAATAAAAAGTTGGCGTATATGGAAAAATTTACGCCGGCCGGCGAATTAAATATGATGAAAACGATAAAACGGGCAATGGATCCTAATACTATTCTTAATCCGGGAAAATTAATAGAAGCGTAAAAAAATAAGGGTATCGATATAACTACATATCGATACCCTTATTGGCAATCTGAAAAAACAATAAAAGCACGGAAATCACGGTCCAGCAAATACACAGCGTACCGTCTAGCTTATTATTTTCCCGTCGATGGAGAGAGTAACTACCTGCCAAGGAATAAATTTCCCACTTGCCTGCAACGCTCTTTTGGCGGCGTTTTCCAACCCGCCGCAGCAGGGAACTTCCATGCGGACGATCGTCACATCCTTGATGTCGTTACGGCGTATAATTTCTGTTAATTTTTCTGCATAATCCCCATCATCCAGTTTGGGGCAGCCAATCAGCGTGATTTTATTTTTAATAAAGTCTTCGTGAAAATTAGCATAGGCATAGGCAGTGCAATCTGCCGCAATAAGCAGGTGTGCATTTTCAAAGTAGGGGGCATTGACCGGAGCTAACTTAATTTGAACAGGCCATTGCCGCAGTTGCGATTGTCCGACAGGCACGGCCGCCGTGGCAGTTGCCGGAGTAATAACTGCGGCTTTATGTCCCGGGCAGCCGCCGACGGGGGGCGTATGGGTGATCTTTTGTGCGCGGCTTCCCGGGCAGCCGCCCTGTAACGGGAGACCTTTTGTCTTTTTATTTGCTTCTACTGCTTTTTCGTCATATTCTGCGGCTTCCCGTTCTACAAACGTGATGGCGCCGGTAGGGCAGGTAGGCAGACAATCACCTAACCCGTCGCAATAATCATCGCGCATCAGTTGCGCTTTGCCGTTTACCATGGCAATCGCACCTTCGTGACAGGCTTGGGCACAAGCTCCGCAGCCGTTGCATGCATCTTGGTCGATATGTATAATTCTTCTGATCATAATAAGTATCCTCCTTAAAAATGAGCACTCTGTATAAATACGAGTGTGATTTGTTGTTTTTCCTTTACCTTACGATGTAAGTATAGTACAATAAAAAGAAAAGCACCGTTGTTTTTACAACATGGAGGTGAATTATGGGAAGCTACACCGATATTTTTAAAAAAAATCCTCTGTTTAAAGGAGTACGGCAAGATGAATTTTTGCCTATGCTGCAAGGGTTGGAGGCAAGAAAAAAAAGCTACAAAAAAGGCAGCTTTATTTTTTTTGCGGGTGATGAAATTCATCATATTGGTATTGTGTTAAGCGGGGCAGTCCATATTATACAAGAAGACTTCTGGGGCAACCGCAATATTTTAGCGCGTGTTGCACCGGGCGGGATGTTTGGCGAAGGGTTTGCCTGCGTACAGAATGCTAAAAGTGAAGTAGATACGGTAGCTGCGCTGGCAGCAGAGGTACTGTATTTAGATATAGATAAATTTGTAAGAACGGAAATTAATGCCGGAAAATATGCCAGTTTATTGATGGGAAACCTCTTGGCTATTATGGCGGAAAAAAATGTTTTTCTGACACAGAAAATTCGGTATATATCACAACGTACAACGCGGCAGAAATTGATGGCGTTTTTGTCTGATGAAGCACGCCGGCACGGAGCTTCTTCTTTTGATATTGCGTTTGACCGGCAGCAGCTGGCAGATTTTCTTTCCGTAGACCGCAGTGCGATGTCCTCTGAACTAGGCCGGATGCGGGATGAAGGAATCATTGATTTTCATAAGAATCGTTTTACGCTGCGTGGAGATTAAACATATAAAGCAATCATAGCAGCTATTGCAAAATAGGGACCATAGGCAATGGCATCTTTCCGCTTCTTTCGTTTAGTGGATAATAAGAAGAGACTGACGAGGCCGCCAGCAATGATGCCGCAGACGACGGTAAAAATAATACGGTCTAATCCGAGAAATAATCCTAAGGCACCGATTAATTTAATGTCCCCGCCGCCGATGCCACCGCGTGTTAATACGGCTAAGAGAAGAAAAATGGCAAAACTTCCGGCCCCGGCAAGAATTCGTTCTGTCAGTGCGGCAGATAATACGGGAGTGGCTGCCAATGCCAATAGTGCCAGTGCCAATACAAAAGTATTCAAAATAATTTGCTGTTCAAAATCCATGACAATAATAGCGCCCAAGATTGCGGCATATACGACATATATCAATAACAGCGGCCAAGAGGATGCGGCCCACAGAGCCAGTCCATAAAAGATAAAAAGTACGAGCGTCAGTCTCTGCCGGCGCGTGTGCGTAGCTCTTTGTGTTAATTTTTCAGGAAATTCCAATTCGGAAGATGCCTTTTTATATCCCCAAAGGATACTATGATTTAATATAATAGCGGTTCCATATGCTAAAAAAGGGATGAAAACGATTAAAAATATAGAAAAAAAAGGCTGCATAGCCGAGTCCTCCTCATAAAATGACTTATTTTTTTATTATAGCATAGCTTGCCGATTTTTTCAGAATACAGGTAAAATATGCAGTACGTGATTTGAACATGTAATACATGCATAGCATTGAAATAGCAAATATGATATACTAAATTTAATTGTAATAAAAACTAAAATTAATATATACTGAAATGAAGGGCAGTACTTGGGGTACGTATGTAGTTATTTGTAAAATTTGAAAATGAGAATACTGCCTGAAATTTGATATAAAATACAAGGGAGGCCCTTGTGATGAAATTATTGGACAAATTCAAAGCTCTGCCGGAAAAGCTAGCAGTCATGTCACCTCGCAAATTGGTATTTTTGGCATTTATATTGAGTGTGATTGTTGCGAGTATTATTTATATCATTTTGACGGGATTTTTGACACCGAGACAAGAGGGAGCTGTCGTTCCGCAATATCAGAATGTTGTTGTTGCGGCAGTAGATATACCGGAGCGGACACGAATTACCAAAGATATGTTAAAAACCATAAACGTTCCGAAGGATGTAGTATCTCAGGATGCCGTACATACAATCGGAGATGCCGTAGGGAAAGCGGCGGCTGTAAGGATTATGAAGGAAGATATCATTACCGGACAAAAACTTACGGGTGGAAACGGTTTTTCCGGGACGATTCCGGATAATATGCGGGCGATTACAATTCCGATCAATGATCTTACCGGCGTTGCCGGATTGGTAAAACCGGGCGATTATGTGGATATTTTTATGATCAGTACGAACAAAGCGTATAAAAACGCTGTGTACGGAAAACTGATACTTCAGAATGTATTATTACTGGCAGTGAATACCTCTTTCAACAATGTGCAGGGAACAGATGCCAAAGATGCAAAGGACAATAAAGATAAACAACAGCAGCCTGCAGGAAAATTGGGGATGGTTACGATTGCCGTACAGCCTTCGGATGTAATGCGTGTGCAGGGGGCGTTGCAGGAAGGCATTCTGTATCTGGCCCTGCGGCCGGATTTACCGAGTGAATCCTATACGGTTGTTCCTGATTATTTCCAATATATGGCCGGTGGACAAGAAGAACCAAAACAACAGCAACCTTCACAGCCTGTTCAGCCGGCAACTGCTCCGATGCCGTATTATCCGCCGGCACAAGCCCAAGTGATTTCCAACGGTTCATCGGGATACAGCGATGGCGGCGGCCGTGGAATTGAAGTTATCCGCGGTAATTCAGTCAGTCAGGTACGTGTACAATAGGGGGCAGAAAGCTATGAACAAGAAAAAGCTGAAAAACGGCATATGGGCATTGCCTTTCTGTACCGCCGTATGGATGATGTCTGCTACTGTCGCATGGGCGGCTTCAGACATTGTGATCGATATCAATCAATCTCAAATCATGAATATAAATGGCGGGATTTCCCGCATTGCGATCGCCAATCCTGCCATTGCCGATGTGACGGTGACTTCGGGACAACAGTTGGTACTTGTTGCCAAAGGGGTAGGTTCGACTTCTCTTTACGTGTGGGACGGCGGCGGAAGACGGCATGATTATAATGTCATTATTACGGATCAGGACGTAGGCACAGGAGAGGTAATTCAGCGAATTATCGGGTATTCCGGCGTGCATGTCGATAAAATTGGCGGCAAAATACTTCTCACAGGCGAAGTGAAGGATCAGGAACAGCAGCAGCGTGCAGAAGCCATTGCCAAGATGTATGGCAGTGATGTAATCGACATGCTCACGTTAACGGATCCGATGCAGATTCGCATTGAAGCGCGAATTGTTGAAATATCTAAAAATAAAACCAAAAATTTAGGTATTAATTGGGGCAATGCCGCTTCTGTTGATAGTACGACCGGGATTGCCTCCGTTAATCCGGGCAGCTTTTCTTTTGGACAGTATAGTAAATTTGATACGACAACGATGTCGTATGATAGTAATAATAATGTTATTGCTGTCAATTCACGAAAATATAATACGACAGCTCCGTTAATGGCAACCTTAAATTTATTGATCGGAAATGGCGATGCTAAAGTATTATCTCAGCCGCATGTGGTAACAATGAGCGGACAAAAAGCCAGTATTTTGATCGGCGGAGAAATGCCGGTTCCTTCTACCAATTCCAATGGATCTACCAATGTGCAGTGGAAAAATTATGGTATTGAACTCAATATGGAACCCATTGCGAACGAAGACGGGTTGATTACCAGCAAAGTAATGGTGTCCGTCAGCACGTTAAGCTCTGCAGCAGGAATTATTGTAAATGGCACATCGTTAATGGGACTTGCTACACGCAAGGCAGAAACGGTGGTCAGCCTGCCTTCCGGACAGACTATGGTAATCGGCGGTCTTATCAGCACGGAGGAAACAAAATCCATTAATAAAATTCCTATATTGGGAGATATTCCTATATTAGGGCGGTTGTTCCGTGACGTATCAGAATCACATGATGAAAAAGAATTATTGATTTTTATTACACCGACACTAATCGATAATTCAACACCTACAAGAGTGTCTGAAGCGATGCAGCATGAATTGCACGCCATCACTCGGGATGAACAGCAAATGCCGGTCATTCCTAAGATCATGGACAGCAATACAGTCGTTGCTAAAGACGAATATCAAGAAGAAGATGAAGCGGTAGCAGCTCAAAAAGCAGCCAATAAAGCAAAGGAAAAAGAGGAAATCGCGAAAGCCAGAGCAAAACGACTCGCGAAAGCTGCGAAGGAAGCAGGCAATACCCCGGATAGTAATTTTATCCATGCCGCTACCGAAGCGGACCGAGAAGCCAGTATACATACGATGAGCAGAACAACCAACTCATATCAGCAAGTCGTGGCGGCCAATAATGCAAATAACGGGATTGTTCCCGTACGCTTAGATCAGCATATGAACGATACAAATAATACGAGCCCGTCAGATCATACGCCGGGACTTTTAGAGCAAAAGCTGGCGATTCTCAGGGCAAAGAATGAGAAAGCAAAAGAAAATATAACATAATGGGATAACCTGTGGTATCGATGGAAAAGGGGGAACAGTAATGGCAGAAATAAGCAGGAACGGCATTATCATTACTGTGTTCAGCACGGCTTCCGCAGTGGGAAAGACATTGATAGCGGTAAATCTGACTGCGGAATTGGCTCATCAAGGATTTCGAGCCTGTGTTGTTGATTTAGATCTGCAGTTTGGCGATATAGCGAATTTTTTGCAACTCCGACCGACGCAGACAATATATGATGCCCAATTAGCAATAGATAAAAATCCGGAACAGTTTGATCCGCTGACCTATACAACGCTGTATAAATACGAGGACACGTCATTTTCTGTTATTGCTGCGCCGAATACGTTGGAACAATCGTATAATGTCTCTGCCAAGCAGGTGGGAAAAGTCATGGGAGAACTGCGCCGTGAATACGACTATGTAATTGTAGATGCCATGGCAACGTTTACGGAACTCAATTTGCAGATCATGGATATCAGCACGATTATAACAGCCGTTGCAATCGTGGATTTTATCCCAACGATCAAAAATATGAAAATGGGATATGAAGCGATGAAACGGCTCGGATATGCTTCTAATAAAATCCGGTTTATTTTAAACCGCAGCAATGCCAAAACAAATATAGAAATCAGCGACGTGGAACGGCTGCTGGATGCTCGTTTTTATCATGTATTGCCCAATGATTTTAAAGCGGCTGTTGAATCAATACAATCAGCTGTGCCGATCGTATTAGACCAGGCAAAGAGATATTCTCCTCTGGCGGCAGGGCTAATAGAATTGACCGATAAATATACGAATAGAACGGGGAAAGCACGCAGTACCAAGACGCCGGTGCTTCAGCAAAACAGCGGCGGGCTTTTTGGATTATTCCGTAAGTAGGCATTTAAATAAACTGCCGTTGTGTTTACATACGGGTTAGAGATAGAAGGGAAGGTATAACATGGCAACACAGGAATATCGTGTTTTGCTTGTGGAAAATGATACAAAACTGCTGCAGGATATGGCCACCGTCATACAGGAAACGGTTGGTTTTCAACTAGCTGCTGCATACACTGATTCACACGATGCGCTGAACCAGGGAGGGATATTTCGTCCGACATTGATATTGCTTGATGTTGACCATATAGACACGTACGCTATTATTGAAGATTTCCGGGAAAAATTCCCTAATACGCAATTGCTGGCATTAGGGAAAAAATGGTCCTTGAATCTATTTCGGTCTGTTATAAAATCCGGTGCCGGCGGGTTTCTGGTGGCACCGTTTTCTTCTATGGAATTAGTCAATAGTGTGCGGGCGTTTGAGGAAGAGGAAATTCATTCAAAAGTGATTGCTTTTTTCAGTCCGAAAGGGAAAAGTGGCAAAACAACCTTTATCGCTAACCTTGCTATGTCATTAGCTGAAGAAAGCCAAGGTCGTGTTGGCATCATAGATGCAGATTTACAATTTGGCGATATGGCCATGTTTTTTAATTTGAATCCACAAAGTACGATAGTAGAAGCTGTTCGTGATATTGTTTTTTTATCGCCGACGACCTTGAATTCTTACTTTATTCCTGTGTCTGAGAAGGTCAGTGTTCTTTGCAGCACGCGGATACCGGAGATGTCTGAGCAGGTTATGCCCGATGATTTTACGGCCCTCGTGCAAATGGCACGAGGAATATTCCAGTATATTTTGATCGATTTGCCGCCTGCCTTTCGACCTATTACCAATGCGGCCTGTGAGACAGCCGATATGACGGCGGTCATGACGATGATCAGCGGCGGGTTTGAAATAGAACACATGAAAAAATGCTTGGATATTTTTAAAACTTGGGATGACTATGCGGAACGAGTCCGTGTTTTCTTTTCTCGGGTAGAACCTTGCACGGAAGACATGCGGCAATGGTTGGAAAGCGAATTAGGCAATCCCGTATATGCCATTATTCCGAATGAATATCTTCTGTTATCTACGGCGGCTAACAACGGACGAATCGTAGCAGATATTCGTCCGGATTCAGCATTTGCCAAGAGCGTTGCGGCTATTGCCAAAAAGATGTATGTAGCAGATAGGAAGGGTTGAGTCTTGTGGTTATTCTCCTCTCTTTGACAATCGGATTGTTTTTCTTCATCGTGATAACTATCTTTCTTTTGCGTGCCGGCGTATCCACAAAGCGTGTGGATGTTAATGCGAAGATGCGGCCGTATATGGAACAGCGTAATATACAGGCGGCGCAACCGAGAAGACAGGTGGCAGGACAATTTTTCGAGGCACTGCTTCGCGTGATCCATCCCATTGGATCTTCTATTATCCGTATGCCGCAGGCCATTTCCATGGATCAGCGCATGCAGCAGGCAGATCTGCCGTTTCGCGGGGCTGATTTTATCGTATTGATGGTTCTCGTGGGCATCGTTGCGGGTGTGGTTGCGGCCATTCTCTTTCAGAATGTGTTTTCAGGAGTTCTGTTGGGCTTGATGGCTATGATTGCCAGTTTTTTTTGGCTGCAGATTCATATACAGCAGCGGCGAACGGCTTTTGGCAATCAATTGGGGGATGCCTTGGTCATGATGGCCAACGCCCTGCGAGCCGGGTTCAGCTTTAATCAGACCATGTCCTTGGTGGGACGGGAAATGAGTCCGCCTATTTCCACAGAATTTACCAAGACGATCATGGAAATACAATTGGGAGCCAGCACCGAAACAGCCATGGAAAATATGGGACGGCGCATTCCCAGCAAGGATTTGGACCTTGTCGTAACGGCTGTACTGATTCAACGGCAGGTAGGCGGCAATCTGTCGCAGATTTTAGATACCGTAGCGCAGACGATTATGGATCGGATCCGCATGAAACGGGAAATCAAGGCGCTGACGGCACAAGGTCGCTTGTCCGGGTATATTCTGGCATGTCTGCCGTTTGGTTTTGCTGGAATTATATTATTGATAGCTCCTGAATTTATGATGCCTTTGTTTACGCTTACTATAGGCAGGATTCTAATTGGGGTAGGAATCTTTCTTGATTTCATAGGACTGATGATTATCCGAAAATTGGTCAATATCGAGATGTAAACAAGAAACAATTAATAGTAAATGAGTCTTGAATTATAAAAATACATAGTGTATAATCAAAACGTGATATACCTTATGATTATGCAAGGGTATATAAAGAGTACGGATGGAGGGGAGGGAAACGATATGTTGACGTATGTACAGTATTTGATGAATCGCTATTTAGGCGAAAAAGGTCAGGGACTTACCGAATACGCTATTATTTTACTGCTTGTAGTTCTTATTGGTGTCATGATTTGGTTTGGCTTTAATATTAAAGGCTCCTTATCTACGATTTACAGCAAAATTGGCAGTGATTTATCCAGCATTGCAACTACTTCGTGAAATAAAATCAGATAATGGGTTTATATCGACGGTAACACGGAAGTTATACTTCAAAGAACTGGTAAAGACAGCTTCTCCTAGAGAGAAGTTGTTTTTTTTTGCAGAAGTATTAAACCTGTTCCCTTTTAGGTCTGGATTTGTTAAAATAGAGAAAAGAAAGGGGCAATGGAGATGAATCTGCTGCATAAAAAAGGACAGGGTATTGTGGAATTTGGCATTGTCCTAATGCTTGCCATCCCATTTGTTTTTGTTGTATATTTTGTGTTTATTTTTGGCTATTATTATACCACGGTAGCCTCCTTGGCCAGAGAAAGTGCGCGGGAATTATCCGTACAGACGACCTCGACTATGTCGACAGCCAGAGATGCGATCATTACCCGTAAGACAAATGGGAATACATTGTTGGGCAGCTATTATGTGTGGAATCCGACAAAGGGAATACAGCCGGGTACGCCAGATGCTTTTATGTATACTTATTATTCCAACAGTTCGACGACTAGTAGTTCTTCTACAGGAACCACCAGCAGTACGACGAGTACGACTGGTGATGCATATGTGACCGTTACGATGACGGCGACAAAAACGCAAAGCGGCCTGAATGATATATTTAGTATCCTGCCAAATACGATCAAAGCTACTTCGACGATGTACTGGGAGGGCAGCACCTCCTCCAGTCAGTAATTATATTATTTTTATAAAGGAGTCTTACGATGGGCACGTTAGTAAAACGGCTCGGAAAACTGCCGGAACAAGATATACCAAAAAAAATATTTTCTATACGGGAAAAAACGATTAACGCCAATGAGAGCGATCAGTATCGTGCATTGAAGTTGGAAATCCATCACCGAATCGTAACCGAAATGAATGTTGAGCAGCAGCGGCTGCTGACGCACGGAGGACAGGACCGGAATACGGTAGAACAGGTTATTTCCAGTTACTGCAACCGTGTGATTGACGAAAACCCGTTTGTGGTTCCTCGGGGGGACAGGCAGACCATTATTAATGACGTGATTGATGAAATTCTTGGACTGGGGCCGATAGAACCGCTGCTTAAGGATGATACGGTTACGGAAGTCATGATCAATGGACCGAAAAATATCTTTGTGGAACAAAAAGGGAAACTTCATCATACGGACGTGCAATTTTACGACACGGCCCATTTAATGAATATCATTGAACGTATTATTACGCCCTTGGGGCGGCGTGTCGATGAAGCGTCTCCTCTTGTAGATGCGCGTCTTGCCGATGGATCTCGAGTCAATATTATTATTCCGCCGCTGTCGCTGATGGGTCCTTGCGTGACGATTCGTAAATTCAGCAAGGATATTATCAGTGCCGAAAAACTGATGGAATTCGGCACCATGGATCAAGACATGGTGAATTTTCTGCAAGCCTGTATCCGGGCACGTCTGAATATCATCGTTTCCGGTGGTACGGGTTCCGGGAAAACTACTACATTGAATGTATTGTCTAGTTTTATTCCTTCTGGAGAACGGATCGTTACGATTGAAGATGCGGCAGAACTGCGGCTGGAACAAGATCATGTCGTGACCTTGGAAGCTCGGCCGGCGAACATTGAAGGACGCGGTGCCGTGTCTATCCGCGATTTGGTACGGAATGCCCTGCGTATGCGGCCGGACAGGATACTGATAGGAGAAGTTCGTTCCGGGGAAGCGTTAGATATGCTTCAGGCCATGAATACGGGCCATGACGGATCCTTAACAACAGCGCATGCCAATAGTCCACGGGATGTGTTGAGCCGACTGGAAACGATGGTGCTTATGTCGGGAATGGATCTTCCGGTCAAAGCCATACGGGAACAGATATCCTCAGCGCTGGATCTGATTGTACATCAATCGCGTATGCGTGATGGCAGCCGGAAAATCACCTATATTACAGAGGTGCAGTCCTTAGAGGGAAATGTAATAACGTTGCAGGATTTATACCGGTTTATTCCAGAAGGAGTAGACGAAGAAGGAAAAGTATTAGGCACGTTTAAGGCGACCGGACTGCGTCCGAGCTTTATGGAAAAATTTATTATCAACGGTGTGGAACTGCCTAAAAACATGGAGATTGTGAATATGCCGGATGAACAGACGGGATGGTGATACAGATGATTTTGTTTGTTTCGATAACAACGGGAGTGGCTGTTTTCCTACTGATTTTTATGCTTTTTGTACGGCGCTCTTCTACTCGGTACCAAGTACGTAACCGGGTACAAGGGTTGCAGGCTGTCGATATTATGCAGACGGGAAAGATGTATCAGGAACAACGGCCGCATCGTTCACTGCGTATTTCCTTGCTGCGCATATGGGATTGGATCATGTTTATTGTGGGAAACCGCGTCAAGGCGATGACCCCGCAGGCGTTGTACCGGGCATTGGATCAGCGGATCACATGGGCAGGAAAACAATACATCTGGAATGCAGGTACCTTTTTTTTCGTTATGGTTTTATGCGGTACCGGGATGGTCGTATTATCGTTAGGGTTTATATTTACGGATGTATTGCCTTTGATGCAGCGTCTGATGATCGTGCTTGTCATGTTTTTTTGTGGGATGTTTCTGCCATGGTTTTGCCTTAGTGTCATGATTACCAAACGACGGCAGGGAATCAACGCACAACTTTCCGATATGATGGACTTGGTGTGTGTCAGTGTACAGGCGGGACTTTCTTTTGATGCGGCGTTGACTAAGGTAGGAGAACGCATGAAAGGTCCGATGGCTGATGAAACAAACCGCATGCTTCGTGACGTGCGCATGGGGATGACCCGGCGTCAGTCTTTGACAGCAATGGCGAACCGCTGTCATGTCGATTCCGTGTATCTCTTCGTGGCTGCTGTTATTCAGACGGAAAGCTTGGGAGTGAGTTTGGCCAATATGCTGAAAATCCAAGCCGATAATATGCGGGACCGTCATCGGCAGATGATTCGGGAAAAAGCGATGAAGCTGCCGGTCAAATTAGTGTTTCCTTTGGCTTTCTTTATTTTCCCGACTATTTTTATAGTCGTACTAGGTCCCTTGGTCTTGACTGTACTGACGCAACTTAAAGGAAATTTCTGATATGAAGAAAAAATATTGCATTATAACAAACAAAAAGCCGGCCATAGAACTCTATGTTGCCGGCTCCTTTTTAGAACGCCTGCGCGGCCTTCTGGGTACAAAAACATTGAAAGCGTATACAGGATTGCTGCTTGCTGATTGCAATGCCGTCCATATGTTTTTTATGCGCTATGCCCTTGACATTGTATATGTAGATGCCGATTATCGTATTGTAAAAATCGTTTCGGATCTCCATCCTTGGCAAATAAGCGGGTGCTGCAAAGCTAAGCATACGATCGAATTGCCGGCAGGGACAGTGAAAACATTGGAGTGGCGCATAAATCAAAATTTGGCTATACGGTAATATGGAATATGTGGAATTAAGAATCAGGAATTAAGGAAACGGAGCTAGCAGAACTGGAACTGCCGCCGCCACTGCTTCCGGATGAATCGGCAAACGATTGATAATTGATAATTTGTCCTGCGGAACTGATGTATATGGTATTTCCTACCAGACTACCATATACGGTACCGCCTACATCAACGCGGATATTGCCTTTGGGTGCATATACATAACCATAAAAATCGGTGCTGTTATGTAAATTTATATTTCCGTTAAGTGAAACAACAATAAAAGGACTATTTTTAGTATTAGCGGTATTCCCGCTGAAATTGATATCGCCATTGGCAATGACGACATTGTAATACCGAGCAGCCCAAGGAGTTACGCCGGCGTTGTATAGCATAACCTTTGTAACTCCGTCGTTAGGGTAGGTGCTTGTTGCACTTTTTAACTCTATACTGCCAGAGGTGTAGTATACTTGTGTTCCTGTACTTGCGGTGATTGTTGGGGGCGAATACGGATTGTCCGTTTTCGTGATATTGTTTCCTCCATATTCGTTTTTATCATCCCACCAATTAGAAGTAATATTTGAAGGGGAAGAGTTATTTAGAATTGTATTAATATACGTATTAATATCTGCCATATCTGTATTTGCGGAATAATTGATATTAGTGATATTTTGACTGCCAGTAATGGGATATTGGAGATAATAAGGTTTTCCGCTGGTATCATATTCTAATTTAGTGACATAATTTATGCTATTTATATCAAAGCCCTTGACTTCATATATAGGAATATCTCCAGGATTCCAGCCTCCTACCTGCACTATATTTGCCCATGCTTGATCCGGAGCGTATGGACTGTAGACATTGACAGACGTACTATTTACTTGTCCGGTTAGTTTGATATTACTATTTTCTTTTCTTTCATATAAATCGATTTTTCCATTTGTTCGGACATTGCCGAGATTAAGTGTAATATTAGGACTCACAATATTAATAGAAGATTGGTTTGTTGAACCGGCAAACAGTATATTATCTTTGAATGGGCCTTCACTGAAAATTGAAAAAGGTGTGGCAGTGGTGGTAGGAACATATTTTGCGGTTGCTCTTACCGCAATATTTATCGTTGTAAAATCTTGCAGAAAATGTAATCCAAAAAAATATAGTGGTACTTTTCTGCGTAGGTCAACTGTTACTGTTTTGGCAGTATTTCGCGTTCCTTGTGTTATATTAATATTTATTGTATGTGTATCATTAGGAAAATCAGTTGCGTTAGGAGTATCTCCAATAGCGGCATTAAATGTATTTTTTCCAACATAGCTGCTGACATAAGAATTAATATTAGCCGTTATGGTGCCTGTGTCAGAAGCACTGCCATATTGTGATGCTCCAGCTAATGCTGCTGCATCAGCTGCATTTTGCAGCTGTGTTTTTTGTACTTGAATAGTCGCTACATTGATAGCTATGGCGGTACTAACCAAAACTATGGGTAAAAAGGCAGTGGCAAATAACAGAAATACAGCACCGCGCTGATGTTTCAAGTATGATTTTAGTTGTGGTATAAGCATGATAGAAAATCCTTTCCGGCGGAAAAGTATAACGTTTCTGTTTTCTTGTTATACAGTCTTGTATTTTTATAAAAGATGTAATACGAAAAAATGTATAAACAGAAATTCTTTATTTTAACTTATCTATATTATAAATGGGTTTGTGATATAATAAAAGTGGTTTACTAACAAATAGTTGAGGGTTATCTGCATGCTGCATAAACGGGGAAAAAAAGTAAATAAAAAATGGCTGCTGTTTCTATTAGGGTTGGCGTATTTTATGGTTATTCCTGTCGCTGTTTTTATTCCCAGTGAAGACCGGTATCATTTTGCTGAATATATTCCTATTATTATTCCATCTGTGAGTATGTACCTGATTATCAGCGGCTGCTTATATAAAGCGAGACGCCCCCTGCAGCAGTTTATTATACAATATGCGGTGGTGCAGCGGATCAAACGGTGGCCGGGCTGGCTGTATCGGTATCGATGGTATGTGGGAGTGGGACTTTGGGGTGTGTTGACGCTGCTTCAAATTCATGGTTCGGCTATCGGAGTATATGCAAAAATACTGGATGATGCCAATGTGGATACTGCACGTATTGGTTTTAGCCGGCCGGATCGCTTTGATGAATGGCTTAACATGACTTCCTTTGCGTTTTCTCAATATGTACCCGGACCGGACGGAAGTACGTTTAACTATTTCAACCCGTACTTGCGGGCCGTACCCACGGATGTGTTTATTGTCCTTGGACAGCCGGTATGGGATATATGTACCCTATTTCGTCCCTTTATGCTGGGATATCTGGTCATGCCCCCGGGAAACGGCCTTGCTTTTTTCTGGATAGGACGGCTCCTTATATTGGGACTTGTGTCTTATGAATTTGGCAGGTTGTGGCTGAAAGACAACCATACGTGGGCGTGGTACTATACGCTGATGACGGTTTTGTCTCCGGCTGTGCAATGGTGGTTTGGCGTCAATGAATTTGTGGAAATGCTCATAGCCGGGCAGGCGGCAGTTCTCGTTATTCATCGGTATCTGCAGTGCCGGACAGGGTGGCGGCAGGTTGGCTGGGGCCTGCTGCTTTCGTATTTGGCAGGTATATATGTATATGTTATGTATCCGGCTTGGCAAATTCCGTTTGCCTATATTTTTCTTATTTTTGCCATATGGATCATAAAACAACATTGGCGGGAGCATCAATGGGGCAGACTGGATGTAGTCTGCGGCGGTATTTTTGCAGCGATGCTTATCTTGCCGCTGCTGCATACGCTGCATATGTCGGCGGCAGCTATTGCCCTTATCCGTTCCAGCGTCTATCCCGGAGAACGGTTTATTACCGGTGGGGGATTGACCTGGGATTGGCTGTTTAATTCGGGACTGGGATTATTTACGCCGTTCAGTGCTATCACAAAACCGCAATATGCGTTTAATTTGAGCCAATTTTTTGATTTTGCACCTTTTGGATTTTTGCTGGCACTCTATCAAATGGCGAAAGCGCGTAAAATAGATGCCTTGATCACTGCATTGCTGATACTCGATGTCATATTTATTGCCTTTTGCATGTTTCCCTGGCCGCGCTGGCTGGCTGCGGGAACATTGCTATTTGAAGTACCCGAAGGACGTATGATTATTCCTATTTCGTATATCAATGTAGTATTGATATTGCGTACGATTATCATATATCCACAGCGGCTCGGCCGATGGCAGACGGCTTTTCTGGCAGATGGAATTGCTTTGTTTTCGGCGTGGGCATCTTTTCATTATTGTAAAGATGCATATATGCCGGTAAATACGATCGTCCTGCTCCTGGTAACGACAGTGGGAATTGCTTGTTTCTGTCGTTACCGCAGTCATCTGGGGCCGTTGCTGCTAGGGCTGTTTCTGTGTATCGGCGGCATGATCAATCCCGTTGCGCAGGGAACTGCCAGTGTGTATAAAACTGAATTGGGACAGGCGATTTCACAGATTGCCTCTGTGGATAAGGGAAAATGGATCGTAATAGGAGAAGAAACGACGTTGAATAACTATCCGCCTATTTTCGGAGCTCCGACAATTAACAGCTACAATACCTATGTAGCTTGGGATAATTGGAATAAATTAGATTTGAATGACGAAGAACGCTGGGTATTGAATCGCTGCGGTCATATCAAAATCGGAGAAATTACGAAAGAACCATCGACATATATATCTGAACATGGTGACTTGGCAGAACTTACACTAAGCCGCGATGATGTAAAAAGGCTGGGTGTGCGCTATATTTTATCAGACAGTACAGATCTGCAGCCGCTCGATACAACTACTATTAAATTCAAACCTATTGTGTGGGCTAATGGCCGGATCATATATAAGGTACTCTATGATAAGGAGTCATAACAAATGGAGCATAAGAAAACAGCCGTCATCATTGGGGCTGGTACGGCAGGCTTGACTGCTGCCTATGAATTATTACAGAAGAGCGATATCCGTCCCATCGTCTTGGAAGCAGATACCATGGTTGGCGGGATTGCTAAAACCGTAAGTTATATGGGAAATCATCTTGACATGGGAGGCCATCGTTTTTTTTCCAAGTCGGATGAAGTTATTGATTGGTGGCTTCATTTTTTACCGATGGAAGGTTCGGAAGATGATTTTGGAAATATGCGGGAAGCAGATGATATAGACCGTATTATGATGGTACGTCATCGTGTGTCGCGTATCTTCTTCCTGCGTAAGTTTTTTGCATATCCGATTTCTCTTCAATGGGAAACTATCCATAATTTGGGAATTCTGCGCATGCTGCGTATTGGATTTTCCTATTTAAAATATATGGTACACCCTATAAAACCGGAACGATCGCTGGAGGATTTTTTTATTAACCGTTTTGGCAAAGAACTGTATGAAACTTTTTTTAAAGACTATACCGCGAAAGTCTGGGGGATTCCGTGTAACCAAATCGAAACTGACTGGGGTGCGCAGCGTGTCAAAGGGTTATCTATTATGGGAACCGTTAAGCATGCCATTTTGCAGTTTTTTCATAAAAGCTATTCCTTACGGCAAAAAGAAGTCGAAACGTCGCTGATTGAACAGTTTTTGTATCCTAAATATGGTCCCGGACAGATGTGGCAGACCGTAGCAGATACGATCGTGGAACAAGGCGGAATTATTCGGCTCAATTGCCGGGTAGATAAGATAGAATATGAAAATAACAAGGTAAAAGGGGTTTGGATAGAAGATGCGGAAACGGGGAGTGCCTATATCCCTACAGAATATATCATATCGACGATGCCGGTCAAAAATTTGATTCGGGCTATGGGCGATACCGTACCCAAAGATGTCCGGCGTGTATCCGAAGGGCTGATTTATCGCGATTTCATGACTGCGGGGCTGCTTGTCAAACGACTGCAGATACGGGAAAAGGACGGACAACTTGTTCGAGACAATTGGATTTACATCCAGGAACGAGACGTGAAAATAGGTCGTCTGCAGATTCTTAATAATTGGAGTCCCTATATGGTGGCCGATTGTTCCAAGGTTTGGCTGGGACTCGAGTATTTCTGCAATGAAGGCGATTCACTTTGGAATATGGAGGATAAGGACTTTGCAGCATTTGCGGCAGGGGAATTGGCTAAAATAGGTATTATCGATACGGCAGATGTATGTGACAGCACGGTTGTTCGAGTCCCTAAAGCATATCCTGCTTACTTTGGTACCTATAAGGAAATGGACACGGTCCGCAATTTTACAGATCCTATCACAAATTTATACCTTATTGGCCGGAATGGGATGCACCGCTATAACAATATGGATCATTCCATGCTGACCGCCATGGAAGCGGTTAAGAATATCGTAAATGGCGCAGCAGGCAAAGAGAATATATGGAATGTCAATGTGGAAGAAGAATATCACGAAGAAGTGAAATAATGTACAATGCGGCATACTATAATTGATACTTCAAAGGACGTGATGCCAGTGAAAGTTGTAATTCTTGCGGGGGGATATGGGACTCGCATCAGTGAAGAAAGCCATTTAAAGCCTAAACCGATGATTGAGATCGGAGAACAACCTATTTTATGGCATATAATGAAAATTTACTCAGCATATGGGTTTCACGATTTCATTATATGTGCTGGGTACAAGCAGCATATTATAAAGGAATATTTTGCTAATTATTTTTTGTATACATCGGATATCACCTTTGATTTTACTAATGGAAATGAAATGCTAGTGCATCATAGAGCGGCGGAACCTTGGCGGGTCACGGTAGTTGATACAGGAATGGATACGATGACGGGTGGCCGTATTAAACGAATTCAAAAGTATATTCCCAATGAAAGATTTATGTTTACATATGGTGATGGTGTTGCAGATATAGATGTATGCCAATTGTTGAAATTTCATGAAGCACATGGAAAAATCGCTACGTTAACTACGGTTAATGTGGAACAGCGTTTCGGTGTTATCGATATAGGCGAAAATAATGCAGTAAAGGATTTTCGCGAAAAAAAAATGACCGATTCCGGCCGAATCAATGGAGGATTTATGGTCTTGGAACCGCAGATTTTTGATTATATCGGCAATGATAATACAACCTTTGAACAAGAACCGTTGGAACAACTAGCAAGGGATAAGCAATTAATGGCGTACTATCACGATGGATTTTGGCAATGTATGGATACACAGCGTGATAAAAATCGGCTGGAAGACTTATGGGCAACAGGAAGGGCACCATGGAAAATATGGTAGAGTATGTACGTTTTTTTCGTAATAAACGAGTACTGATAACCGGGCATACCGGATTTAAAGGACTATGGCTATGCAAACTATTGGCAATGGCCGGAGCCCGCGTAATCGGGTATGCACTGCCATTTTCTACGGCAGAACGGGAAAAGGCATTTCGTCTTTCCGGCTTAGAAGAACAAATGACCTCTGTCTTGGGGGATGTTCGGGATTATGAAGCGCTCAACACGGTATTTGATATCTATAAACCACAGATAGTATTTCATTTGGCAGCGCAGCCTTTAGTATTAAAAAGTTATGAAGAACCGTTGGCAACCTATGATACAAATATCATGGGGACGATACACCTGCTGGAATGTATACGGCAGCATTCCGAGGTTATATCTGTTTTGAATGTGACGACCGATAAAGTGTATGATAATCAGGAACAAGAAACAAAACAATATAAGGAAACAGATAGGTTGGATGGGTATGATCCGTATTCTAACAGCAAAAGCTGTTCGGATATTGTAACACATGGGTATAAGCGAAGCTTTTTCGATCAGTTAGGTATTGCCGTATCTACTGCGCGGGCCGGTAATGTAATCGGTGGAGCAGATTTTGCAGAAAACAGGATTATTCCTGACTGTATCCGTTCTGCGATTATGAGAGAACCAATAGTTGTCAGAAATCCATCATCTATTCGCCCATATCAGCATGTGCTGGAGGCGTTATCAGCGTATTTGCTGATTGCCTATAAACAGTATAATGATATACACTATGCCGGATCCTATAATGTAGGACCGGGGAAAGAAGATTACATAACGACAGGAACGTTGGTGGAATATTTTTGTCAAAGCTGGGGTGGCGCAATATCTTGGAAGACCAATCATGAGCAGCAAGCTCATGAAGCTTCCTATTTAAGGCTCGATTGCCGGAAAATAGAAAATATATTGAAATGGCAATCTAAATGGGATATTCATATGGCTGTGGAAAAAACGGTAGAATGGGCAAAGCTATATTATGCAGGAGAAGATATTGCCGCTTGTATGGAACGGCAAATACAAGAATATTTTCAAGCCGGGATACGGAATCGGCAGTAGGGAGTATGCGAATGGCAACAGAAAAGGAAGCACGAGAAAATATACTGGCATTGGTAAAAGAATATTGTCAAACGTATCATAACCAACAGAAATTTTTTCATGCCGGAGATTATATCCCGTATGCTTCTCGCGTCTATGATTATCATGAAATGGTAAATTTGGTAGATAGTGCTTTGGAATTCTGGTTAACTGCCGGTACCTATGCAGCTGAATTTGAGAACAAAATGGCAGCGTATCTGCAGGTTCCCTTTTGTTCTTTGGTAAATTCCGGGTCTTCAGCGAATCTGCTTGCGTTTATGGCATTGACTTCTCCCTTACTGGAAGAACGGGCCATCCGTCGTGGCGATGAGGTAATCACTGTAGCCGCAGGATTTCCTACGACGGTCACTCCGATTATACAATATGGAGCTGTACCGGTTTTTGTCGATGTGACGATTCCGCAATACAATGTTGATACAGAGCAGCTGGAACAGGCACTGTCTCCTAAAACAAAGGCAGTTATGCTGGCTCATACATTGGGAAATCCGTTTGATCTAAAAGCGGTCACCGTTTTTTGTCGTAAACATAAACTGTGGCTGATTGAAGATAATTGTGATGCCTTGGGTGCTCAATATAAACTGAACGGCATCGATATGTATACAGGGACCGTGGGTGATATTGGGACCTCCAGTTTCTATCCGCCGCACCATATGACGACGGGAGAAGGGGGGGCGGTGTATACGAAAAATCCGCTGCTGCATAAAATTATTCGCTCTCTCAGAGATTGGGGCAGGGACTGCTCGTGTGCTCCAGGACAAGATAATGCTTGTGGACATCGATTTGATACAAAATATGGAGAACTGCCTATCGGTTATGATCATAAATATGTATATTCTCATTTTGGATTTAATTTAAAAGCAACAGATATGCAGGCTGCTGTGGGAGTCGCTCAATTAGATAAACTACCTTTTTTTATAGCACGGCGTCGACATAATTTTGAAACATTGCGGCAAGCATTGGAAACAGTACAGGAAGCATTCATTCTTCCGGAAGCGTGCGCATCTTCAATCCCCAGTTGGTTTGGCTTTCCGCTGACCTGCCGGGGACATATACATCGAGAACAGGTTGTACGTTACTTGGAAAATAATGGAATACAAACACGGATGCTTTTTGCTGGAAATCTTATTAAACACCCTTGTTTCGACAGTATGAGAAACAAGCAGGATGAATATCGGCAAATCGGTACGCTTCAGCAAACAGACCGAATAATGAGTGATACTTTTTGGGTTGGCATATATCCGGGAATGACCGATGAAGAGATAGCATATATGAGTCGTAATATAAAACAATCTGTTATCAGGTAAAAGGAGCATCTATCATGGGGAATAGGAAGTTACTGGATTGTACACTTCGTGATGGGGGATATGTTAATGATTGGAAATTTGGTTACGATCAAATAGTTGAAATTTTTAAGCGTCTAGTTAGTGCTGGGATTGATGTTATTGAAATTGGTTTTCTGGATGATCGTAGAACGTATGATTGTAACCGCACTATTATGCCAGATACACAAGCAATAAATAAAATTTTTGGCGGATTGGATAAAGGAAATTCTACTGTTGTGGCGATGATTGATTATGGGACTTGTAGGTTAGAACATATTCAGCATTGTTCAGATGTCTTTATTGATGGAATACGTGTTATTTTTAAAGAACCTTTGATGTATGAAGCCTTGGATTTTTGTAAACAGTTAAAGCAATTAGGCTATATTGTATATGCACAAATGGTTTCAGTTACGACATATACAGACGAAAAATTAAAAGAATATGCCGAATTAGTAAATTCCGTTGAACCTTATGCGACATCTATGGTAGATACATATGGTCTGATGCATCCTTTTCAACTTCTGCATATTTTTGAAACATTGGATGCATATTTAAATCCACAAATTGCGATAGGGTTTCATGGACATAATAATCTCCAGATGGCGTATGCCAATGCCATTGCATATTTAAATTCACATACGAGTAGAAATTTAATAGTTGATGGTACTTTATATGGCATGGGGAAAAGTGCAGGGAACGCACCTAGTGAACTTTTAGCTGCATATATGAATCATCATTATGGAATAACATACAATATTGTTCGGATGTTGGAAACGATTGATACTTTTATTTTGGAAATTTATCAAAAGCAGTATTGGGGATATACTATGCCCTTCTTTATAGCAGCATGCTATCAGTGTCATCCTAATTATATTAATTTCTTAATAGATAAAAAGACCTTGTCTGTGAAACAGATTATTGATGTGCTACAAAGTATTATACCCAGTAAAAAACTGATGTACGATGCTGCATATGCGGAGAAACTTTATGTTGATTATCAAAGCATTCAGTGTGATGATACCGCTGTCATGACGTGGCTGAAACAGATAGTTGCTGAAAAACATATAGTAATATTAGGACCTGGAAATAACTTGAACAAACAAAAATATAGGGTAAAAAAGTATATCAAGAAAAATAAACCGTTGATTATGGCTGTTAATTTTGTTCCTGCGGATATAGAAGTTGATTATATTTTTTTGACTAATACCAAACGGTATAGCCAATTGGCCAATGATATGGGAAATAGTGTAAACAATGGCCGTGATATTGGTATTATTGCAACTTCTAATGTTACCAAAATAAAAGGAAGTTTTCCCTATGTGCTGAATTTCAGTACATTAATTGATACAAATACAGAAATTATAGATAATTCTTTGGTAATGTTGCTAAAGGCAATGATAAAAGTGCAGGTTAAATGTGTTAATTTAGCGGGTTTTGATGGATATTCCAGAAAAAATGACAATTATTTTAACGCAAGCAGAGAATATACTTTTGTAAAAGAAAAATCAGGATATTTAAATGGCTACATAAGTGATTTTTTAGAATCTGTAAAAGAAAAAATAACCGTAAATTTTATTACGTCCTCTCGATATAAAGAAAGTTGACATTAACTAGGATACCGGTGTATTTAATAACAGCGAGAAATATTGTAGAAGGCTTGCCTTTTATGTTGTAAAACTACTTAAAGGGGATAGTGCGTATGAAAGTTAAATTATCGGAGTATATTGCGGACTTTATGGTAGAAAATGGTATTACCGATTGTTTTATGATAGTTGGCGGCGGCGCTATGCATTTAAATAACGCATTAGGTCATAAAGATGGACTGCATTGTATTTTTAATCATAATGAACAGGCGACTGCTATAGCGGCGGAAGCCTATACTCGTCTTACGGGAAATTTGTCTGGAATATGTGTTACCAGCGGACCGGGAGGAACCAATGCTATTACCGGAGTATTAGGAGGCTGGCTCGATTCTATTCCTATGTTTGTTATCTCGGGACAGGTTAAAAGAGAAACGACCACATGGATCACAGAGATTCCGCTTCGGCAATTAGGAGATCAGGAATATGACATTACAGCATCTGTAAAACCTATGACTAAGTATGCTCACATGATTACCGATGCTAATGAAATACGTTATCATTTAGAAAAAATGTTATATTTAGCAACCCATGGCAGAGGCGGTCCGGTATGGCTTGATGTACCGCTTGATATACAAGCGGCCATTATAGATACAAATGAGTTGCAGGGATTTGATCCTGAAGAATTGGATATGCCGGAAGATTCCATATATGATACCGCATTTACTGCTGAAATTATTGAAAAACTGGAAACGGCAAAACGTCCTGTTATTTTAGCAGGTACGGGTATCCGCTTGGGAAAAGCACATTCGGAATTTATCGAATTGATTAATAAACTTCAGCTTCCGGTTGTTACCGCTTGGAATGCACATGATACGCTTTGGGATGCACATCCGTTGTTTTGTGGCCGGCCTGGGACCGTAGGCACCCGTGGCGGTAATTTTATTGTTGAAAATAGTGACGTATTGCTAGTTTTAGGATGTCGCCTTAATATACGCCAAATTAGTTATAACTATAAGCATTTTGCTGAAAATGCTTATAAAATCATTGTTGATATTGATGATGCGGAACTGCATAAGCCGACAGTGCAGCCGGATTTGCCAGTTCATGCAGATGTTAAAGATGTGATAGTCGATTTGCTTAAAGCGAACTTCAAGCAAAATGATAGTCATACCCGCTGGCTGACGTGGTGCCGGAATGTAAATGCCAAATATCCTGCTGTACGTCCGGAATACTATAAGTTAAAAAAGCCTATCAATCCCTATGTTTTTATTGCAGAATTATGTAAGGTATTAGAAGAAGGTGATGATATTATCTGCGGTAATGGCAGTGCCTGTGTGATTACCTTCCAAGCAGCAAATCTGAAAAAAGAGCAGCGGTTATTTACCAATTCAGGCTGTGCGGCTATGGGGTATGGTTTTCCGGCAGCCATAGGATGTGCTGTTGCTAATGGCAGTAAACGGACGATTTGTATCGATGGGGATGGCAGTTTTCAGATGAATTTGCAAGAATTACAAACCGTTATATATTATAATTTAAATTTAAAAATTTTTTATATCAATAATAATGGATACCATTCTATTAGACAGACACAAAGCAGTTTTTTTGAACCGCCGTTAGTCGGCGTATGCAATGGGAATGGCATCAGTTTTCCCAATATGGAAAAAATCTGCGGAGCGTATGGCATTCCGTATGTGAAAGTTGAATCTTTAAGTGACATATCTAAAAAAATACAACAAGTAGTAAAGTCTGACGGCCCTTATTTTTGTGAAATTGTTGTGGATAGCCGACAGAATTTTGAACCGAAACTTTCTTCTAAGGCATTGCCGGATGGAACTATTGTGTCACCGCCGATTGATGATATGTATCCTTTTTTGGATAGACAAGAATATGAAAAAAATAAAGACGTTGATTCTATTTAAAAATAATCTGTTATTGTTGGACTTTCATTAGCTGGGTATACCTATAAAGGGATGTAAAACGTATGACTAAATTAATCGTAACAGGAGCTACGGGAGTAATCGGACATGCAGTGCTGGAATCATGCCTATTGCGGAGGCAGGAAGTGTATGTAATCGTGAATCCTAAATCTCTGCGAAAAAAAAATCTTCCGCATGATCCGCTGATTCATATTTTGGAGTTTGATTTATCGGAGTTAAAGTTTGCTGCCGATGTGATTCCGCATACGTGCGATGTGTTTTATCATTTAGGATGGAGTGGCTCGGCAGCTGCCTATAGAAATAATGTGTATATGCAAACTGCCAACATTCAGTACACATTGGAGGCAGTGAAACTTGCACAAGTCTGTGGCTGTCATACGTTTATTGGAGCAGGTTCGCAGGCTGAATATGGTAGGGCTGAAGGGGCTCTGAACGAAGAAACTCCTGTATTTCCAGAAGTGGGATATGGCGTGGCAAAGCTTTGTGCCGGACAGATGAGCCGGCTTTTGGCTCATCAGATGGGAATGAAGCACATATGGGCTAGAATACTCAGTGTATATGGTCCATATGATGGAGAGAATACGTTGATCATGTATCTTCTCCGCACATTACTGCACCGGCAGAAACCTGCCTGTACAAAGGGTGAACAAATATGGGATTATGTATATGCTAAAGATGTTGCCAATATATTAACCGCGCTTGGTGAAGAAAAAAGTGTAGATGGTAAAATTTACTGTATCGGAAGCGGGCAGGCAAAGCCGCTCAAAGACTATATGAAAACGATTCGGGATTTGATTGATCCTTCGCTGCCGTTAGGGCTGGGAGAAATTCCTTACAGTGAACGGCAGGTGCAGTATCTGTTGGCTGATACGACGGCAATTAAAAATGATTTAGGGTATACGATGCAGTACTCTTTTCAAGAGGGTATGAAAGAAACGTTGAATTGGTACAAAGAAAAATTGCAGAATAGGAATAGACATGATAGGTAAACAGAAACCCGCCGATAGAGATAATTTCAAACAATTTCTTAAATTTGGGATAGTAGGAATTTCCAATACGGGAATTGCATTTATCGTTTATTATAGCTTGGTGTTTTTGGGAATTCACTATCTTATCGCCAATATTGTTGCTTGGATTGTGAGTGTATTTAATGCTTTTTATTGGAACAGCCGATATGTTTTTAAGACGCCGGCGTTTTGGTTGAAGGCATTGTTTAAAACCTATATTTCTTATGGTATTTCATTTTTACTGGGAACCGGATTATTGTATGGCCTTGTGGAATGGGGACATATATCTGTGTTGCTGGCACCTATATGCACTCTTTTGATTACGGTACCGGTAAACTTTTTGATGAATAAATGGTGGACATTCAGATAACCGAAAGGAATACAGAATAGAATGAAAAAAATAAGTATATTGATTCCTTGCTATAATGAAGTGGAAAATGTAATTCCCTTAAGTAAAGCTATTATCGATGAATTTTCCACTCATTTATCCTATTATGACTATGAAATTGTTTTTATCGATAACTTTTCTACTGATGGTACGCGGGATAAATTAAGATTGCTTTGTGGGCAAAATAAAAAAGTGAAAGCCATATTTAATGCGAGAAATTTTGGTCAGGCAAATTCGCCTTTTTATGGCATGTGTCAGACGACAGGAGCGTGTACGATTTCGATGTGTGCGGATTTTCAGGATCCCGTGGAGTTGCTTCCCCAATTTGTGAAAGAATGGGAAAAGGGTTTTAAAATCGTGATCGGCATTAAAGTGAACAGTAAAGAAAATCCACTGGTGTATGCGTTGCGGTCTTGTTATTATAAAGCCATCAAGAAAATGGCATCTGTTGAACAAATTGAACATTTTACCGGATTTGGTCTTTATGATAAAAGCTTTGTTGATATAATGCGGTCACTCGATGATCCGCTGCCGTATTTTCGCGGAATCGTTGCCGAATTAGGACCGGAACGTAAAGAAATACCGTACGTACAGCCCAAACGCAGGAAGGGCAAGACGCATAATAATTTATACACGTTATATGACTTTGCTATGTTAGGTTTTACCTCATATACTAAAATAGGATTGCGTATAGCTACGATTACGGGTTTTTTGTTTTCTGCCGTGACAATGATGATTGCAATGTTATATTTGATTGCTAAATTGGTCTGGTGGAATGCATTTCCTTTTGGGATGGCGCCGCTTTTGATTGGCATCTTTTTTATTGGTTCCGTTCAAATTTTTTTTATTGGACTTTTAGGGGAATATATTCTCAATATCAATGCTCGCATATTGCACAGGCCGTTAGTTGTTGAAGAAAAAAGGCTGAATTTTGATGAAGAGATACAGAAATAATGTGATATATAACTAGATGACGTAATACCTTGTATTCGTAGGACTAACATAATAAATGGGAGAAAATAATGAATCGAATACTTTCGCATCGCTGGAAAATCGGTATTATCTTATGGATCATATTGATTATTTTTCAAATACATGGATCCTCCATAGGATTGTATGCACATATATTGCAAGTGCCGGATATGGATACGGCATGTATGGGCACAAATCATGATTTTCAACTGGATGAATGGGCGGTTTTTACACCACTTGCATTTTCGCAGTATTTTGATGGATTTTCCTATTTCAGCCATTTATCACGAGCCGCAGTAACTGATGTCGCTTTGGTTTATGGACAGCCCTGCTGGGATGTGATAACCGTATTCCGTCCTTTTTTATGGGGATATTTATTTTTGCCTGTCGGTAATGGACTGTCTTTTTTTTGGACGGGCCGGCTTATTTTTCTGTTCCTTATTTCCTATGAATTCGGCATGCTCTTTCTGCAGCAGAATAAGAAATTATCTTTTTGTTATGCACTGTTAACAGTGTTTTCTCCTATGGTACAATGGTGGTTCAGTATCAACGGTTTTGTAGAAACGCTTCTTTGGGGTCAGGTGGGAGTACTTGCGGTTAACGGTTATATTACTACTTCTTCTTATAAAAAAAGGCTGTTATATATGGTGGGGTTGGCATATGGTATAGTGGCGTATGCCGTATCTTTTTATCCGGCTTGGCAGGTTTCTTTTGCTTATGTGTTTCTGTTTATGGCAGGCTGGATTATTTATAAAAATCGTAAGAATACCTATGGGACATATAAAGATGTTTTTTTGGGACTGGCGCTTATCTGTCTTGCCACCCTTCCAATAGTACATGTTTTTTTTAAATCATGGGATACGATCCTGGCTTTTGCCAATTCCGTCTATCCGGGACAACGCCGGGATTTGGGCGGCGGTTTTTCCTTTGACTGGCTGTTTCATTATATATTGCTGTATATGGCACCGTTTGGCTGGGATATGGGATATGCACCGACAGGGGCAGCAACGTTCATTAGTTTTGCCCCGCTGGGGATCGTGCTGGCTGGCTGGAATTACTGTAAAACACATTTTAGAGACAGCCTTACAGGTGGCCTGATTATATTGCTTGTTGTATATATAACTCACTTTTTATATCCGTGGCCCGAATTCCTGGCTCGTGCAACCCTGCTTTCTTTTTCGCCTGCGGCGAGGATGATACCGGCCATGGACTTTTTGCAATTACTTATTTTGCTGCGAGTATTGTCGTTTCAACTGCCTGTTTGCAATAAAAAAATGACGGCTTGTATGACTGCGGCCTTTGTAATTTTTGAACTTTGGGCTGTGCTGCCGGTTATCAAGCCTGAACATTTTACATTATGGATCATGGTAGTATCTATGTTTTCTGTTTGTGCAGCCTTGTATATATTGCGACTGCGGCATGGTCTGGTATTGTTCATCGCCTTAACAGCGCTTGTATCCGGCATGGCGGTGAATCCAGTGGCACGAGGCGTACAAAGTGTATATGGAACGCAGCTGGCACGAGAAATAACGGAGATCGCAGCGCAGGATAAAGGAAATTGGATCGTTGACAATGGAGATACATGGAATACAGATCATATTAATTATATGAATAGTTATCCTATCATGTTTGGAGCACCTACCATCAACAGTGTTAATTTATATGTATATTGGCCGCGTTGGGAATCGTTCGAGCTTACAGAAAAAGAACGCAGTATATTGAACCGGTATGCTCATATGAATATAACGCTGGATAATGCAGAACCGACAAAATTTCAAAATCCAAAAGGAAACTCTATTATTGCGGATATTGTTAATATTAAATTAAATGTCAGCGATTTAAAAAAATTGAATGTATCGTATGTATTAAGTTCCCGAGACTTAAGTGTAATGCACAATAATACGGTAGGCTTAGTACCATTGTATGCAGCCAATGGGCATACGGTATATCATGTTGAATATAAGTAAAACAGAGGAAAAACATATGGATAAAATAGCAGTGTTAATACCGTGTTACAATGAAAGCCAGACAATAGAAAAAGTAGTGCGCGATTATCAAAGAGTATTGCCGCAGGCGGGTATTTATGTGTATGATAATAACTCGGCAGATAATACGGCTGCGATTGCACAGGCAGCCGGTGCGATAGTCCGCTACGAATACCGTCAGGGAAAAGGAAATGTAGTTCGAACCATGTTCAGAGAGATAGAGGCGGATTGTTATCTGATCGTAGATGGGGATGATACCTATCCGGCAGAAAGTGCAGGGGAAATGTGCGAACTTGTGCTGCAGAATAAAGCGGACATGGTAATTGGTGATCGATTATCCTTGACCTATTTCAAAGAAAACAAGCGTCCTCTTCATGGAGCCGGAAATATTTTAGTCCGTAAGTGTATCAATATGTTTTGGGGAGAACGTTGTCATATAGAAGATGGGATGACGGGATTCCGCGCGTGTAGTCCCTTGTTTGTAAAAAGTTTTCCCATTCTCTCACAAGGCTTTGAAATTGAGACAGAAATGACGGTACATGCCTTAGATAAAAATTTACGTATCTGTAGTGTGCCTGTCTCCTATCGGGATAGGCCGGAAGGCAGTCATAGTAAACTGAATACCTTTTCTGATGGATGCAAAGTAATGGGAACTATATTTAACTTGTACCGGGATTACAAACCGCTGAAGTTTTTTGGCTATGCGGCTTGTTTGATGTTTTTTATATCCCTTGTCTTATTTATTCCTGTTTTTATTGAATATATAGAAACAGGATTAGTACCGCGCATGCCTACTTTGGTTGTCAGTGTAGTTCTTATGCTGGCGGCATTTTTGTCCGTTGTTTGCGGTCTTATTTTGGATACAAACGCGAAAAATAACCGCAAGAACTTTGAAGTCCAGATGAATATTATCCGGATGCTCTTGCGGCAGCAGCGTTGATTCCATTATTTTGCGATACAACGGTAGAAAGGCGTATCCTTATAGTACGGATTCATAAAATTTCCATATGTATGGATAACACTGTCTCGGGATGTATTGCTTAAGGTATCTTCCAATTTCGGTACGTTAACATATACAAAATAGGTACCGGCAGCATAACACTTGAGGAATTGAGATGTTAATTGCAGACACGGTGTTGTCACAGCAATGCAAAGGACAACCATTGTGATCACAAAATGGCGGCTTCTATCATGCGTCCGGAATAGCCGCAGAATTTCCTGCATAAGGAAAATCATAATAATATAAAAACCGGGGATAGAAGCATTCCAGCAAAAATCTAAGGAGTGTCCGATTTTAAAAAAAGGAATAATCATCAATGTAAGGAGCACAGCGCCCAGCAATACAGAGTCCGTGGTATGCGAATGGCATAAATCTGCGAAAATAATGAAGTAGAACATATAGTATAACCCTAATATGGTGATTCGTATGACCGTATAATCAGATAAAGGTGCTAGCCATAAACTGCTGGTTTGATCCAAGGACGCGTTGGCTGTAAAGTAGAAAAAAAATATCGGTAAAATGGCAATAACAGCGAAAATATTTGAACGACTGACGAGACTCTTAAAAAAAGAAGAAAATTGGCGTGCTCGAAACGCTAAAATGCCATGTCCAGCCATATCTATGCCGGCAAGGAGACATAAGCCAACAGCTCCAAAAGGGGAATACGGCAGGAGCAGTGCGATAAATAGTGCATAGTATGTGGGTTGGCGATATTTTAAAAACAATACAGTACATAAGACTATGGGAATCAGTTGGTTATAGATATTAGATAAACCATCAAACGTAGAACGGATCATGTACCCCATGGTATACCCGTTTTGCGAAATAGCGGTAAACTGCCAGGTATGCCAGCCCCAATCAGCATCCAGGTAAAAAGGCATAATACCGGTGGCAGATACAATGAGCATTCCGATGGTACTGAGTCCACTCCAGAATAGAAATATAAGGGTAATATAGATATAGTATTTTTTTTCTGCTTTTAAAAAATTCCATAAGAGAGAAATAAAAATCCGCAGACCTATATATGTCCACAAAAACAAGATAATGTTTGCCGACAGCGTATTTGATCCGAATACATACGTAATACCTGCCGGGGCAAGCCAATATGTCAGATAATATACTAAGGCACTTTGAGAATATTCATATAGGACAGGCCAAGATTGATGTATCAAATCATAATACATAGCGTTACGCCAAGGAATATCATACCCCGAGCCGCCGATAAACATGCCGTGCCCGGTCGAAAGGAGAAATATACATAAGAGGATAGAAGCGATAAACCCTTCCTTTGACCATGAAATAGAAGAAAACGCCGTTTCTTCTTTTGGGATAGAGCAAAGGAATCGATAGGAAGCATATAGTAAGAGAATCGCTGCGGGCACTCCATAATACCAGCGAACCCAAGTCAAAAAAAATAAAACGATAGAAGAAAGAAGATAAAAAATGGCAGCAGCTGTCGTATACGGCTTCAGGTTTATCAATAAAAGCACCTCTTTTAGCAAGTTGTTACTTGCATTATATAAGTATTTGTTTTTCAGTGTCAAATAAAACACTGCACAGGTATGTGTCAAGAAGTTCTCGGTAAATGTATTGACCTAGATAATAGCTAGCCTCGTCGACATCGTTTTTTTATAAAAATGCAGGTGTTGAGAAACTGTTAGCTAACTTCCCTATGGCACTGCTGGACGGGCCATTATTGCAAATGCGTCCGTGATGAATCCCTACATGCGTTTGAAAGGGAATCTTTCGCATGACTCGTCTCATCGTCCCACGGAAAGTACGGCTGACTGGAGCGGTAAACCCCTTGGTCCAGTCGGCAAACGCCTGATCTAATTCCTTGTTTCGTATGGCCGTAATCACTTTCACCATCGCAGTCCCTCCTGTCCGACTCCAATGACGC
>NZ_FNHQ01000050.1 GCF_900103535.1 Megasphaera paucivorans | reverse complement strand
TCGCTACTTACCTTTTCGGAGTTTTGATGGCTTTTTCCTTTTTTTACTTTTGCGAACTTAATTGTACTCTATCTACAAAGAAATAAAAACATTTTCATTAAAAAGTTTCGACAAATATAACAAATATCCTGTTAATGCTATATAAATTTCTTACCATAAATATATTTCCTACTCTCTTAAAAAAATATTTTATATACTATTAATATAAAATCAGCAAAAAAATAGCCTAACAAAAGCACAAGCCCCGCTTTTCAACAGGGCGTATAAAGTCTATGAAAAAAGTCTGTAAATAAGGTATTTTATTTTACCTCAAGTTTCTATTGCAATGTTATCTAAGGTAATAAAATGATAATTTTCTTTCTATTATTCTTTCTATTATATAGTAAAATTTATTCATGTAAACTTCTTTAGGCCTTTATTTTCCTTGTGTGGATATAGCACAGAAATACTTTACATTATTTCTATAGTATCGGCTTTATCATAACACATAGCTGCAGCCGCAATTTGCATCATCGTGATGATTAATAGCGGCCACAGTTGTTTCCTGCTTCGTACTTTTTAACTAAAACTGCTATATCTGATATATATATTTATCATGTACTACAACACCCATTAAAATACCACATCCTGCGGCCACTGCCAAACACTAATTTTGTGCTCCAGTTCCTTGATTTGCTTGGTCAACGTCTGTAGTAATTGCTCGTTCGTACAACTACCTCGTAAATTTATTTTGAAATATTCCGAATATTTCCACATTTAAAAATAAACTAAATTTGCATTCTCAACAATACTATTTCATTTAACCATATCTTTATTCAGACATTGTCCCTGTGCATCTTGTGTTTTAATATCAAAGTTATTCTGATTGATTGATTTTTGTTCACCTAAAATGTATAAATCATAGTTCCATGTTCCGTCTTTATTAACATATGGTTTCCCTTCATGATCATTGACACCCCATAATAATTCTGCTACACTGGCAGTGTTTAAAGGAGATATCTTCCCACCTTGCATACCCTATTTGCGGCATGCTTTGGGAGGTATCTCCTTTTTGTTGTAATAAATCATAAAATTTAGCATCATTTATGGTAAATTGATTTAAATTTTCATTGCCTTTCCGAGCCTGTCAGTACTACTATCAATTACTTTTTTCGGTCTTCCTGCAGCCATTGTTATCATCCCTGATTTTTTGGTTTTGAATTTCTGGCATTTTTTCAAAAGAATAGGCCATACGCGGTCTGGCTTTCGAACTTAAAAACTTTTTTGCACTCCCCCGGCTATAGCAAGCAATACTTTCTGCGTCTTGGTCTTATCCTGCTGCGACTTATTATAAGCTGCATGGATGGTCGCATGGATTCGAGCACTCACGTAAATTAAATTATGCACATCAAATGCCCGTTGCGGATTCTCTTCCACAGGGATGATATGATGTGCAATCGTTCCTTTCACAATATGATGTTCTATTACTTTCATATATTCATCTAGACCGGCGGCCCGTTGTTTTACCTGCATACGGATGGGCTTCCAGAGTTTAGAATGATATACAACTTTGCCTACTGAATTACGGTGATAGGTATCATACTCCTTATGGCGGTTATGATTACATGAGCAAGTACCATCTATCGGATACTGCTGTCCGCAGTAAGAACATATTTTTATCAGCATACTCATCACTCCTTATATTCAATTTAAAATTGGCAACAAAAAAAGGCACCCATCTCTGAGTGCCTGTAAATTATATGGAACCTAACTTATTACCTGTTTTCCCTAATAGCAGTTAACTACCTAATTGAGCCCTATAGCAAACAACGACAATCCGGTTATACTCTAACTTATGTTTTTTCCTATTTTAAAATTCTGTTTCGTCTGCCTTGTATAACAGGCCGATGATTTATATCCGTTTCATGAGTCTTTTTCTGTTGATATCGCCTATATGAAGCTGATATGCAATGGCCATGCTTAATGGTCAATCTCATATTAAGACATATACCATACTGATTAAATCGACATCGTTTGTTGTCACAGTCTATCATAGAATCACCGGTTTCAATACATGAAAAAAGCACCCATATACATGAGTGCTTATGGTAGAAGGGTTTACCCATTCCAACCCTTCCAAAAGGGAAGTTTCAATAATCAGTCTGGCTCTAATTATTTACTCCTTAATATTTAAATTATATCATAAAAATTATCAACTTTACATTGATAACTCTATTTAATACTGTATTCAGTTTAGCATTTTGAAATTATATTTTTGTTATAAAATAAATGGACAAATCATCTATTTGTTACAATTTTATAACAAAAAATGGTACTTTATCACAGTATGTTAACACTATGATAGAGGTTTGATGTATTTCCTTGCTTCTTCAAAAACAAGCTAGTATACTGCACTTATCAAACAAGTTATGTGATGTAAGAAAAGGATGTGACAATCATGTTAAATATTTCAAAGAAATTAAAAGCAACAATATTAACTGGTATGATTGCTACCAGTATGTTAGGAACCACTTTAGTAAATGCCGCCGGGCCTGAAGATCAGCCAGCCCCGCCTCCTTCACATCACCAGCAACACAATCCCCATCATGATGATCCTCATCATGGTCCTGACCATGATGGAAACAACAAGAATGACGAAGTTACTGCATTTGTTGCAGGTGCTGTTATCGGAGCGGTTGTCGGACATACCATTTAATATAAAATAAATTTATTATATTGAGTAAAAGAAAGAATGTGACAAAAATGAAAAACACGTTATTGAAAAAAATTGCACTATTACTAATGGCAACTTTTACAATGGGCTTATTCTCAAGTTTTGCTGATGAAGGCCCCGTACCGCCTCCTCCGCCACCGCATCACCAACATCATCACCATCCTCAACCAACCCCACCGCCTCCACCTCCTCAAGATTAATATACAATACAAACGGTCGTCAGTATAACGTACTGACGACCGCTTTTTTGTAATAATAATTACAAAAGCTACCGGATTTGTACCGATGGCGTGGATAGAAATGTAATTTTTGGTGCAGCATCTAACGGCAACATGCCTTTATAATCAGCACTATCCGCCTTCGCGTTTTTCAAACACGTCTCGGCCATTACTTCCTTTAAAGTAACTATGGATACGTATTTTCATGTGATTCCTGATAGGAAACAATCACGTATAGAAAAGATACCAGATTTATCCGTGTCAGTCAAATGAAAGTCAAAAGAAGCATGATATTTGGCAATCAACCTGTTTTTAGGCAATAAAAAAGAACCTACCAAAGTAGGTTCCATCTTATCGTATGGCGGAGAGACAGGGATTTGAACCCTGGATAGAGCTTTCGCCCTATACATGATTTCCAATCATGCTCCTTCAGCCGCTCGGACATCTCTCCACGTCTTACACATTGTTGCATATATATGAAATTATGCAGTGTCTTCGGGATAAACACTCAACGTGCAACTATGGTCGGGGCGACAGGATTCGAACCTGCGACCTCTTAGTCCCGAACCAAGCGCGCTACCAAACTGCGCTACGCCCCGTTACCTGACTTACATATTATCTCATATTTTGAAAAAATGTCAAGCAATAATTTTAATAAAAGCGTCCCTGCTTACGGGACGCTTTCTGTATATCATATTCTATTTATGCCTGCGCTTCCAGGCAACCCCGCCGGCCAAGGTAAGTACCGTCAAACAAATTTTGATTATGGTGCCATTGCCTTCAGCCAAAGGCAAGGAGGCATCTGTTGCCAGCATTCCGCCGGCAGCCCAGCCGAGAACGGCGCCGCCAATGTATATGAGACTGGGAAACCGTGTCATGATTTTAATAACCATAGTACTTCCGAAAATAATGATCGGTACCGATATCAGCATACCAAATGCCAGAAGTCCCATGTGTCCGCCCGTGGCACCCACAATGCCCAATACATTGTCAAGACTCATTAATGCATCGGCAACCACGATTGTTTCTACGGCTCCCATCAACGTATCTTTACTTTTTACACTCAAATTTTCTTTTTGGTCCTGATTGCCGATCAGTTTAATGCCAATGAGGACTAACAAGATACCGCCTGCCGTTTTTAAATACGGGATCTGCAATAGCCATACAACGAGCAGTGCCATCAAAAACCGCAGTATAATAGCTCCCGCCGTACCATATAATATTGCTTTTTTTTGCAGCTGTGGCGACAGATTTTTAGCAGCCATGCCGATAACGATAGAGTTATCCCCGCCAAGAGCCAAATCAATTAACACAACCTGCACTACCATCCAGACATCTTGAATGAGTATTTCTTCCAATGAACATCCTCCTCTTTTTTTACTTCCATTTTATTATAATGGAAAAATAAGGTAATGACAAGAAAAGTATTCTGTTTTAGTCTTTATTGTGCTAAAATGATAAAAGACTACATTATGTGAGGTGTACTAATGGAACACTATCAGCTCAAACCAGAATTAGAAGCTTTTATCAAAAAGAATGTACAAGATGCTGCGACTGCGCATTTCGTCATGACTCCGGCAAGTATGCGGGAGGCTTCTCTGCGGCTCGCCTTTTCACAGGAATTGCCAAAGGTAACCATGGCTGCCGTTACGGATGCCGTTTTAAACCAATGCGGAGAATATGATGTACCCGTCCGTATTTACAGGCCGACAGCCGGTACGGCACCGTTGCCGGTACTGATTTATTATCACGGCGGTGGTTTTGTTATTGATTCTATCATGGTGTATGATCCTATTTTACGGCGTATTGCCGAAGCTACAAATCATATCGTCGTAGCACCGGAATACCGCTTGGCCCCGGAAAATCCGTACCCCGCCGCCGAAGTCGATGCCTTAGCGACTGCCAAACGGACGCTGGCCAAGTTAGATGAGCTTCATATTCCGTATCTGCCGGATATTACCTTGGCAGGCGACAGTGCCGGCGGCTATCTGGCAGCGGTTGTTAGTTCGCAGCTGCAGGAGGATGCACAGATTCCCATCACACATCAGATTTTAATATACCCCAGCCTTGATATGACTCATTCTCTTCCCTCTTTTGAAGAAAACGGGATTGATACCTACGGCTCCAATAAAAATAAAATGGAATGGTATTTTGATTGTTATCTGCACGATGTACCCGACAAAAAAGTGGTTTCTCCTTTATTTGGAAAACTTTCGCCAAATATGCCGGCTACCTTGATGATAACCGTACAATTCTGCCCCTTCCGTGACGAAGGCGCCGCGTATACAGCCCGTCTGCAACAATACGGTGTGCGGACCGAATTATATAATGTAACCAATATGGTCCATTCGTATCTTAATTTCGAAAAGATCTGCTATGACGAAATTTGTGCTACGTATAAAAAAATGGCACACTTTCTAGCATAAGAAAGTAATCCAGATACATACAAAAGAACTGCTGCATAGAGCACCTATATCAGGTATCTCTATGCGGCAGTTTTTGTATCTGCCTATATCCCATTGAAACGGTACGACTACGAGTCGCACCGGCAATCAGCTGCCATGCTGCACGCTGAAGGTATCCAGCGTCGCATTGATTCGTTCTGCCAGCGAATCCGGCAGTCCTTCGATATTGATGTTCAAGAACCCGCGGACGATCGTCGCCGTAGCTTCTTCTTCATTCATGCCGCGAGCCATCAGATATTCGATTTCTTCAGGAGCAATTCGACCGACAGCCGCTTCATGACTCATTTCATTATTATCCGTTTCCGAATTCAATTCCGGAATCGCTCGGATATACCCTTTTTTGGAAAGCATCAATCCATGGCATTCCAAATGTGCCTGGACTTCTTCGGCAGCTCCTGTTAAATTACCGCGGTTAATGATTTCTCCTCCTGTGGAGATACTCCGTGTAATAACTTCAGCCCGAGTCCCCGGTACTTCAAGAACAGCCTTGCCGCCAATGTCCATATGCGCGCCTTCGGGGGCTACCAGAATAGAATTCAGGCGGGTAACCGCCCCTTTCCCAACAAGACGTACCGTCGGATACATCTGGATATCGGCGACCTTTTCCATATTGACATAGTTCGAAAGATAGGTTCCGCCTTCTTCGACGATCGTAACCGTGCGCGGTCGGACCGTCACATGTTCTCCCCAGCTGTGGATCATCGTAAAGGAAAGTTTGGCGTTCTTGCCGACAAACATTTCACTGATGCCGATATGTATGCCGTGTTCAACAGAGGTGTCACTGGCACAGCCGCTGATAATATTTAATTCGGCGCCTTCTTCCAAAATAATGACATTGTGAACCCGCTGCAATTGATCTTCATGGCCCATAAACACACAGGCCTGCAGCGGTGCCGTGATCTGGGTCCCGGCTTTGACTCGGATAAAGTATCCCTGTTCCTGTTCCAATGCTGTTTTTGCCGTGTATTTGTCCGTGTCAGGCTTTACGGCCTTCCACCAGTACTTTTCTACCAATTCCGGATATTTTTTAGCGGCAGCGCCGGTATTCATCAATTCCAGCGGTGTTTGTTCCTTGACTTTGGATTCAACAGCCGCATTATCCACCTGTACATACGTAGCACTGCGGTTTTCCTCCTGTAAATCAATACCCACTTTTTCCAGCTTTGACTTTCCTGTATCCGTTAGCTCTTCTGGCGATAAAACATGCACATCATTATTATCATCAAACGTGCTTAAATCGATATCATTGCCAAACGCCGCTTTTTTATTCAGTGCTTCTTCCAGTATATGTTTATCCATTATCGCACACCTCCCCGGCATGTTTCGCGGACACAGCGTTCATAACCCGACTGTGCAATACATTGCAGTACATGCAGCGGATCACCGCTCTGACAAGTCAGTGTACCGTTATATAAAATATGTGCATGAGACGATGGAACATATTTAAGGATATGTCCCAAATGTGTAATAATCAGGCCGCTGTGACCACTTTCCTTAAGCGGATTGTTATCCTCACATTCCGTATTATTGCCGCAGCAAGGCTTTTGACAGTCCCCTTTGCGACAATCGGTATGCTGCAAAATATAGTTCGCCGCCCGGCCTACCAAGGCTATATTTTCGATATCGACACCGCTTTCCGGTTCATCCAGCAGCAGCAATTCCGGTTTTTGCGCCATCAGCTGCAGCAGTTCGCTGCGCTTCAATTCACCGCCGCTGAACCCTTCATTGACACTGCGGTCCAGAAAATCGCTCATTCCCATCCATTTGGCCATGCTTTCTGTTTCTTTAGGAGTCGCTCCGCAAATTTCCACCATTTTCCGCAGCGAAAGACCCCGGATCGTCGGCGGCCTTTGGATCATGACGCCAATGCCTAATTTAGCTCGTTCATAACAGGGAGCCGTCGTAATATCCTGTCCTTTGAAAATAATCTTTCCTTCCAAGACTTTATATCGTTCAAATCCCATAATCGTACTGATCAAAGTCGACTTTCCGGTCCCATTCGGTCCCAAAAGTACATGTACTTCTCCTGGCGCAATATGCAGATTAATGTCCTGCAATATCGTCTTTCCGTCAACTGCAACTGTCAAATGTTCAATATGTAACACCGTAACGTCTCCTTTTTGTAGGTAAATAGTTAGCAATATGTTCTAATTTTATCATACTATTTACGATTAGGGAAACAAATCTGCCCCTATATGCCGAATTCATGATGGTTTCATTACAGGGCTTTATTTTTTTCTGTCGATGCTACGACCGCCGCGGCGGCGGCTGCCCGGAACCCTTTTTCTTCCAATATACGTACGGCTTCAATTGTCGTACCGCCCGGTGAACATACGTCATCCTTCAATTTTCCCGGATGTTCGCCGGTTTCCAATACCATCTTCGCAGCGCCCAAAACCGTCTGTGCCGCAAAGGTATATGCCATCTGCCGCGGCATCCCTTCAAGAACGGCTCCATCTGCCAGGGCTTCAATGAACATATACACATATGCCGGACCGCTGCCGCTTAATCCGCAGACGGCATCGATCAATCGTTCTGCCACCAGTTCTGCTTTGCCAAAGCTTTCAAAAACAGCTAACGCTGCTGCCTTTTCATCTTCGGTAACAGTTTCATTAACAGCCAATGCCGACATGCCTTCTCCGACTAAAGCCGGCGTATTGGGCATGACCCGGATGATTTTCGTTCCCTGCGGGAGCGGGGCTGCCAATCGTTCTATCGTTAAACCGGCCGCGATAGATATGACTACCGTATCAGGCTGTACCACGTCTTTGATTTCCGTCAGAACAGATCCCATACTATTCGGCTTAACTGCCAAAATAACTGCCTTTGCCTGTTTGACGAGCTCCGCTGCAGAATCAACCACTGTAACGCCTGATTCCTGCTGTATGGTTTCTGCCTTCGCTTTATGGATATTATATATATAAATATGTTCGGGCCCTATCAGACCGGATCCGACTAATCCTTGTATAATTGCTTTTCCCATATTTCCAGTACCGCATATACCTATTGATGTAAACATAATTCCATTCCTCCTCAACGATTCTCTAGTAACGTACCCATACAAATGCCGTTTCCTTACTATACTCGTTCGGCTTTATGCCAATGATGCGTCGTCAAAAAGACACCCATAATAATAGCCGCTGCCCCGATCAACTGGATCGGTCCGATATGATCATTAAATAATACGGCACCGCTCACCATGCCCACAACGGGCATAATATTCAAAAATATAGCCGATATACTCGGCCCGGCCATTTTAACCCCTATATTATAGAAATATAAAGAAATAAGACCGCCTAAAAATACCATGTACACAAAGGACCCCATTGCTAACGGCGATAACGGCGTAACCTGCAGCGTTCCTGCGGCTATACCGTACACCAAAGTCATAAGACCGCCTATAAGGCCAAACCATAACGTGGCCGCCGCTGCCGAAATATATTTCATGGCTTTCAGACTAATAAAGCAATAAATCGCCCATGAAGTTTGTGAAGCAAAACACAATATATCACCGATATTGAAATCTATCTGCCGGATCAATTCTATCGAACCATCACTGACAATAGCGAGCACCCCGGCAAAGGAAAAAAAGATACCGATCCATTTGATGATACTCAGCCGCTCGCGGATAAGAAAAACAGCCATAAGAGCCGTAACGGCCGGCGAAGTCGCCGAGATAAGCGTGCAATTGGTAACGGTAGTATACTGCAAGCCGGCAAATTGCAGCACATTATTTAAAAGAACCCCGAAGAAACCCATCAGCGCCAGCCAGCCCCAGGCAGCCTTAGGAGGTATCATCTTTTTCCCTTCCCGCGGATAGATAACAAGGGCCAGACACAAGCTGATAAAACTATACCGTATCACCGTCAAGGTAACCGGACTCCATTCGGCAACAAGCCATTTTACACATACTGGCTGAAATCCCCAAACAGCACTGGCAAAAGCCAGCATAAAATACGTTTTAAACATGTATGTACCTTCTTTATAAAATAATGCACAGCAGGCTTGTGCTGCTGTAAATTTCCGAAAATCTGCGGTACAGCCCTTACGTCACCCATATATCTTCCTCTTGCTATACCTGCATCGGTTTATTTTTTATCCCAATATTCGCAGGAAACTCCGACAACACGCGAATCAAACGAAGTTCCGTCATCTTGCGTATAATGTTTTGTGGCACGAAAAACATATTTTGCCCCCATATATAGCAGGGGTATATTAATATATACGATTGTAATATTAGCTAAATCAGAAAAGGCCCAAAGATTTCCCAAGTCATACCCGGCAATATTGACCATAATGCCGAATGCTGCAACAAAAATGCCAAAACTGCGGACGGCATTGATAAAAAGAGTATTGCGGCTGATGCGATTGGCAGCAATTTCCGAATAGGTAATCAAACCGACCATGGTAGTATAGGCAAATAAACAAAAGCAAAAGGTCAGCAGAAACATAATCAGGGCATTACCAAAACCCGGTGCCAGCGTATTCGCTGACATAAGGAACTTAGGCAGTTTTCCGGCCGCTTTCCACGCAGTGGGATCCTGCGCCCAGGCATGGGCCATAATGATGATAAATCCGGTCATCGTACAGATGATGTGGGTATCAAGCAATACACCCAAGGAAGCAACAAGACCTTGTTCACAGGGATGTTTGGCATCGGCTGCTGCCGCCGCCATCGTGATAGTACCTTGGCCGGCTTCATTAGACATAAGTCCGCGTTTTACCCCTTGGACTAATGCAACGCCAAACAACCCGCCAAATATAGCCTCCGGTTTAAATGCACCGCCAAAGACGGCCGAAAAAAAATACGGAACGCTGTCTACATTCATAACAATAAGCGCCAGAACGGTAACCACATAGACAACGGCCATAACCGGAACCATCGCATCCGTTGCTTTGGATACCCGCTTGATGCCGCCAAAGGCCATGGCAGCACAAATAAGCAAAATAACAACAGCAGTTATATAATAAAAGGTAGAAATCGTGGGAATCTGAGTACCGGTTATAATTTCCCCCATCGCTCCGACAGAGGATACCACATTAAATGCCTGTGCCGGTAAGCAAAACATGGCATATAAAATATACACACACGATAACGCGATACCGACCCAAACCTTGTTGCCCAGCAGCCGCCTGCCATAAAAAGGAAGACCGCCGACAAATTCATCGTTCTTTTTTTCTTTGAATATTTGCGCCAGTGTACTTTCCATGTATGCCGTTGCCATTCCAAAAAAGGCTGAAATCCACATCCAAAACAAGGCTCCCGGACCACCGACCGAAATAGCTCCCGTGACACCGATAATATTACCGGGGCCGACCCGCATTGCCGAACTCAGAAAGAACGCCGCCAGCGGAGAAATACCCGTTTCGGCCGTTCGGCGCTGTACTAAAAGTTTGATGCCCCGTTTAAATTGGGTAACCTGAATAAATCCGAGTCGCGACGAAAAATAAATTCCGGAACCTACCAAAACGATAACGGCCAAAGAAAAATTTCCTAATACGGGAATCGCCTTATACCAAGCAATATTAGTTGGAAAATCCCAGAAAAAATCAGATACGGCTGCAACAAAGGCAAGCACACTATTTATGCTGTCAAATATCTCTTTCAAAAAAAGCCCTTCTTTCCGTTGATGAATACGTAAATGCCGGTACGGAAAACTTCTCCTGTACCGGCATCTTGCAATTAAAAGGTCGAACCTACTGTTGTGCGCCCGCTTCTGTAATAGCAGCCTTTATGAGTGCTGCAAGTCCTGTAATCTTTTTCTTGGAAACAGAGCATACAGCCAGCCGTATTCCTTTTTTCAACGGAACAAGGAATATATTCTGACGTTCCATGATATCACAAACCGCTTTGGAGTTCGTCATCGGTATCGTAATAAAGAATCCCGATAAATACGGCAAAATCTTCAACTCTGCCGAGGCCGCTTCAGTCATAAAAATAGCCGCCCGTTCCTTCATAAGCTGGAAGTATTTAGCACGTTCTGCATCCAGTTCCACAATGCGTTCCGGATCCTTGCAAATATTCACCATGGCTTTCATGGCAGCACTGTTGGAATTGGACCAAGTCGCACGGCTGGTATATTGATTAACATCTACAAATTCCTTAGCTACATCGGCATTGGAAGTAATTCCGATCATCGCACCGATACGCTGTCCATACATCGTGAATCCTTTACTCAAAGTATAGGAAACAATGACAAGAAGATTGGCCGGCAAATTGCCGAATTTTTTGAAAAACTTCCGGCATTCGTGCTTTTCACCGCTGTAATCCAAATATGCTACATCAGAGACCAGAATAATATTTTTATCCTTATCTTTGATAATATTCTGTAAAAATGCGAGAACATGATCCCAGTCTTCTTCCGTAAGAGCAAAACCGGTCGGATTGTTGGCTGGAGAATTCATAATAATAACGGTATTATACTGTTTCGATACCATATTCGTCACATGTTCTTTAAAACTAGCAAAGTTAAACTGATCCTTTTCATCTAACAATTCAAATTCGCGAAGCTTGCGGCCGTTATCGATACACATGCTGTTATAAGCGCCCCAATGCCAATCGCTGGTCAAAACATCGTCGCCCCATTCAGAATAATTATGAATCACATGATGCAAAACACCAGAACCACCGGAAGTTGCACAAGCGCGGATATATCCATCCGGGCGAGATTCCCCGAAACACTGATCAATAACAGCTTCCAAATAATCCGGATATCCTTGAATAGGCGCATACGAAACAATTTCCTTCGGAGTCAGCGCTTTATAGGATTTCTGAACAACATCCAGCATAACCAGATTGCCGTCTTCATCCAGCAACGATCCAACGGTACCATTCGTAACCTTATCTACCCCTATTTTTTCTGCAAGTGCATTCGCTCTGTTATTAGCGGCAAAAATATTATCTTCTGCGCACTTACCTTTAGCTTGTGGTGCTGCAACACTCATTGACATGAAAAATCATCCTCCCCTTCTTTATGTACACTCATAATTATTGCACAAGAAGAGGAATTTTACAACAACAATCCCCCATGTATACAAAAGATTACGGATAACTATGTCCGGATAGGCAATATCCAGACAAAAAAAACACCAGCATACCATTACGGCATGCTGGCTTTCAATCAGCGGCTTCCTATCCTCCCAGGGCGCTTCCACCCAAGTACTTTCGGCGTTTGCGGGCTTAACTGCTGTGTTCGGCATGGGAACAGGTGGATCCCCGCAGCTATCGCTACTGAATTATTCAGGGTCATACCCTGACAACCACAAAGAAAAGTATCTGCGAATCAAAGGCCATACATAGTCTTGCATACTTGCTTAAGTCAAGTCCTCGGTCTATTAGTACCGGTCCGCTCCATACATCACTGTACTTCCACTCCCGGCCTATCAACCACATCGTCTCT
>NZ_FNHQ01000040.1 GCF_900103535.1 Megasphaera paucivorans | reverse complement strand
GGGATACTAAATATCCATCCATTACGTTATCTTGGAGATCAAACTGGGCAAATTTAAGTCCTTATTTTAAGTATCCAGAGGAACTACGCCGCCTGATTTATACTACCAATGCCATCGAAGGATTTAACCGGCAGCTACGAAAAGTGACAAAAGCAAAGTCTGTATTCCCAACGGATGACAGTTTGCTCAAAATGCTGTATTTAGCTATGATGGATATTACTAAAAAATGGACGGGACGACGGCCTGATTGGAGCAAGATTCATGCACAACTCGCGGTGTATTTTGCAGATCGGATACCGGATTGATTGACAGGGGTATGCCCTTGTGGTTATATTGAAAACGAGCCAACGATATAGCCGCTGACTCGTACATTCTTATTATTTACACCACTATATGGAATTTACGAAGAATTTGGAGTGTCCTCATAGTAGTGAGAGCGAACAACTGCAAATAAAATCAGGTCTTTTTGTAAAGATAACCTAATTCTTGTGATATATGTAATGCTGCATCTTTTACTAAATCTATATAATGAGGTTTTTGGGTTTCTGTTATTGTTGCAATGGTTCCAGAAATACTTATAGAAGCAACTACTTTTTCAGAATAATCATAAATTGGAGCAGCAATACATACAACACCTGCCTCGTTCTCTTGGTTATCCAATGCATAACCATTTTTACGAACGTCATTTACTGCTTTTAAATAATCTGAAATAGTTATTATTGTAGCGTTCATCAATTGTGGCATACCGGCTTGCATGAGTAATGCTGTTATTGCATCATCACATAACGTAGATACTAAGCATTTTCCGTTAGCTGTAGAATGAATATAGTTCCGTGTTCCTACAGTAGAAGCTAATTTAATGTTATGTTGTCCTTCTCGTTTATCAATATAGATAAAACGCGCTGTTTTTTCATCAAGTGCAGACAAATAAATTGTTTCCATTGTTTCGTTACTGAGTTTGTCCATATATTTACGGGCATATGATGGAATATTCAATGTTTCACAAATTATATTCCCCATATATAATAAAGCAAACCCTAAAACATAATTACCATTTTCACGTTCACGCACATAATCCCAAGATACAAGATTTTGAATAATGCGATAGACGGTACTCACAGGTAGAGTAAGTTTTCCTGCTAATTCGCTCAAACCTAATCCACGAGAGTTATTCTTACCGATTTCATCAATAATTTTTAACGCGCGTTGAATAGATTGTACGTAGAACTTATCATCGATAGGAAGGACAGTATCATCTATTTTTTTCTTTTTCAATAGTAGACTCCTTTTTATAATATAAAACAGGTTATAAAAAAATATATTATTCTTCATTATAACATAAAAATTAGTATTGATAAAATACTTAAAAGTTCAAAAGAGGGGGACGGGAAAAAAACTGGACTTATAAAGAATACTGAAAGAGACTAGAAGATTATATAAGTAAATATTATGGAGGATCAGAAGTCCCGACTTTTTCCTTTCCACAAAAAAACGATAGTGTCAAGTTATGTTTGCAAAAACCACCAATATCCAAATAGAGGTTAAGCAATTTTTGATGAGAGAATCTCTGTAATAATTTTGGGATTCATGTAGGAACGACCACTAGACCAATCTTCACTGTATTCCATGAGATAACTTGTCACTAATCGGACGTACGAATTCATACTGGGAAATATTAACGACCTTCGTGCGGCGCCGGATTTCCCTATTTAATCGTTCCAGTAGATTTGTAGATGAGATTTTTCTAGCATCAATTTCTTGGAAACTGAAAAATTGAAGCGATTCTTCGAGGCCCTCTTCTAACATGGATATGGCCTGAGGATACTGAACTTCATGGTCATTCATGAATGTATTAGCATATTTTTGAGCACTCTCGTAGTCCGGCTGTAGCCAGATTTGCTTGAGCTTTTCGGCAAACGATTTTTTATTTTTACCAGAAACATGCGCCAATATATTTCGCATAAAATGAACCTTGCACCGTTGCCAGGAGCAGCCGAGAAAAGCTTCTCGGGCAGCTTTTACTAAGCTATATCGCGAAGAATGTCAAATAACAGCGAGCACCCAATCGGAATATGATTATATGCAAGAAAACCTGAAATTAAGGAAGCAGCTAGAAGAAATGGAAAAGGAAAATCGTTTCTTAAAAAAAGCGGCGGCATACCGTCCAAGGAAATCAGCCCTCGAAGCGGTTGGAACAGCAAGGAAGAGGTGCTTTCAGATGAAATGGGTAGTGGAGTTTGATATTGTTGGACTTTTCGATAATATCAATCATGGAATATTAATCATAAAGCAGTGTATTGAAACATATGCAGAAAATGGGCATACAGGCGATTTATCCTCGGCAGAATACCTCTCGGCCTAATCCACAAAATCCCATATATCCGTGCTGAAAGGATTAACAATAGAACATCCTGATTAAGTCTGGAGCATTGACATAACATAATATCCCAATTCGTTCTTCCTGGTTGTATCTGACAGCCATTATTGACTGGTATTCACGATACATCATCGCTTGGATGTTAGATGACACAATGGATATCGGTTTCGTACTAGGAATGAGTCGCAAAGCATTACAAATAGGCACCCCAACGATTATGAACAGTGATCAAGGCAGCGATGTGCGACAAGAAGTCGCTTAATATATTGCAATTATGCTACCCTATCCATTCGGGGTAACTCTATCGTGACTAGCTTGGATGGTAACGTCCTGGTTAGAAAACTCACGAGACAATGAGGGAATTCTGGTAGCCTGAATCGGAATAACTGCTAGAGTAAGAATGCTATGGAGAACGTAAAGTGAATCACTGTAGGAATCGTTACGCTGGAGAAAGCGAAAAGGCTGAAACGCTTTGACCAAAAGGTATGGAGCCGTGCAACGGTCTACTCGCTAGCCAATGCGAATGGAAAATGTGCTCCCGGTTTAAAGGTGGCTCCTAAGGCATTCACAATTATATATTAAGTGGAACTTGGTAAACCCTATATGTTCCCCGAATGGGGGTATCTAACCGCAAGGGATGAAACGACATAGAGGGCAGAAGAAAGAGATAAAAAGCGAAGGCTGATTTTGTAATGAGAGCAGATAGAGGTTCCCACTTTACCTTGACCTGAAAGGGTGCTGACTTATCTCATGGTAGTTTTTGGCAGGAAGGATTGTATATCTATGAATTCCAGTAAATCAACGACGGGTAAACCCGAGAAACTGAAAGACACAAAAGCACTCGCACTTCAATGGGATTCCATGAATTGGTGCAAAATTGAAAATGATGTTAATAGACTACAATCACGAATTGCTAAGGCAACAGCGGATGGCGAAAGAAACAGAGCGAAAAGATTACAGTATTTATTGACCCATTCTTTCTCAGCAAAGGCATATGCGGTGAGGAAAGCAATAACAAATCAAGGTAAGAAAACACCCGGTGTAGATAAAAAGCTATGGTCTACTGCAGCATTAAAAATGAAAGCGGTATTGCAGCTTACCGATAAACAATACCAGGCAAGACCACTGCGAAGGGTCTACATCAAAAAGAAAAACAGCAAGAAGAAACGACCTCTTGGAATTCCAACCATGTATGATCGGGCAATGCAGACACTATACGCCCTTGCACTTGAACCCATTGAGGAAACCACCGCCGATGCCGTTTCCTTCGGTTTCCGTAAAGGAAGGAGCGCCAAAGATGCAGGAGAACAAATCTTCTGCGTTTTGGCAAGAAAATGTTCTCCCAAATGGATTGTAGAAGGAGATATAAAAGGTTGTTTCGACAACATCAATCACGAATGGCTGATTGCAAATATCCCAATGGATAAAAGAATTATGCGTCAGTTCCTTAAAGCTGGTTTCATGTATCAAGGGACCTTATTCCCGACACAAATCGGTTCTCCCCAGGGTGGAGCAATCTCAAGCATCTATGCAAACATGGCACTGGATGGCCTAGAAAAACTTATACAAGATAAATATCACCGGAATTCTAAGGGAAATATAGAAAACCACTATCGAGCAAAAACAAAGGTCAATTTAGTACGTTATGCAGATGATTTTATCATAACCGCCAATTCAAAAGAGATTGCGGAGGAGTTAAAACTTCTGGTGAGTCACTTTTTGCCATCTCGTGGTCTGCAACTATCAGAAGAAAAGACTGCAATCACTCACATTGACGATGGTTTTGATTTCCTTGGCTGGACTTTTCGAAAATATAACGGAAAGCTCATTGTAAAACCTTCGAAAGATTCAGTAAAACGAGTGGTAAGGAAACTATCTGACATTGTTCTCAAAGAAAGCAAGGCAAGCGCCCAAGAAGATATGATTCGCCGGCTAAATCTTGTTTTACGAGGTTGGACTAATTATCACCGACACACAGTTGCAAGCAAAACGTTTTCAAATATTAACAACACCTTGTATGTACTGTTACAAAGATGGGCAAAACACCGTCATCCCAATAAAACTAGTTGGTGGCGACTTAATAAGTATTGGCATAGTAAAGGAAACAAGCCCTGGCTATTCTCTACTGGTACAAATGAACTAATCAATCTGCGGACAATTCATATCGCCCGACATCCGAATCTTCAGATTAGTAAAAATCCTTTCTTAGACAAGAAATATTTCAATGACAGGAAGCTAAAGATTCAACGGATAAATGCCGCCTAGAAAAAGGTTAAAAACTGCTTGAGCCGTATGAGCGGGAAACTCTCACGTACGGTTCTTAGACGAGAGAAGGGGAGCAATCCCTTTTCCTTAGTCGATTTTACCAGTCCGCGATACGCTAAGATTTTTATTGATGCTGGTTGCAAAATAAGCATGGATCATCGGGGACGTGCCTATGATAATATTTTCATTGAACGCTTATGGCGTACCGTAAAATATGAGAATGTGTTTATCCGAGAGAATATGAATCGCCAAGAGAAGCCCGTATCGGCATCAATGAATATATGAAATATTACAATGAAAAACGGCTACATCAAAATCTGAATTACAATACCCCGCAGGAAATATATTTCACATCTGGCAGGTGATGTTTATAAAAATTTACTTTCAAAAACCTAACTTATTTTTATAAAAAATCTGTCTTGACAAAGGGGTTCACTTTAAATAGGGCAAATACTACGAGAATTATGCCAGTGGAAAGGAGTGATTTTATTAGCATGCTCGGATCATGTACATCCACTAATTATAACCAACACACAGTTGCAAGCAAAAAGTTTTCAAATATTAACAATACCTTGTACGTACTATTACAAAGATGGCAAAACACCGTCATCCCAATAAAACTAGTTGGTGGAGACTTACAAGTACTGGCACAGTAGAGGAAACAAGCCTTGGCTATTTTCTACTGATAAAAATGAGCTATTCAATCTGCGGACAATTCACATTGCTCGACCCGAATCTTCAGATTAGTAAAAATCCTTTCTTAGACTAGAAATATTTCAAGGACAGGAAACAAAAGATTCAACGGATAATTGCCGCCGGAAAAGGTTAAAAACTGCTTGAGCCGTATGAGCGGGAAACTCTCACGTACGGTTCTTAGACGAGGAAAAGGGAGCAATCCCTTTTCTTTAGTCGATTCATAGAAGCATGCATGATTGCTGAGATCACAGAACAAACATAGTATCGTTGGTGTAAATGAAAATTCTTGACACACATAAAGTGTTAGATTTGACATTTTAATATTTATTTTTTATAATTATAGTTAGTTAGCTAATTATTAGGGATGGTAAAAATGAAATTTCAAGTTTTGCCAACAAGAACTGAATTAGAAAATTACGCAAAAATAGTACCGGAACTTAATCCGTCATCAGTACTGGCAATGTTACGCATCATGCGAGCTTCTGAAAAAATAAAAGCTAATATTAACAACGTATTGGAGAAGCAACATCATTTATCAGAAGGAAAATTACGGGTTATGATTCTTCTTCATCAGCATCCTGAAGGTGTAGCACCGTCTTTTCTTGCATATCGTGCTGGAGTAACAAAAGCTACTATTAGTGTTATGTTGCGACGCATGATACGGGATGGGATGGTTTATTCCATATATGATACAGAGGATGGCAGATCAAAAAAAATTCTGCTAACTTGTCAAGGGAAAAATTTTATGGAGCAAATTTTGCCGGATCATTATTTGCGTATTTCTTCTATCATGAAAAAGTTGACGGATAAACAACAAGATGAATTAATTTGGCTTTTGACCGAAATTTCTGATTAATAATTTTTATACGCATATAGTTAGCCGACTAATTACATAAGAAGGGGGTACGATAATAAACATGGATATACGTAGCAGAACTTTTAAAATGGGAAGTATTTTTATTATACTTCTCATTATCAGCGGATTGTTCCTCATGTACAAAGGGAATGATGCCGTTGCTATGGGAATAAAAAAGAAAGATGGTATTTTAACTGCAGAACAAGTGAAAATCTCGTTTGATTCTGTCAGCGGACGTATAATTAATGAAGCTGCCACAGAATCCCAGACAGTAAAAAAAGGGGACGTCCTTATGGTGTTGGATAGTACAGATGTAGATCATTCTATTGAACAAGCAATTGCTCAAATTGCGCAATTGGATGCTCAAATTGAATCCAGTAAGGGAACTATTCGCATTGGATATGCCCAAGCAGATACAACAGAAACACAAAATTTTCGTCAAATTGATCAGCAAAAGGCTCTTATCAATTCGGCACAAGCAACATACGAAAATAAACAACTTGATTATGAACGAAAACAAGCATTAGTGGGGCAAGGCGCTATTTCTCGTTCAGAAATGGATGATGCACAAATGGCATTACAAATAGCGGCAGCTACTGTGGCGCAACAGAAACAAGCGCTGGCTCAGCTTTTAGGAGGCGCTTCCGATACAGGGGATACTGATTCTTTGCAACTTCCTGCCATTGAACAATCGCGTCAAACGCTGTCTAACAAGCAAAATGATGTAGAAGCATTGATACAGCAAAAACATGCATTAGAAGTGTCACTGAAAGAGCTTCAAGTTCAAAAACAACGACTTACACTTCGAGCTCCTGAAGATGGTAAAATTTTAAAGATTTTAGCAAAACAGGGTGAAATGATTACAGCTAATACCCCTGTTATTTTAATGGAAAGCAAACGATATTATTATGATATATATGTGAATGAACAACAAATTAGTAATCTTTCCGAGGGAAGTTCAATAACAGGATATACTGTTACAGGAAATAAACAGGTTGAAGGTACCATTCGTTCTATTACGAAGGCACCTGGGTTTGCTGATTTAAAAATGTCTCGTGAAAAAGGACAAACGGATTTATCTGCTTTTCAGATACGTATTTACACAGAATCGCAGAGTGGGATAATACCGGGAATGACGATACGGGTGAAAAATGATGAATTCAATACGAGATGAGATTAGATTTTTACTATCTGGACGTGGTATGCCATATCAGAAAGTTGCTTTTACAGTAGCGATTTTTGTTACAATTTTTTTTACACTTACTTTGGGAAATAATATCTCACGGAATCTTCCAATAGGCATTATAGATTTAGACAATTCAAAATATAGTCATGAAATAGTGGAGAAAATTAACTCATCACCATGTATGAAGGTTAGTACTATTATTTATTCAGCAGTAGATCCCAACACTCTTTTTTATGAAGATAAGTGTGTAACCGTTGTTGTACTACCAAAAGACTTGGAAAAAGATCGATATAGTCAAACGGCAACGAATATAGGTGTATTTTATGATAATACTAATACAGCATTAACCGCTGATATTAGAGATGCCCTTAATGAAATTGTCGCTGATGAAAATTTAACTATTAATGGGGCTATTGAAGAAAGTACGGGAGATAGCATTAGTCAGGGAATGACACTGAACACACGAAATTTGTTCAATCCTTCGAATTCCAGCAGCAATGGAGAATCTCAAGGGTTTCTTTTCTTTTTTTCCAGTATGTTTTTTGTCTTTGCTACTATTGGCATGGTACCTCGTCTGCGCATAGAAGGTAAACTTGAAGAAATTCTTAAGAAAGGTACACTATTTGATATTTTATTACGATTAGTTCCGTATAGTGTAATTTTATTGACGGCTCTGTTTGTTGGAATGGCCATATTGCGTGTTGCGAATGATATGGTATTTTCTGGTAGTATTATCCTTTTTTTTGTTACGCAGATTTTCTATATTTCCGCGGTGGGAATTATGAGTATTTTATTTGGTTGGACTGCTGCTAATCCTGGGGTTGCTGCCAGTCGAATGATTTTGTTCATTCCAGGAGGATTTATATTTGGAGGACAGTCGGGACCACTTGCTGACTTGCTTGATTGGGTGCGAATTGGCTCTCATTTTTTCCCGTTGGTATGGGAATACAAATTTGTTAGAGATATTATGATGCGTGGTGCTGGTTTTTGGGATATAGCTAATGAATTTGGTGGATTTCTGATTTATATAGGAGTTCTATTAATTGTTTTTTGTTATGTTTTTTTACGGAGTAGAAAAAGCGCATTATGTAAAATAAACAAAACATAATGTGTAATAAGGAGGAATTTTTATGACTTTTGATACTATTCTTGTCCCTGTAGATGGATCCGAGCAATCTTTGCGTGCTTTGGAAAAAGCAGCGTATATAGCCGGGTTAAGTGGCGCTGACTTAACGTTGCTCCATGTGGTTGATTTGAATAAAAAAATTTCTTCATTTGAGCAAGTAAGTACAGGTGGCTATATACCGTTGGAGTTAAAAGAAAAAGGATGTCAGTTGTTAACAGATCTACGACACCGAATATCTGCGAATATTCAGACTGAAATTGTTGTTGAAATAGGAAACCCTGCAGAAATAATTGTAAAATATGCTAAGGCTCATGAAACTGATCTAATTGTGATAGGAAATCGCGGGCTAGGAAAATTGAAACAAGTTATTATGGGAAGTGTAAGCCAGTATGTCTTATTGCGCTCATCTTGTACTATTATGATTGTAAAATAGTGTTACTTATTTAAATTTTTATCTATGAGAGTTTTTGTCATTACGCTTTTACTCATGCAATATGCATGGGTAATCGTAATAAAAGCGTTTGTCTTTAAATTTTTTTTATATTTGTGACTAATTTTGTTTTTAGGCGAGAAATCAAGACTATGATTGAAAACCGGAGAAGTATAAATAATGTGGCACCCAAGATGAATCAGAAATTGTATAAACAACTAGTTATTGCCATGGTGATCACAACTGTCGGGGGTGCTAATGTGGGAGCTGCAGATACTTGCCAATACGGTGGATCCCGTTATTCTGCCGGTGGATAATCCGACAGCGACGAAAACTGCAAAAAATGAAAGACACCGCCTCGACCGCTGCCAAAACAGATGTATCTCTGAAACTACGGGAATTCATTGCGCAGAAAATTCTCACGGAAAAACAGGCGGTGCAAGATAAAGTGCAGAAAAGCGTAAAAGGACAGGTCATTTCCGGCGGCAGAGTATCCCCGGACCAATTGCTGGAATTAATGCTGCCGAAAGCGGTAGCGCGGTGCTGGGGATTACAATCGGGATATCAAGATCGCACATTATGACTTGAAACAGGCAGAATATGATATTGATGAAGCTCGTGCGGGACTTATGCCGAGTGTGGATTATATAATATATGGGCAGGAACGCGTGCCGAATCCAATACATCGGTTGCAACCGTTAATAGTCGCAAATTGTGATGAAAAATGTTACTTTGATCGGGAACACCTTTTCCAATACACTGGCAGTTAGTCTGCCGTTATATACGGGTGGTTTGGTGGAAGGGAATATGATGCCTTTGCAACAGTAAAAATAGATTTGCGTAAAATCCGAATGTTTCACTCAGACAGAGGCCGTGAGTTTAAAAATGAACTGCTTGAAAAGGTAACTACAACATTCAAAATTAGGCGGTCTTTGAGTATGAAGGGATGTCCGTATGACAATGCTGTAGCGGAGGCGACATTCAAAATATTTAAAACGGAATTTGTTTATGGACGCAATTTTGACAGTTTAAGCCAGTTGCGGTACGAATTAACGAGTTATGTGAATTTGGTTTAATAATAATAGAATTCATGGATCATTAAATTGTATGACTCCGGCGGAATTTAGAAAATTGACCTTATAAAAAGTGTCTGACAAAGTGTTGAGAATCCATTCTATAACACTTTGAAAAACGAATATTTTAATTTACGGAGATTCAAGGATGTGAAGTCGATGAATGAAGGTTTCTATTGGTTTGTCTATTGCCATTACAATCGGCGTAGGCCTTATTCTTACAATAATGGATTAACTTCTTAGGCTGCCAGAATGACCGCCTGAAAAAACTATCACTAAGTGTTACGATTTTGCTTGACATCTACATATATTGTAGTAGGTTATAAAAAATATTTTGTGACGAATTAGTATTACAATCTGTGTCATTCCACTTGCATTCAAATGACATATATGACATTATTATAAATAAGTGATAGTAGATATAGGGAAAGGAATAAATAAAATGGATATATCAAAGAAAAAAGAAGTTAATTTAACACAAACAGCTTATCAAACAATTAAAGAGAAAATTGTGCATGGAGAACTTTTGCCAGGAGAAGTTATTAGTATTTCTGCAATGGCAAAGGAATTAAATATTAGTAGAACACCGGTAACTAATGCATGCCAAAAACTTGAACATGATAAATTTTTAACAATAGCGCCTAAGCAAGGTGTTATTATAAAAACTTTAACGATTGATGATGCTAGAGAAATATATGAACTACGAGCTGCTATTGAAACATATTCAGCAAAGAACAGCTTTGATTTTTTTTCTCAATTAGATATAGAGTATCTTAAAAATTCATATGATAAACAAAAACTAGCTGTTCAAAATGGTGATGCTAAAGCATTTATGTCAGAAGACACTAACTTTCACAGATATTTGCTTTCTAAATATGAAAATACGCAGTTTTTTTCTGTGCTAGATATACTTTTTGATCGTGCATTTTTGATTGGATTAAATTCGTGTAAGAATTCTTTTAGACTTTTGGAAAGTTTAAAAGAGCATGAAAATATTATTAATTGTTTACAGCAAAAAGACAAACAAGGTTTTATTGATGCTATTGAAAAAAATATTTTAGATGGATATAAAAATATTACAATAAGTCGACATAATACTTGATTATTTGTAAATTAAAATCATAGCTAGGTAACAAGCTGGCATAAATATATTTATAAAAAGCGGGATACAATATTTTATATGTATTTCGTTTTTTTTATAATACAATTATCCTTAACAATAAAACTTATAAATTATAAAATTAATTTGTATGAGATTATAAGAAAGCTATTGTTAATTAAAAGTCATTTATATATTGACAAAAAATAATATCTGATATATAATCACACTATGATATTTCTTGAATTCAACTTACATGTAAGTTGAATTCAAGAAGCGCGCAATGACGTAATAAAATGTTGAATCTAGCTATTCTATGGTTAAGGGAGGCGTTGCTTATGGAAGGATCAAAAAATATTGGTGCACGACTTGATCGTTTACCGATATCAAATTGGCACTATGAAATTCTTGTTTTAATAGGGCTAGGTATGTTTATTGACAGTTTTGACAATTATATGGGGGGAGCGGTTTTGTCAGAATTAATAAAAACAGGGTGGTCAACTAATTATTTGAATGCTGTTTTTATTTCTACTACAATGGCAGGATTGTTTTTAGGGTCTATTTTTGCGGGTTTAGCCGGAGATCATTTAGGAAGAAAATTTGCTTATCAGTTAAATCTTTTGATTTTTGGTATTGCTGCTATTGCCGCGACTTTTGTAACAAGTATGACTTTACTCATTATTTTACGGGGAATTATGGGTATAGGTTTGGGAGCTGAGCTTGTCGTAGGGTTTGGGACATTTTCTGAATTCGTACCGGCTAGAGTGCGTGGTAGATGGACTTCCTTTTTATCGTTAGTGGCTAATTGTGGGCCACCGGTGGCATTAATAGCAGCTTATTTTATTATACCTATATTTACCTGGAGAGCCATGTTTTTGATTGGCGGTATATCGGCACTAATCGTATGGATGCTTAGACATAATCTGCCGGAATCACCGCGATGGTATGAGTCTCGTGGTGAATATGAGAAAGCAGATATTATTGTTTCTAAAGTTGAGAAAAGTATTGAAAGAACAACAGGGAAAAAATTGTCAAAAGTTTTAGAAATGGATGAAACTAATATTCCATTAATTAGACAAATTAGTATTTGGAGTTTGTTTCATGGAGTTTTACTTAAACGAACAATCGTTTCTTCTGCTGTTCTGATTGGTATGAATACACTAATATATACTGTTGTTAATTGGGTGCCGACTATTTTTATTCAACAAGGACTTAGTATTACTAAATCTATTGGAATGGTAGCCTTAATGCTTATTGGAGCTCCCATTGGTGTATTTATTGCATCTCGGACAGTTGACAGATTTCCTCGTAAAATTATGACATCATCATTATTACTTATCATAGGTGTTTTGGGGTATGTTTATTCTTTACAACGAGATGAAGTAATCATTGTTGCATTAGGATTTATCCTAATAATTTTTATATATATTTATACTTGCTTAGTTTGTTCAGTATATGTACCGGAAATGTGGCCAACTGAAGCTCGATTAAGGGGAACTGGAGTTGCCAATGCAGTTGGTCGAATATCGGCAATTTTCTCTCCGTATATTGTGGCATGGTTGTTGACAAATTATGGGGTTACCGCTGTGTTTATCGGATTGGGAATAGTTGTAATTGTTTTGGCTGTTGTAATTATGGTTCTAGGTGTTGAGACGAGGCATAAAACATTGGAAGAAATTAGTATGGAAATTGAAGAAGAGTTTGATGCAAGTGTGACAAATTATAGTAAAAATTAATAATATTTAAAAGTTTGTGAGAATATAAATAAAGTGAGGTGTAATGATAATGACAAAACATTATAAAGCATGCGATACGCTTATACATGATTGTGCTCAATGTAAAGAAAATGAGAAAATCCTTATTGTAACGGACCCTGATAGCATTAAAATAGCACAGGCTATTTGGGATGCTGCAGAAAAATTTCCTAATCGAAGTATGGTTATGATGCCAACACAGACGATGCACGGTCAAGAACCACCAGATATTATCACGGCAGCTATGCTAGAAGCAGATGTGATTTTTAGAGCAACTAAATTTTCTATTTCAAGTACAGATGCTAAACGTAAAGCATGTAGTAATGGTGCGCGGGATTTAAATTGTTCCGATTATGATTTAAAGATGTTAGAAGAAGGGGGGTTAACTGTTGATTTTGCAGCTCAAGAAAAAAAAGTGACAAAAATGAATGCGTTAATGGAAGGACATACAATTGAAATTACAACTCAAAATGGAAGTCATTTTACAGCCGATATTACAGGACGTAAAGGATTTCCTCAATATGGACGTAGTTTAGTACCAGGACAGACATCTTCTCCACCCGATATTGAATGTGCTATTGGTGCAAATATTGGGACCGCTAATGGTGTAGTATTTATAGATGGTAGTATTCCTCATCCCAAACTTGGACTATTGAAAGAACCTATTTGTTTTAAAATAAAAGACAGTAAAATTGTTGATATATCAGGCGGTGAACAAGCTAAAATTTTTGCTGATATTTTAGCTAGTTATAAAAATTCCAATGTTTATCATATTGGGGAAATAGGAGTTGGTATGAATCCTGCCTGTAGGTTGAATGGTAGGATGTTAGAAGATGAAGGGTGCTATGGGACTATGCATTTTGGGGTTGGTGATGATCGAACTTTTGGTGGAACGAACGCTTGCCCAATTCATCTGGACTGTGTGTATATAAAACCAACATTGCGTGTAGATGGTAAGATTATTTTAAAAGATGGGAAATTAACTTTTTAATAGGAGGAACTTATGATGATTGATACTAAAGAATATCCACAGGGTTTATTATTTTCTGAAAAATTACAGCAAGAGGTTCGAAATCGTTTTTATAATATAGATCATGATAATTTTGGGAAAAGAATCTTTTTTGAAAATTCTGGAGGCGCTTTGCGTTTAAAATCTTGTATTCAAGCTGTGGTAGATGTAGATTCACATCCGGATTGTCCAGGCCGGCATCAACAGCAGGCAGATGTTCAAGATGAAAAAGTTAAGAGAGGTTATGAAGATTTGCGTATTATTTTTAACACACAAAAAGGTTCTATTATTACTTATTTATCAGCCTCTCAAGTTATGTTTAATATTATTGAATCGATTGCGAACAATATAGAAGGAAAAAATATGGTTGTTTCTGTGTTAGAACATCCATCTGGATTTGATTCAGTTCAATATTATGCAGAAAAAACAGGTAGAGAACTTCGTGTTTTACAACCCAATCGCGCTACGGGCCGTATTGATGTAGAAGAAGTTCAGCGATTGGTAGATAAAGATACGGTGGTATTAAGCTGTATGTATTCTTCCAATACGACAGGTGGTGTTAATGATATTCCTGCAATTGTAAAAGCTGCAAGAGCCATTAAACCAGATATTTATATTGTTGTCGATGCGGTACAACATGCACCACACGGGCTAATTGATTTATCTCATTTAGATATTGATGCAATGGATTTTGCTCCATATAAATTCTTTGCTTGCCGTGGTTCTGGTGTTGGCTGGGTATCTGAACGTTGTGCAAGACTGCCACATAATCATATCTTATGTTATAGCGATGATACATGGGAATTGGGAAGTACGGCTCCTCATATTTTTGCTGGATTTAGTGCCATTGTTGATCATGTTGCGTGGATAGGAAGACATTTTATTGATAGTAGTGATAGACGAACTCTTTTTGCAGAAGGTATTAAACGTATTGCATTACAAGAACGAGCCTTGTTATATCGTACTTTGGAAGGAACTGATGAACTTTCAGGACTTCGACATATTTCTAACATTGAAATTATTTGTGATAATCCAGATTTGACACAACGTGATTATATTTTACCGATCATTTTTAAAAACATGGATGTAACTTCTGCAGTAAAGGAATATATAAAGAGAGGAATTTATGTGTTTGAACGGAAGTCGCCAAATCATTATTCTAAACGTATTGTTGAATCATTAGGATTAGAAGGCGTTGTACGTGTATCACCTATTCATTGCAATTCACCGAAAGAAATTGATGATTTCTTGAAAGCTTCAGCGGAGATTGCAAAATTATAAGTATAATAAGGAGGAATTTATAATGATAATAGGGACCGTGACAGAGATTAAAGATCATGAATTTCGTGTTGGATTAACACCTGCGGGTTGCCATGTTCTAAAAGAAGCGGGACATACCGTGTTAGTTGAAAAAGGAGCAGGTGAAGGCAGTGGATTTACAGATGAAGAGTATAAAGCTGTTGGAGTGCAATTGTTAGACAAAAAAGAAGTTTTTGATAAAACAGATATGATTGTAAAAGTTAAGGAACCACTGGCTCCCGAATACAATATGTTTCATGAAAACCAAATATTATTTACATATCTTCATCTTGCACCAGAAATAGAATTAACAGAAGCGCTTTTAAAAAACAAAGTAGTTGGAATTGCGTTTGAAACAGTTCGTGGTACGAACAATTCACTTCCATTACTTTCTCCAATGAGTCGTGTAGCGGGTCGCATGAGTGTGCAAATTGGTGCACAGTATCTGGAAAGACAATATGGAGGAAAGGGGATGGTTCTTGGTGGAGTGCCAGGTGTGGAACCTGGACAAGTTGTTATTATTGGCGGCGGTACAGTTGGGCTTAATGCTGCAAAAATGGCAGTAGGCCTTGGCGCTAAAGTTGCGGTGCTTGATATGAATCCAGAACGTCTTTCATATATTGATGATATTTTCAATGGTCGGGTAGAAACAGTTGTTTCCAATTCTTTTGAAATTGCTAGATGGACAAAGAAAGCTGATTTGTTAATTAGTTGTGTATTGATTCCTGGAGCCATGACACCTAAATTAGTAAAAGCGTATATGGTTAAAGAAATGAGCAAGGGTTCTGTTATTATTGATGTTGCCATTGATCAAGGTGGCGGGGTGGAGACAATTGATCATGTAACAACCCATACAGATCCTATTTATATAAAATATGGTATTGTCCACTATGCTGTAGCCAACATTCCAGGAGCTGTACCTAAGACATCTACTATAGCATTAGCCAATTCTACACTTCCCTATGTTTTAAAAATTGCTAATAAGGGTTGGAAACAGGCATTGAAGGATGATGTAGGATTAGCACAAGGATTAAATACAGTTAATGGAAGAATTACCTTTAAGGCCGTAGCAGATGCGCTTAACAAACCTTTTACGAAATTAGAAGAAGTATTAAAGTAATAGTATAATAAACATTTACTTAATATATTTCTTGAATGGTAGGGGGGCTTTGAATGAAAATAGTTGTTTTAGATGGATATTGTGAAAATCCCGGCGATTTAAGCTGGAATACATTACAAAATTTAGGTGATACTGTAATTTATGATCGTACAGAATATGATGATAAAATCATTGCACAACGTATAGGCAATGCTGAAGCTGTTTATACTAACAAAACGCCTATATCTAAATGTGTCATTGATCAGGCACCTAATTTAAAGTTTATTGGAATACTAGCAACTGGATATGATATTGTTAATGTAAAAGCGGCAATAAATAAAAACATAGTAGTTACTAATGTTCCTGCTTATGGTACTAATTCAGTGGCACAGATGGCAATAGCTTTATTATTGGAAATCTGTCACCATGTGGGAATTCACAATCAGGCGGTACAGAGTGGTGAGTGGGAACATAATGCAGATTGGTCATTCTGGAAATATCCCTTGATTGAATTAGCAGGGAAAAAACTTGGAATTATCGGATTAGGACGTATAGGCCAACAGACAGCTCGTATTGCTAAGGCATTAGGGATGGAAGTACTTGCTAATGATGCATTTGAAAGTGATGTGGGGCGTTCTGTTGCAAAATATGTGGATCGGGATACACTTTTTTTTGAATCCGATATAATTATTCTTCATTGTCCACTACTTTATGATACAAAGGGAATCATTAATAAAAAAAATATTGATAAAATGAAAGATGGTGTCATTATTATAAATAATTCCCGGGGATCTTTGATTATTGAAGCAGATCTTGCAAAAGCTTTAAAAAGTGGAAAGGTGAGAGCAGCTGCTCTTGATGTAGTATCAACAGAACCAATTAAGAAAGGCAATCCTTTGTTGGGAATTGATAATTGTCTCATTACTCCACATATTTCTTGGGCTCCCAAGGAAGCTAGACGGCGTCTTATGGATATTGCAGTAGATAACTTGCAAAAATTTATAAATGGTGAGCGGCAAAATGTAGTTAAATAAAATTATTTGTTATAGTTAATTTGTTCTTAGCGACAGTGATTATTGGATAAAAAATCGAGACACCTCGTGTGGTCTCGATTTTTTATGATATAGTTTGTATTATATCATAAAAATAATCAATAAATTAATCATAAATCAAAGGAGAAAATAATAATGTATTATGTAACTTTAAATAATGGTATAAAAATGCCGAAAATTGGCTATGGGGTATATCAAATTTCTAATGTTGCAGAATGTGAAAAGTGTGTGCTTGATGCTATCCGTATCGGGTATCGATTGATTGATACGGCACAGGCATACATGAATGAAGAAGCCGTAGGAAATGCTGTAAAAGCATGTGGTGTTAGTCGAGAAAAATTGTTTATTACGACGAAAATATGGATTACGAATGGTGGCTATGAGAAGGCTAAAAAATCTATTGACGCTTCATTAAAAAAACTTCAAATGGAGTATATTGATCTTATGCTCATACATCAACCTTTTAATGATTATTATGGTATATATCATGCTATGGAAAATGCCTATAAGGAAGGTAAGTTGCGGGCTATTGGCGTTTCAAATTTTTACCCCGACCGGTTTATTGATTTAAGTCATTTTGTAGAAATACAACCGGCTGTTAATCAGGTAGAAACTCATGTATTCCAGCAGCAGAAAAAAGCTCATGAAATCATGACAAAATATGGAACGGTACATGAAGCATGGGGACCTTTTGCGGAAGGGCGTAAAGATTTTTTTGCCAATCCGGAGCTTAAGCATATTGGAGAAAAATATAATAAATCAATAGCACAAGTTGCTTTACGGTTTCTCTTACAGAATGACATTGTCGTTATTCCAAAATCGATACACAAAGATCGTATGAAACAAAATTTTGATGTATTTGATTTTGTGTTGGCAGAAGAGGATATGCGGTGTATAACAAAAATGGATGAAGAACAAAGTTTATTTTACTCTCACTACGATTCAAAGTTTGTAGAAAGGATTATAAATTGTAAAATATAAAATTATAGTAATATATTTAGATCATGGTATGTACATAATGTATAAATTATGCATGTTTTATTTTAGTTTGTTTTTATTGTGAAAGTTGACAATAGTTGCTCACATCGTCGCTCAAATGTAAGAAAATAGATTAAAAGAGACATTAACAAAAAAAAAATGAAAAAGAAGAAAATGTGGATTATAACTGCATTCATGGCAATGAAACAAAATGAACAAAAACAGGTAGTTCGAATTGCTAAATCGTTAGGGGTCGTAAGGCCCGCCAGGGTTCAAATCCCTGCCACTCCGCCATTTTACTATATGGAGCAGTTCTAAGCTTTTGCTTAGAACTGCTTATTTTTTTATATTAAAAAGTAGGTATGGAGAGTATTTGGCAGCGAGAAAGTCGGAAAATTTATTTTACGGATACGCAAAATATGAAGATGGAAAATGGGTAATCCTAACTTGTCGAATAGGGAGATACTACAGAGAAAAGATATACTGCAAAGTTTCTTATTGCCAGAAAAAACATTGTTTCTGCAGATTTTGTACCGGAAATTTTCCATGTTCTTAAAGAAACGAGTGAGGGTTGATTCTGATAAATATCGGGAGTTGCTACAGTTGATAATTAGGAGATAAAGTAAGTTTTGTTTAATAGATAAGTAGCATACAGCTATAAAAGTATAGTTTTGATAAGACTGCGGGTCTTTAGTAGTTATTGCGTTATTCTTGTGTTTTTAGTAGTATATAATATATAAAAATAATTTATATAGAAAAGAAGAAGAATTATGAACTCTATTGTTTTTAAATTGACATAGCCGATTTTATTGTATATGAAGTGAGTAAAATTGCGAAAATATCGATTGCCAAAATTTATGAAACAATAACTACTTCAAAAAATAAGGACATTATTTCTTGGTTCATTAAATTATTTGTTTTAATCCAATGGACACGGGTATGTTTTCGATTGGCATTCAATTTCGGGATTTTGTCATTGCAGAAATAGTGGGTCCATATTACCCGAGATGTATGCATTGTGTACATTTAGAATCTTGTAGGCAAAACGTCTCAAAGACATATTTAACGGTGATTAAATATTGTAATTACTGATTTAAATATTATAACAATCAGTGAAACAGGTATGGAGACAGAGACGCTGGGATTTTGGACTGCGGCACCTTGTGTTGATTTGATAACTAAAGAGAATATATTAAAATGCTATTATGGGAGGAAGTACTTCTCGATGGACTGAGAATGCATCACTTAAATCCATTATATAAGACTAATGAAATAGTTTTATATTTGATACGCGAAACAAATGACAATAAAAACACATGGATAAGAGAAAAAACGTGTATTAGAAAGGGAGTGTTTTGTATGAACAATAAGAAGGTTATCGTTTCTCGATGGAAAGACCTTGATAAACAAAGTAATTCTTTTGGTAAGACATATGAGTATGATCGCTATAAATTTATAAAAGGGGAAGATGGATTTAAGTCTAATATTGCTTTTTTACGGCTCCCTCCTAAAAAGGCGGCATTTCCTTTGCATTATCATGAATACAGTGAAGAAACATTTTATATCATTTCGGGTGAGGGGATGTTAGAAACGAAGGAAGGGAAACAAGAAGTAAAGACGGGAGATATTATATTTTTTCCAACAGGTTCCGAAGGGATGCATAAATTAACAAATAATTCTGCGGTGGAAGATCTGCTGTATATTGATTTTGATACCTATGTACCTTTGGATATTACCTATTATCCAGGCAAAGATAAAATAGGAATTTTTGGTGAACACTATACGGGAGTGCTGCGAAAAACAAGTGCGGTAGATTTGTATGAGGGAGAAGAAGATAATTAAAAGTTAAAAGGGACATAGTAGATACTGCTGAATACAAAATGTATAGTATATGGGAGTGTAAAATGAAGTGTGTAAGTTACCGGTAACCAATTTACTAACTTACGCACTTCATTTTTTTGTCGAGGTGCGGTACACTATCAGAAAGCAGGTTGAAAGGAATTGAGTACAGCACTGATGAAGAAACGTAGAAACCCGAGTGAGAAAGGCCAGGCAATCGCCAAGCTCATCATGGAACAATACCAGCCGAAGACGCAGGAAGACATGCAGATAGCGCTGAAGGACGTGTTCGGTCCTATCTTCGAAGCTATGCTGCAGGGCGAGATAGATAACCATCTCGGGTATAGCTCCAATGATCATAGCAAGAAGGAAACCTCCAACCGTCGGAATGGCTA
>NZ_FNHQ01000059.1 GCF_900103535.1 Megasphaera paucivorans | reverse complement strand
CGCTGATAGGTAACGGTGCCGAATAGTCCTTGTATCGTACGGCGATCCCGCCGTTCTATCTGATATCCTTGTTTCTTGTACTGTTCCACCAATTCTGTATCCATGATTTCTAACGCACAAACCAGTGCCTCTGTGAAAATCCGCATAAACAGCTGCAATAATTTTGTTTCGCGTATGATCGCGGTATCGGATTCCTTTATTGTTTTGATAATTTCTGCTATAATATATTCCATGAGAAGACCTTCGGTTGTGATATATTTTGCTGGCTAGGCAATATATCTATTATCTAGGTCTTTTCTTTTTTTTGCAATATCTTACCGAGAACTATTTTACACTAAGCTGCATCGGATCTTCTCCGCTTCCCGTTTCCGGCAGGCAACCCGACGGATTTCATAGGGCATAAAATACGCCCTCCAGCAAATCCTGTTCGCTGATTTGGATCGCCGCGACACCATAATGCCGCATAAAGGCATCGGCTATATACAGCCCAGCCAGAATGACATCAGCCCGCTTAGGCTGCAGTCCGGGTATATGCCTTCGTTCCTCGGCTGTCATATATTGGAGCTGTACGATACGACGGCGCAATCTATCCGCAGTCACAAGATATCCGTGGACCTGCTGCGGATCATATGATTCCAGCAAAAGTTCCATGGCCGCCAGGGACGTAAGTGTCCCGCCCACGCCGATCCATATGTCCGGCGTGTACGGCAGGGGAAGAAAGGCTGCTTCGCATCGCTCGTATATCTTTTCCACTTCTCCGGCGCGAAAACTGCCATCCGGCGAAGACAGCCGCACGGCCCCCAGGGGATAACTGTGTGACCATAACAGGGCCTTGTTCCTGCCCAGCGCCGTCTCTGAACTGCCGCCGCCTATATCCAGCACACCGGCATAGCTTCCCTGTACCGCCAAGGAGGCCGCCCCGCTGAAGCTCAAAGAAGCTTCCTCTTTTCCCGAAATAATGCGACACTTCCAATGAAACCGCCTGCCTATTTCTTCCATAAAAGCAGTCCCATCCGCCGCTTCCCGGACAGCACTAGTTGCAACCGCCAAAACCGGTATATCCGGCAAGGTTTCCTGCCAGCGGCGCATCGCCGCCAGTGATGCACGGATCCCTTGCGGCGATAACGATCCGGTCTTATCCATTTCTCTTCCCAGCTGTGTCGTCGCTAATTCCTTCGGACTGAACTGCCACCTTCCGTCGGCGTCGCAGAAGCCTTTCATCAGCCGCAGCGAGTTGGACCCGATATCGATGACAGCCTGTGTATATTGCTGCATAAAACACCTCCGGATCTGACCGTACCCGGTCTTTTTCTATTTCCAACACAAAAAGAGTACTCCCGTAGGAATACTCTCTGCATTCATTTTGATTCCCAGAATACGATATTAATCAGCATGTCTGGCACCACGGCCGCCGCGTTTTGATTCTGTGTTGCGTTTCAGATCCGTCAATCTTTCGTCGCTATCCTTGAGGAATTTGCTCAGACGGTCTTCAAAAGACAAATGCACCGGCGGACGATGGCTGTCAAAACCAGCGTTTCGGCGGAAATCATTTTTCGGCTTAAATTCACCTTTCGGCCGGAAGTCACTTTTAGGTTTAAATTCTTTTTTTTCTGGAGCAGGCTGTGTCTGTTTAATGGACAACCCGATTTTACCCTTATCGTCAACAGATAAAACTTTGACGTTAACCTTATCCTGTACCTTCAGGAAATCATGTACGTCCTTTACATATTCATTGGCTACTTCCGAAATATGGACTAAGCCGACCTTCTTGTCAGGAAGCTCAACAAAAGCCCCAAATTTTGTAATTCCTGTAACGGTACCTTCCAGTACACTACCTACTTCGATTGTCATGCTAATTAATTATCCTCCTCTTAATATAAATAAAGCATTTATCCACATTATAATCATAAAAACGGAAAATTTCAATCCGTAATTTATAAAATGTTATCGCTTATAGGGAATTTCACCCGGTTTTACAAGACCAAACTGCTCTCTTGCCCGTTTGCTTATCTCATCGGGATCCTCCAGACTTTGCTTCTCCTGCTGCAGCTTTTGATGTTCCTCTATCAGCTGCTTCTCCTGCTGCACTGTAATTTCCATATCTTGATGGATTTTCCACAATTGATACATTTTAAGACTGATGAACAGACCACCGAAAAGGAGAATCACAATAACAACAAGCTTATACAGACTCAAGGAAGACTTTTTTTTGCGCCGCCTGGGTCTTCTGGCTGTCCTCTGCTGTGCTTCCGTTCTCACGACCGTTTTCAGCCCCTTTCTATCATGTCCTTACTATATAGTATACCTTGAAAATAATTTAAATTAAAGGTTTTTTTATTTCTTACGCTGTTTTGTCTTTTATATTGTTATTATTATTTTGCAATGCCCCCTTTTAAAATGGCTAAACCTTCCTTATAATAATAGAAACGATACTTAAGGGGGCATTGCTTCATGAAATATGAAGAAATCAGTCAGGAAACACTCTGCAAGATCAAATCTATTGTCGGAGAAAAAAATGTTATTACCGATAGTGATATGATCCAGCCATATTCCCATGACGAAGTAACAGACCCGGCATACCACCATATGCCCGAGGTCGTAGCATATGCCGAATCGGCTCAGCAGACCGCTGATTTGGTCAAACTGGCAAACGAACGCCATTTTCCGGTCGTACCCAGAGGAGCTGGTACCGGCCTTGCCTGCGGTGCCGTTCCTATTTACGGCGGCTTAGTACTTTCTTTGGAAAAAATGAATAAAATTCTGGAAATCAACGAAGATGCTTTGTATGCTGTTGTTGAACCCGGTGTCCGTACTTCCGATCTGCAAGCAGCCGCAGAGGCAAAAGGATTATTTTATGCCGGCGATCCCTGCAGCGGCGATTCCTGTTTTATCGGCGGCAATATCGCAACGAATGCCGGCGGCAACCGGGCTGTCAAATATGGTACGACCCGGCATCAAGTGTATGCCATCGAAATCGTCTCTCCTACGGGAACCATCATGAATCTCGGGGCCCGGCTGCAGAAACAGTCTACCGGATATTGTCTGGATCAGCTGGTCATCGGCTCTGAAGGTACACTGGGCATCATCACCCAAGCTACGGTAAAACTGCTGCCCAAACCACAATTCACGCTCGATCTGCTGGCTGTATTCCATTCTGTAGAAGACGCTATCGGGGTCGTCAACAAAGTCATCAGAGCCGGCATCATGCCGACTTGCGTGGAGTTTATGGACAACATTACCATCCGATCTGTCGAACGCTATTTAAACGAAAAACTGCAAGGCAGTGAAGAAGGAAATTACCTTATTATCCAGGTCGAAGGCATCAATGAAGAGGATTTGGATGATAAAGCCGTCACCTTGGATGAAATCTGCACAGAAAACGGTTCTTCTTCCGTCCTCGTCGCTGATTCCGAAAAAATCTGGCGGGCGCGCAAATCCTTTGCCGAAGCGGTCCGTGCCGAAAGTCTCATCGTCTGCAAGGAGGATGTTGTCGCCCCTGTCGATAAAGAACCGCAGCTGCTGCATGAAATTCTCCTGCTGGCCAAAAAATATAATCTCATTACCCGTATCGCCAGCCACGCCGGTGATGGAAATATTCATCTGAACATCATAAAAAATGAAGAGCTCAGCTATGAAGTCTGGGACAAAAACGTAAAGGATATGCAGCAGGAATTATATAAGACGATTTATGCGCTCGGCGGTCGTCTGTCCGGCGAACACGGCATCGGATATAAACGCAAGCATTTGATGGAGGAATTCACCGATCCTAACGAATTGGAATGGATGAAAGCCATAAAAAAGACACTGGACCCCAACAATATATTAAATCCCGGGAAAATTTTCGATATCGAATAAAGGGCTCGTCCTCTTGAAAAACAGAGCTGCCGCACACACTCTTTTTTTCATACACGTCCCTATTGCATTTTCTGCAGTTACCCTTTATAATAAGGGGCGTAGCATAATTGCATATTATATCTTCAGGGCAGGGTGAAATTCCCGATCGGCGGTAAAGTCCGCGAACGCGTTACAGCGTGTTGATTTGGTGCAAGTCCAAAACCGACAGTACAGTCTGGATGAAAGAAGATACCGTTTTTTAGGCAGCCGTATTGACGGCATTATTGCCTGTGAAATCCAAAGCCCTGATACTGCATTGCAGCTGTCAGGGCTTTATTGTATAGGAGGTATTCTGTAATGAAAAATGTAAAAAGACAGTATAACACAGTGGAAGAAGCTATCGAAGAATTGCAGGCCGGTCATGTTATTTTGGTAACGGATGATCCCGATCGAGAAAATGAAGGCGATTTGATCTGCGCCGCTCAATATTGCAGTACAGAAAATTTAAACTTTATGGCCACCGTGGCAAAAGGGTTGATCTGCATGCCGATGAGCATGGATTATGCCCATAAGCTGGGATTACCGCAAATGGTCAGTGAAAATACAGACAATCACTGTACCGCCTTTACCGTATCCATCGATTACAAAACAACGACGACCGGTATTTCTGCCGTAGAACGTGCCTTGACGGCCCGCAAGACAGTAGAAGACGGCGTATCCGACACAGACTTCCGCCGGCCGGGACATATGTTTCCGCTCACTGCCCGCAAAGGCGGCGTACTGACCCGCAACGGTCATACGGAAGCCACCGTTGATTTCCTGCGCCTTGCCGGACTTAAACAAGTCGGCCTATGCTGTGAAGTAATGGCAGACGACGGCACCATGATGCGCACCCCGCAGCTCTGGGAAGTCGCTGACAAATACAACTTGAAATTTGTTACCATTCATGACCTGCAGAACTACTGCCGCCGTCATGATAAACACGTCGTCCGTGAAGCACTCGCTCAAATGCCGACAAAATTCGGTGATTTCAAAATCTATGGCTACATTAATGACCTCACCGGCGAACACCACGTAGCCCTTGTAAAAGGTGACATCGGCGACGGTAAAAATCTACTCTGCCGTGTCCACTCCGAATGCCTGACCGGGGATGTATTTGGCTCGCTGCGCTGCGACTGCGGCCAGCAGCTGGCGGCCGCGCTAAAACAAATCGACAAAGAAGGCCGCGGCATCCTCCTCTATATGCGTCAAGAAGGCCGCGGCATCGGACTCATCAACAAACTCAAAGCCTATGCCCTGCAGGAACAAGGCTATGATACCGTAGAAGCAAACGAAAAACTGGGATTTGCCCCAGATCTGCGCGAATACTGGATCGGTGCCCAGATTCTCCAAGACATCGGTGCCAGAGAACTGCGCCTCCTCACCAATAACCCGGAAAAAATATACGGGCTCGAAGGCTTTGGTGTAGAAATCAAAGAACGAGTTCCCATTGAAATCGCAGCGCAGGAACACGACGAATTTTATTTGGAAACAAAGAAAAATAAAATGGGACATCTTTTGAATAATATTGATTAAAAAAACAATCCAAAAACACGGTGTAACTTAAAAATCAGTTACACCGTGTTTTTATTATATCTTAAAAAAAATATATAGTGTATTTGCATATCGCTGTGCAGTCTTAGTGTAAAATAGTTCTCGGTAAGATATTGCAAAAAAAAGAAAAGACCTAGATAATAGATATATTGCCTAGCCAGCAAAATATATCACAACCGAAGGTCTTCTCATGGAATATATTATAGCAGAAATTATCAAAACAATAAAGGAATCCGATACCGCGATCATACGCGAAACAAAATTATTGCAGCTGTTTATGCGGGTTTTCACAGAGGCACTGGTGTGTGCGTTAGAAACGATGGATACAGAATTAGTGGAACAGTACAAGCACCAAGGGTATCAGATTGAACGACGGGATCGCCGTACGATACAAGGACTATTCGGCACCGTTACCTATCAGCGCC
>NZ_FNHQ01000017.1 GCF_900103535.1 Megasphaera paucivorans | reverse complement strand
GGTCTTTTGCCAAACCGAAGATGTGATTTCGTAACACCCCCTGATTTTTTTGCATCATACTCAAAATATGCCTGAACATACATATCCGTATTATCCCCAATAATTTTAATGGAATTTTTATTGGCACCCACCGTCCCATCAGACCCAAACCCCCAAAACTTACAGCTTACAGTTCCGGTCGTATCAACGGTCATCGGTTTAATGGGCAGTGATAAACAGGTTACATCATCCTGAATACCAACTGTAAAATGTTCCTTTGGCTGCGGTATATCCATATTATCGAACACCGCTTTAATATGTGCCGGCGGTACATCTTTAGAAGATAGTCCATACCGGCCAGCTAAGATTGCTATATTCCGGTCACTATTTTTAATAGCCGCACAAACATCTTCATAAAGCGGTTCTCCCACCGCTCCCGGTTCCTTGGTCCTATCAAGGACAGTAAGCATGGTCACACTATTCGGCAAAGAGGCAAAGAAATGCTTCAGTGAAAACGGCCGGTATAAATGAACCTGCAGATACCCGACTTTTTGTCCTTGCCCCATTAATTCATCAATGGTTTCTTGAATAGCTCCCGTAACAGACCCCATTGCAACAATAACGTGTTCTGCATCTTGGGCACCATAATAATTAAACAATTTGTAATCACGCCCGGTTAGTTTATTGATGTCATCCATATAGGACTGTACAATATCAGGGAGATTAATATAATGTTCATTGACCGCCTCCCGTGCTTGGAAAAAAATATCAGGATTATTAACACAGCTGCGGATACATGGATGATCCGGGTTAAGGGCGGTATGCTTAAAATCATACAGTGCTTCTTTATCAATCAATTTGCCCAATTCATCATATGGCATAACTTCAACTTTTTGAATTTCATGAGATGTCCGAAATCCATCAAAAAAATGCAGAAAAGGCACACGTCCCTTAATCGTGGAAAGATGTGCCACTCCAGCAAGATCCATAATTTCTTGAACACTGGAACTGCATAACATGGCCCACCCTGTATTTCGGCACCCCATAACATCAGAATGATCCCCGAAAATAGACATAGCATGAGAACCCACTGTACGAGCCGCCACATGAAGGACAGCCGGTTTAAACTGCCCGGCAATACGATGCATTACCGGAATCATCAGCATCAGTCCCTGTGAAGCGGTATAAGACGTCCCCAGAGATCCGGTTTCAAGTGCTCCGTGCAAGGCCCCTATTGCGCCTGATTCAGCCTGCATTTCCATGAGTTTAACCGGCTGGCCGAAAAGATTTTTTTTCCCTTGCGCCGACCATACATCAACGTGTTCCGCCATCGGTGAGGATGGAGTAATCGGATAAATCGTGGCAACTTCCGTGAATGCATAGGATACGTATGCTGCCGCTTCATTTCCATCCATGGTTTTCATTATGTGTTTTGCCAATTTCAACATCTCCTTATAGAATGACTCTCTCATACATAAGTTAAACGTTTATCTTATCGCCTTAATTATAACGAAGAACTAACGTTTTTTCAATAATCTTGCAAAAACAGCAAAGTTAAACCTTTAACTATGTTTTTTAATTATATGTAAAATACATAGTTAATATGCTAATATTACAATGTAAAAGCCTTAATATATATTCAATTTTTATATTAAAATATGTACTAACTTAATTTACAATTATATGGTAAGCTATATAAAATCTATAATTTTTTTCGATAATTGTATAGAAAAATGTTTATATTTAGACTGTACCTTATATGGTATAATATATAAAGAAAGGAGTTTCTCATGTATTCATGTAAATCGTTTTTCTACATACCTGCATTTTTTCTATTATGGATAAGCGGCTGCGGCAGTTTACCTAACTCAACACCCCCGCCAGCACCTTCTATTTCATCTGCAGTATCAGCAATTCCTTCAATTGATCCGCAATCGGAACAACTTTTTCAAAAAGGATTAACCGCTTACGAAGTGTTTGATTATAATAAAGCAATATCCTTTTATAATAAATCACTTTCTATCGACAAAAATAATTATAAGGCCCTTTCCGGAAAAGGAATTGCTTTAGCCATGCAAGGTAATGAAAACAACAATACGCAGGATATTACTACTGGAATCACTTTGATCAAAAGTGCTTTGCAAAAGGATCCTAATTATGTACCTGCTTTTTACGATTTAGCCTTAGCATTGAAAATCAATAAAAACTATGACGAATCTATCTGCTGGTTTCAAAAGGTTATTCAAAAAGAACCTGATAATACATGGAGTTATTATGGAATTGCTACAATATATGGCGATAAAGGCCAAGCAAAAGAAGCTGTAACATATTTAAAAAAAGCAATTTTTTTGGACAGCATCAATGTAAAGCAGGCTGCCCGTACACAGTCTCACTTTGACTCTATCCGCAGCGATCCAGATTTTAAAGCTCTGATCAATGAATAATTTCTTTATGAACCAGTATGTTATTTTCTGCCAATAGCACCTATACTTTTATATTTAGTATTGAAGGAGGAATAAACATGGATAGATCTGATATGATGCACGTGATGTATGACAAGAAAGGCCCCGCAGTAGCCAAAGCTTTCGAAAAGCGAAATTTTGAAGCGTATTATTGTCCTACTAAAGAAAATGCATTGGAAAGAGCATTGTCTCTTATTCCCAAAGAAGATGTGATTTCCTGGGGCGGTTCCGTCTCTATTGATGAAATAGGTCTGCGGCCTTATATTTTGGAACACGGTTACACAGTTATTAACCGTGATGATGCAAAATCTCCAGAAGAACGTATCGAACTAATGCGCAACGCATTGCTCTGTGATACATTTCTTATGAGCGCTAATGCGGTTTGTGAAGATGGACAGTTATTTAATATTGATGGGAATGGCAACCGTGTCGCAGCCCTTTGTTATGGTCCCAAACAAGTCATTGCAATCATTGGCATGAATAAAATTGAACCTACTGTAGATACCGCTATTGCTCGCGCCCGTTCCGTAGCAGCACCTATCAACGTTCAGCGTTTTGCCGGTACAAAAACACCTTGCTTTATAACAGGAATGTGTGCTGACTGTCTAAATCCACAGACTATATGCTGCCAAATAGTACGCACTCGATTCTGCAAACCTGCAAATAGAATTAAAATAATTCTTGTTGGAGAAAATCTCGGATATTAAATCCGTCCATATAATCATGTATATTGCAAACAAAAGAAAGAAGCAGAGAAATAGATGTATATTCTCTGCTTCTTTCTTTTGTTTAACAAATGTATCTTGCTGTTATTTTATATATCCGCTTCTGCTAATTCGCACAAAATATGGCCAATCATAATATGCATTTCCTGCGTTCTTGCTGTGACCTCAGATGGAACAGCCAGACATACATTACAGATTTCTGCCATTTTGCCGCCTCCCATACCCGTCATGCCAATAACCATAAGACCATATTCTCTAGCAGCATACATTGCCGACAAAACATTTGCACTATTACCTGACGTGGAAATCCCCACCAATACATCTCCTGCCTGTCCCAATGCTTCAACCTGTCGTTTAAATATGGTTTCATATCCATAGTCATTGGCAATCGCCGTAAGAATAGAGGTATCTACAGTCAAAGCGGTGGCAGGAAGCGCCTTTCGTTCTTTTTGAAAGCGGCCCACAAATTCTGCAGCTAAATGCTGTGCATCAGCTGCACTTCCGCCATTACCACAAAAAAGAATTTTATGGCCTTCCGCAATAGCTTTGCTGATTATCGCTCCTGCTCGTTCGATTTCGGGTTGCAACCTCTTTGTCGCAGATAAAACAACTTCATGGTCATGCATCCGTTCTTCAATAATACTCAAAAGAAACACCTCCTTTATTCCCTATCTGAACCATCTGAAAGAATCGTAATCCGACCTGTATCCGGATGGATTACAGCACCATGAATCAAAACATCCGCAGGCAAATACGGATTTTTTCGTAGATGTTCTACCGTTGTCATAACCGATGTCGTGATATTTTCGATGGGATCTGCCCATTTCTGCAATTGTGGATGAATCTTTTCAATATCCGACGCAGCAATTCCTCGTGCTTTCATTTTAGCACACAAGCTCGCTGCCGTAGTATGCAGCATTCCACAATCATCGTGCCCCATAACCAGAATTTCCTGAACCTGAAGTTCATATACTGCAACCATCAAACTGCCGATAACACTATCAAAATCTGTATACACCACATTGCCCGCCACTTTGATAACCTTAGCTTCTCCACGGGAAATTCCCATTGCCGGCTCTAAAAAAGATACAAGGCGGGTATCCATACAGGCAAGAATTGCCAATTTACGCGTAGGATACTTACAAACAGGTGCTTTCGCTGATTTTAGTTGACACGCTACAAATATATTATTTGCTTCTTTAATCTGCTGTAATAAAAGAGACATGATCCAACCTCCTGAAAACAGAAAATATATGTGATCACACTATACCATTCAACAAATGTTTTGCTTGTATATACTGGTCAATACCTGCCGCTGTCTTTTTTGCTTCGCGCATAGCCAGCACAACGGTTGCCGGTTTATGAACAACATCACCGGCAGCAAATACCCCCGCACGATGGGTCATGCCATAAGGTTTTTGCATCGTCGAGATATACCCGTCATCCGTTACTTCCACTTTCAATGACTGAATGCTGTCGATTTCGGGACGATTGCCAATAGCTGCAATAATTTTATTCGCCGGAACAATTCCATATTCACCAGTGGGAACCATGGCAGCATCTGCAAGTATTTTTTGCTTTTCATATTGCAAGCCCTCCACATGCTCAGTTCCAACAACAGCACGAGGTGCTGAATAAAATTGGAACTTCACGCCATCCGCTTTCGCTTCCTCATATTCTGATGGAAGGCACTTCATATTTTTCTCTGCGCGGCGATACATAATAGATACATCAGCCTGCAGACGCAGCGCTGTCCGAGCGGCATCAATAGCAACATTTCCCGCTCCTACGACAATTACGGCATCCCCTTTTTGAATAGGAAGATTTTTAACCTCCTCTTCACCCATTTGCACTTGCTGTACCTGATGAAGAAATGCTTGTGCATCAACCACTCCGTCTATTTGGTCATTGTCAATGCCAAGACTCCACGCAACAGATGTACCAATACCGACAAATACTGCTTCATACCCTTCGGCAAATAAATCCTCCAATGACTTATTCCCACCGATTTTTATATTATATTGAAAATGTACACCCAATTGCTGCAGTGATTCTATTTCACGATAAATATATTTTTTATGCAGTCGAAATGCAGGAATTCCAAACAGCAGCATTCCGCCTGGCTGTCCATCTCCTTCAAACACCGTAATGTCATAATCTCTGCGTGCCAGTTCATAGGCAACAGTAAGCCCCGCCGGTCCGCTGCCTATGACAGCAACTTTGCCATTGCTCTTTTTGCTTGCTTTTTGAGGAAGAAAGCCTCCTTCCATCGAAACGTCTGCAACAAATCGTTCCAATTTTCCAATGGCAATAGGTTTTCCTTTCTTTCCCAAAATACAATGACCCTCACACTGTATTTCCCGCGGACAGACACGTCCACAAATAGCGGGTAAATCATTACGATGTAAAATATATTCTGCAGCTGCACCGAAATTTCCTACAGACAGTTCATGTATAAATTGCGGAATTTCGTTATTAATGGGACACCCCTTCCGACATTGCGGTACGGCGCAATGTAGACAACGCCGTGCTTCCATGACGGCCTCCTGCAACGTAAGATCATAATCTGCCAAAAGTTCCTGCTCAAATGCAAGAACATCCTGCATATCCTTATTTTCCGCCACAACCATCAACTCCTGTTATTCTTGTAATTACACATAAAAATGGTGCGCCCAAGATGACTCGAACATCCGACACGCAGTTTAGGAAACTGCTGCTCTATCCAGCTGAGCTATGGGCGCATCAAACACGCACAATATTTTGTGCGCACCACTATAATACCATGTATTTTATATTCTGTCATCTGAAAAATTATACTAAAAGCAGTCCCTGGTATCTTATATATCATGCAGGGAATTTACTGTACTACCTGTACAAAAAAACCTCCTATAATGGATAGCTATATCATTTCCATTATAGGAGGGACGCTTATCCCTATGCAAGAATCTGTTTAATTTTAGCTGCGTAGTACATTGCAATTTATACCGCAGTTTCTTTATTTCAAAAAATATGTAATAAATGAATTTCTCTTAAAACGTCACACTCATTCCACTTGCAGTTTCTAATCAGGTGATTTTTCCATCGCAATAATTGTTTCTTCTGCAATTTTATTACTGCAAGCTTTTCGTCCATAAAATAAAAAATACAAAATAAAACAAAAAAATGCAATCACACCGGCAACAGTATAAAGTTGGGAAAAAGAAAACACATTACGCATATTCCCCAAAATGTAAGGTCCTATTCCAATCCCCAAGTCCAATGCCACAAAATAGGTTGATAAAGCTACGCTTACACGATGAGGATGTGTTAATTTAATGCATACGGCTTGCCCATTCGACATAAAAGTACCATATCCTAATCCGACAAAAACACTAGAGAGTAATAGTAAAAATGCCGTATCCGTTATGCTTAAAATATATAAACCAACCGCTAAAAATAAATAACACGGATACAGTACATAATTTTCACCTTTGCGGTCAAAAATAATTCCCGTAAGAGGCCGCGTAATCGTAATAACGACAGCATATACAACGAAGAAAAAGGTACCTGCCTGAACCAAATGAATTTCACGAGCATAGGCCGCCAGAAAACTGAGCACACTAGAATAAGCAAACCCCATAAAAAGAGCAATGACAGAAATAACAATAACACGTGGTTCTATATAATTATCAATAGAATAGTTTTTCATGCGTTTAATTTGTTCGTCTGTCAACTCAATTTCATTGATCTGCAGCATGAAACAGCCGATTACACACAATCCGACTAAAATTGCACAAATAATAATAACAACGTTGAAATTAGCTATCAACATAAGTACCATTCCCAAAAATGGTCCAATAGCTGCTGCTAAACTAGTACTTAATCCATAATAATTAATACCTTCACCACGACGTTTTACAGGAATGCAATTAGTAATAATTGTATTCGTTGCCGTTGAAATAATGCCATACGCAAGACCATTAAGAAACCGTATCCCATACATTATTTCTAAATTCGGAATATAGAAATAAAAAAGTGTAGAAACAAAATAAAAAACAATTCCACAGTATAACGTCTTTTTTCTTCCATATAATTCAATATTTTTCCCTAATTGCAACCGTGCCAGCAACGTCCCAACAATAAAAACGCCAGATGCGAGTCCTGCTTCACTTAATGACGCATTAAGCTGATCTTTTGCGACAACAGCAATAATAACCATAAGTAAATAATAAATCAAATATACGATAAAATTGATGCCCGTATCCAACAAAAAATCTTTATTCCATAACGATTTTTCCTTCATTCCCTGTGTCATCTCCATTAAATTGATAGAGCCTATTTTATACCTAATAGTCTTTCTTGTATAACAAATAATAATAATATCGGATATAAAATAATGTGATGACAGATAAAGCGTTACCTACAATTAGCTTTGATATAATTTTCGAATATAATCAATAAATATTTTCATCATTTTATATTTTGGATTTTTTTTCTTGTATAACAAATAACAGGACATATCAAACTTTGGTTCTACTTCATAGTATCCTTTACAAACTCCCATCGCCATAAGAAATCGTTCAGATAACAACGCCCCTGTAAGATTTTCCTGACAATACTGCATAATCGCATACGGTGTAGAAAACCATGCCTGTACAACAGGATGACAATCTATATCCGAAAAATATCTTTCAATATTAGTATTCATCAAATAATATGACGAATACTGCGCTAATGGATGTCTCGCAATATAATCGGCAGTAACCGGTTGATTTTCTACATGCATATTCGGAGCGTAATATACCATTTTTTCTGTACAAAAAAAAGTCTGTTCATAGTTATTAATATTCATTTGCGGAAGGCAAAAAGTCGATATAATGTCAAGTTTATCTTCTTCAAGCTGTTTTAGAAGCTCCCGTGCCTCTAAATTATACACACTAATAGACATTTCCGGATGATGTTTCTGAAAATATGCTAAATGACGATTCATAAGCACGTCACCTAATGACATAAGTGTCCCCACAGAAAGAGAAAGTGTCTGGCCACTCAATGCTTGTATATCACATATACACTCTTCAAGATCCTGCAAAATAATTTGTATTTCCGTCAGAAACAATTCTCCTTCTTTCGTTAACTTACTGCCCTTATTTGATCGTGCAATAAGCTGTACTCCTATCAGTTCTTCCAATTTTTTCATTTGGAAACTAAAGGCAGATTGTGTTATATTAGCTTCTTTTGCCGCGGCAGTAAAATTACGGACTTTTCCGTAAATAATAAAATTTTCTAATTGTTGTATATTTGGCAAATTCATCATTACCTGTCCCCTTATATTTCCAATATAAAAATAAAGTCTCCAAACAGCATATTCTTCGGAGACTTTTTTATTATTACACCATACATTATACTATATATTTATATATTACAACAAATAGACGTATGTATTTTACTAGGGAAATTTTTATAAAAATTGTGGATAACTTATACATTTTCATAGAAGATGCCTATGTTTTTGTAAAAAATTGCGTACGTATCATCATTTTTTTTATTTTCCCAAGATCATACACCCCGATATCCATTATTTATCCACAGCAATCCACAATATATCCACTTTAACCGATAAACATAAAATAATCATACTTATCCGCATGGTTGTGCTTATTTTCTATATAATTATGTACTTAGGATGCATTGTTTTTTTTAGTTATCCACATTTTATTGTTTCCATTTTTGCTATACATTCGGCGTATTCGACTATTATCGTATATTTTTTTCCGTTTACGCACACAATGGTACATCCATGGTGATAAATTGTGAACAAATTGTGGATAACCTTATTTTCTATTAGATTTCTTCTGTTGGACGGCTCCAATCAATGTGGACATCTAAGTCCAACCATATGTATCCTAACGCTAATTTTAAATTTTCTAAGCTGGAAACAGGTGCCGCGCTTATCGTTTCAAAAGTTGACAGCCCCACATAACGATGCATCGCTTTTTCTTTTGTCAAATATTCTCGAACTTGTTTTTCTTTTTCCAAATCATGAAGACATATTGTCAACTCTTTTGTCTCCGTATCATATTGAATATAACCATTATTATTTGAATCCGTATGAGCAATTACCTTGAAAATAGACATATCACATTACTCCTCGCTAAATAAAATTAACAATATTTTAAACACTCTTTATTTATTTTTATCATGAGATAATTCCCATAAAAACCCTTCCATAATAGCGTTGCGGCCAAATCGCTGTTGTAAGTTATCAATCGCTTCAACTACTTTACCTTTTATTTCCTCATCTTCAGAAAAAAGATCTCCCTGAATTCGAAGCGGCTGCAATTGACTTACTGTCAATCCTAACAACCGTATCGGTTTTACTCTCCCCGCTTTATTATACAATTTTTTTGCAGAAAAATATAATTGCTCCTCTGAACAAGTTCCATTATTCTGAAGCGTAAGTGAACGAGTTATCGTATGAAATGAGGCCAATCTAATTTTTATTGTAATAGTTCGTCCCATCAGATGATGTCGGCGCAAGCGCCATGAAACTTCATTGGCCAATATTCGAAACTGCTCGTCGATTTCCTCAAAAGTAAAAATATCATGTTCATAGGTATGTTCATTGCCAACTGACTGAGGCCGGCGGCTTACTTGCAATGGTCGTTTATCTATACCGCAGGATAACTCGTAAAGGCGTTTTGCCTGGCTTCCGGCAACAGCAGTCAACACACTTACTCCCACTGCAGCAACATCACCAATAGTACAAATCCCAGCAGATTCTAATGCCGCTGCAGTTACTCGCCCCACTCCCCAGAGCCGGTTTACTGGCAAGGGTGCCAATATTTCCTGTTCTTTTCCATATGGAATCCACATTAGACCATCTGGTTTTCGCAAATCAGATGCTAATTTTGCCAAGAATTTATTCGGAGCAATCCCCGCAGAAGCAATAAGACCTATGTTCTTATGAATATCATTTTTAATAGCAATACCTATATCTTTTATCTTTGGGTATTGCCGTTCCATACCAGACACATCCAAAAATGCTTCATCTAAAGATAATGGTTCAATAAATGGTGAATAATGCGACATAATAAGGCGTATCTGGTGGGATACTTTTCGATAATAAGACATGCGCACTGGCAAAAATACACCGTTGGGACACAATCGGCGCGCTTGTTTCATACTCATTGCCGAATGAACGCCAAAAGCACGTGCCTCATATGAAGCAGTGGCAACAACACCACGATCCATTAAACCACCAATAATAACAGGAAGTCCCCGTAATGCAGGATTATCTCGCTGCTCAACAGATGCATAAAATGCATCCATATCAACATGCATGATCCAACGAACTGACATTTTGATTCCTCCGTATTTTCTATATAGTCTATTATACAACTTTTTACAATTTTTGATATATCATCAATATAAAATACTCGCCTTTCAATATGTGAATTAAATAACTAATTCGTTTTCTTATTTACTAAAGTGTGTTAATATAATATATATAGTTCCTATTTAGGAGGTGTCATGATTTATGGATTTATTTCAGTTAACCTATTTTGTTGAAGTTGCTCACAAAAAAAGTTTTACAAAAGCCTCAAAATCCTTGCACATTAGTCAACCTTCTATTAGTAAAGGTATTCGAACATTAGAAAAAAATTGGAATACAACATTATTTAACCGTAAGGGGAAAACAATTGAATTAACGGAAACTGGTTTATATTTATTACCTAAAGTCGAAATTATTGTGAACGATTTCACTAAAATAAATGAACAAATGGAATCCTCACGTTGTTTAAATTCCGGAAATTTATCCATTGGAATTCCTTCTATGCTCAGCATGCCTTCTATCGCACCTTTTATCAGCTATTTTTTAAAAACATACCCGTACATCAATTTAGAACTTCTGGAAATAAGTTCCCAAAAAACGATTACCGCTATTGACGAAGGAAAGATCCAAGCTGGTTTTATAATATTACCGATGCGCTATGACATCCCCTATGAATATTATATTTTCAAAGAAGAACTATTAAATATCCTCGTCTGGCGCAATCATCCGTTAACACTAAAACAATCATTAACTATAGAAGATATAAAAAACGAAACTTTTGTATATTATCCTGCCACGTTTGCCTTAAATCCTTTCATCCAATCCTATTTTCAAAAAGTAATGGGACACCCAAAGGTGGTCTGCCGGAGCAGTAATTGGAATTTTCTTGTAGAAATGGTACGCATCCATTTAGGCATTGCCTTAGTACCGCAAAATATTTGTACTCATTATTCAAATAATGATATTGTTTCGATTCCTTTAATTGAACCTAAAATTACATGGACTGTTGCTATGACTTGGAAAAGCCAGGGATTCTTGCCATATCCAGCTAAAATTTGGGTTGAATCATTCAAAAAATATTTTAAAAATAAAACATAAAAGAAAGAAGGTTTTTATAATCATGTGCCAAGAAGTATTAGCTAGTGAAGATATACATGAAATATTTAGCCATCAAATGAAAAACGGACAGTTCAGTTCAATTTCGACAGTAACTGCCGGTTTAAACTATTTAGACCTATTAAACCGTAGCCGGCTTGACGTACTGGCTGCTAATAACAAAAGAACCGCAGCGGCTCGTAAAGCATTTATTTTAGAGAAAAAATTATATCAATATATTAGACAACAAACACCGTTAAGTGTATTTGACACTGACTACCGCCAAGAAATCACAATATACATCCGCATGCGCGAATTATTCTTAACCGCTGGTGACTTCACTTTTAAACAACATCGTTTCTCATTCTTATTAGAGTTAATCCAGTTGTACCGAGAAGACATTTGTGAAATTTTAACAGGTCGAGACGCTATACTTCAGAAATGGGAACGAGAACTGTTTTATAACTATTTGCTTATGGATATGGGAAAAAAAAATACAGAAGACATCGGAAAAGAGGCCATCTCCAATGGATACCATGAATGTGATTATACCTTAGAAATAGAAAATGTATGGAAACAACCTGCAAAATCAATTCCCCGGACAAACTTTTCATATGTACTCCAAAGTCTGCCGATAAGTAATATTGCCCTCTGTACCCTGGCTTATATGAGAGATCATTGTGCAGAGCTGCGCCCTTCTTTATGGATTGTGGACGATACGGCTATTTGGAATATGTTTAAATCTGGATATATCCCTTCTATTACAAAGAAGGATATTATCACCGTTGCCGCTACCTATATAAAGTAAAAAAAAGGCGATTGTAAGTAGAATTTTCCTACGTTTACAATCGCTTTTCCGTATCAGCTGATTACGCGCTTAGCGCCAATATACCGGGATTCCCAATAGCTGCTGTGTAAATTAGCTATTGCGACACCTCCTGAAGTAGTCGCACTGATAAACTGATCATTTCCAATATAAATTCCAGAGTGTGAAACTCCAGGCGCATAGGTAGTAAAGAAAACCAGATCTCCCGGCTGCAGCATAGAGGAAGAGACATAGCTGCCAATAGCATATTGATCATCTGCCATCCGCGGCAAGTCAATACCTACTGCCGAATAAACATATCGCGTAAACCCAGAACAATCAAATCCACTCGGTGTATTCCCGCCAAAAACATAAGGTACTCCTAAATATTGATTAGCTATTCCAAGTACTCGATCCCGCATGGAGGAATAGGCCCGGTCAGGACTTCTGCTGTAAGAATAGCGACGAACAGACCCCGTAGTAAGTTCACGTCCTGTAAGTGCCCTAAACGTTGTCGGACCAACAATTCCATCTGCGTCAAAGCCTTGACTCGCCTGGAACTGCCTGACAGCTTGCTCGGTAACACTGCCAAAATCACCGTCAACAGGTATATTATACCCTTTATTGACAAGTGCCTGCTGAATAATAGTAATAACTGTATCTGAATTTATTACAGGAGCAGCCGAAACGGTTCCTGCATCTGCAGACCCGTTAAAATTTTTTTGTACAAAACGACTTGTATTATTTACCGGAATATCGGATCCCATAATGGCTTTATACGTTTGCGCACCAACAATTCCATCAACATCCAAGCCGTGACTAGATTGAAAATTTTTGACCGCTTGAACGGTCCCCGTGCCATAATCACCATCAGCAGCAATACCTAATGCCTGCTGAATAGCAACTATTTGAGTTCCCCGATCCCCCGGATGAAATGTCGCACCCGAATAGGATGTAACTGTTAACATGATTATACAGGTAACACCTGCTACTCTTTGCCAAGTACCCATCAAATACTCCTTCCTTTTGGATAGTATAAAGCCTTTGCTTTCCCATATTTAGTCATTGTTAGTTGTTTACACTTATTAAACAGGCTATCCGAAAAGAACACTGACATTACTTTTAGGATAGCCTTTATATTGTTGTTATACTGTGTCATTCTCATTAATTTCGATAATCATTATACCATATTTACTTTATATCGTCAAAAAAACAACGAATTCGAAATAAATTCGAATCCGTTGAATTATATAATATGTATATTAAAATTTATTTTCTTTTGCCGCACCTTCTACAGCGACAGCCACCGCAACAGAAGCTCCTACCATAGGATTATTTCCCATACCTAGGAATCCCATCATTTCAACATGAGCAGGGACAGACGAAGAGCCAGCAAACTGTGCATCTGAATGCATCCGCCCCATAGTGTCCGTCATACCATAAGATGCCGGCCCTGCCGCCATATTGTCCGGATGAAGCGTTCTGCCCGTGCCGCCGCCGGAAGCTACGGAAAAATATTTTTTCCCCATTTCAATGCATTCTTTTTTATACGTGCCAGCTACAGGGTGCTGGAATCGCGTAGGATTTGTAGAATTCCCGGTGATAGATACATCCACGCCCGCATAATGCATGATTGCAACACCTTCACGGACATCATCCGCTCCAAAACAGCAAACATCTGCACGTTCACCTTTAGAATAAGGAATTTCACTAACAATTGCAAGTTTTCCAGTCATATAATCAAATTGTGTCTGCACATAGGTAAATCCATTGATACGAGAAATAATTTGAGCTGCATCTTTGCCTAATCCATTTAATATAACTTTAAGTGGAACTTTACGCGCTTTATTAGCATTGCGAACAATACCAATGGCACCTTCTGCCGCTGCAAAAGACTCATGACCCGCTAAGAAAGCAAAACATTTCGTTTCATCTTTTAACAACATCGATGCCAAATTCCCATGACCTAAGCCAACCTTGCGATCGTCTGCTACCGAACCGGGAATACAAAACGCTTGTAATCCAATTCCAATAGCGGCCGCGGCTTCTACAGCAGTACGACAATTTTTTTTGATAGCAATCGCCGCCCCTACCGTATACGCCCACCCCGCATTTTCAAAAGCAATGGGCTGAATTTCTTTTGCGATCGTATATGGATCAATTCCTGCTTTCGCACAGATATCCCGGCATTCTTCCACACTATTTATACTATATTTTTTCAACACTTCCAGAATTTTATCGATTCTTCTATCATAGCTTTCGAATAGTTCCATGTTTAAGCCCTCCTATTGTTCTCTTGGATCGATATATGAATCTGCTTCATCAAAACGGCCATACTGTCCTTTTGCTTTTTCCATAGCAGCAGCCGGTTCTATACCTTTTTTTATAGCTTCCATCATTTTTCCAAGATGAATAAATTCGTAACCAATCACTTGCTTTTCTTCATCAAGAGCCATTCTGGTAACATATCCTTCTGTAAGTTCTAAATACCGAGTTCCTTTTTTCTTTGTTCCAAACATAGTTCCTATTTGGCTGCGCATACCTTTTCCCAAATCATCAAGACTAGCCCCGATGGGAAGTCCCCCTTCAGAAAAAGCGGTTTGTGTACGGCCATATACAATCTGCAAAAAAAGTTCGCGCATAGCAACATTGATAGCATCACAGACAAGATCGGTATTCAATGCTTCAAGCAATGTCTTACCCGGTAAAATTTCCGAAGCCATCGCGGCAGAATGCGTCATCCCTGAGCAGCCGATAGTTTCTACAAGTGCTTCTTCTATAATACCTTCCTTTACATTTAAGGTCAGTTTACAAGCCCCCTGCTGCGGGGCGCACCAGCCGATGCCATGCGTCAACCCATTAATATCCTTTATCTCTTTAGCCTGCACCCATTTTCCTTCTTCAGGAATTGGTGCGGGACCATGATATGCACCCTTTTTAACCGAGCACATATTCTTTACTTCTGTTGAATATAACATAATTTATATTTCCCTCCCCAGAATATATACCTATCTCAAAACAATCTTCTTCAATTTTTTAACTGCTTAAAAATGTCTTTAAATGTTTGTTTATGCATACTGCCTTTACGCCATAAAAAGGAAAACGCATGACGCACATTAAAATGGCGAATGGGAACCTGACGCAGCAATCCTTGTTCTAATTCCCTGCGCACAGAATGTTCATATAAAAAAGCGACTCCGCAATTACGCGAAACCATCTCTTTTATTGCCTTAGGACTACCAGCCTCTACTCGATACGCAAAATCTTCTATTGTCAAATTATGCTCTGCCAAATGCCGTTCCAGCAAATCCCGGGCTCCAGCACCTTTTTCACGAATAATAATACGCATTTTTAATAAATCTTTCCAAACCGTAATATCCTCTGCTGGGTAGTCAGGTCCACATACAGCAATTAGGGGTTCTTCAGAAAAAGGAAGCGTATCATACTCACATACTTCAAAAAAACCTTCAACAATAGCAAAATCGATTTTTCCTTCATCTACCAATTTTAACAGATATTCCGTATCAGCAATCTCCAACCGTAAATTTAAATTAGGATTGCGGTTCAAAAACTCCGCTAACTTGTCAACAATACAGAACTCGCCAATAGTATGTGTAGCACCCATTGCTATCGATTTATTATTGCGCTGTAAATCCTGAAGCCGCTGTTTCAACATAGAATCATCATGCCGAATCGTTGCCGCTGCATTCAAAAGGATGTGGCCTGCTTGGGTCAGTGCAAGGTGTTTCCCAGTATAACTAAACAGCTTTGCCCCATATTCTTTTTCCAGATAACGTATATGTTGAGATACCGCTGGCTGGGTAATGCGTAATTCTGCCGCTGCTTTAGTATAATTCATGTGGCGGCAAACACATAGAAACGTATGAATACGAAAATCCAGCATAGTTGCCATCCTTTCAAATAATCATTTTATTCTAATTTTAATAGTTCCATAAGAATATTTTATGATATTTGTTCGAAAATGGCAAGTTAAATTAGTCATCGGGACAATTATAATCCCTGTGGTTGCTTTTTGCAACCCTATTTTGTACTATTTCACATTATTCCGGCAATCACATAAAACCAACGATAGGCAGTGTCAATAAAACAACTCTCGGCTTGTTTTTAAAAAAATTTTATTGTCTTTACCCATTTAGCATGACATATCATACTGCTATGTATAGTGTATCAAAAAAAATGATGCCTTTATATGTTATACAAAATAGATACTATTAAAAATTTTTATTCTATATAACGATACTTGCTCGATATATAGAATGATACATATAAATTTATTCCTATATTTTATAACTATTATTCAAAAAATGGACTTCCGATATAGAAATATCGGAAGTCCATAAAAAATAGCTATAAATCAATTCTAAAAATACGTTTTCCGTTTTCAAAGGTAATTTTTTGTATTTCTTCCACTTCCATCCCTCGAAGTCTCGCTAACTCAGCAGCTACGTATTTTACATATGCTGGTTCGTTTCGTCTGCCACGAAACGGTGGTGGTGTAAGATAGGGACAATCAGTTTCAATTAAAATTCTATCCAGTGGAATTTCTGAAGCAATACGCTTCAGTTTTTGTGACTTTGGAAAAACCATAGTGCCCGTAAAGCCGATATAAAATCCCATTTTCAACAATTCCTGTGCCATTTCTAAGCTGCCTGAGTAACAATGAAAAACGCCCTGCAGTCCCTTGCCATATTGACGCAAGATGTTCATGGTATCCCCATGTGCTTCCCGATCATGAATATCGATAGGGATATTGTATTCACTCGCTAGTTTCACCTGTTCAATAAACACCTTCTGCTGCACTTCATGTGAAGGCTCCGGCCAATGATAATCCAGCCCAACTTCTCCTATTGCAACAATTTTCTTTTCAGTTGCAAGCCATTTTCGAATTTGTGTGAAACTTTCAGAATCAGCACTAGCAGCATCTTCCGGATGAATCCCGACAGCCGCATATACCTGTGTATATTGGCGACTCATGGCAACTGCTTCTGCTGATGTAAGTATATCTGTTCCCGGACACATCATTACTCCTACACCTGCATCAAAAGCGCGTTGCAGCATTGCCTGCCGATCTACATCATACGACGTGTCATTGATATGGCAATGCGTATCAAACAACATGTTACCTCACCCGGCTTCCCGGAGCCATACCATCAACAAATGCAACTTGCAGCTTGCCATCACCATCCGAAGCAGCTAACAGCATGCCTTTTGATTCCACTCCACAAAGTTTTGCCGTTTTTAAATTTGTTACGCAGATAATACAATGTCCAATAAGATCTTCTGGTTTGTAGAACTGGGAAATTCCGCTAACAACGACACGCTGTTCAGTTCCAAAATCCAGACTTAGTTTCAAAAGTTTAGAAGTTTTAGGAACTTTTTCACAATCTAAAACCTTCGCTACACGTAAATCCACTTTCCCAAAATCATCGATTTCAATTTCCGGTTTAAATACTTCTTTTGCCGCAGTACAAACAAGTTTTTCCGGCTCACTTTCTTCCACTTCTTCAGGCAGTTCAAATCTTGGGAAAAGTGCCGCTCCTTTGGATATCTTGGTATCCGCCGGATATTGTCCCCATACTTGGGCCATCTGCAATGTCGCATTTGAAAAATCGCCAAGACCAAGCTGCTGCCACATTTTTTCAGCACTGGCTGGAATATAAGGACTAACGAGAGTAGCTATAATCCGTAAAGAATCCATTAGATTATACAACACGGTTTCCAAGCGTTTTTGCTTTTGATTATCTTTAGCCAGTACCCATGGCATTGTTTCATCAATATACTTATTGGAACGCCGAATAAGTACCCATACATCATTGATTGCGTCATTAATTTTCATATCATCCATAAAAATTTCAAAACGTTTTGCGGTATCAACCCCACAAGCCGCCAAATCCTCATCAACCGTTTCCGCAAGAGAAGGCGCCGCAACAACACCGCCTTCATATTTTTCTACCATAGCCAAGGTTCGCTGCAGCAAATTGCCAAGATCATTTGCCAAATCCGCATTAATACGACGAATAAAAGAAGGAAGTGAAAAATTACCATCCTGCCCTAATCGAATTTCTTTTAAGAGATAATAACGAAGCGGATCTGCTCCATATTTTTCAATAAGTGGAATAGGATCAACAACATTGCCTAAGGATTTACTCATTTTCGTGCCATCAACAATAAGCCATCCATGTCCAAAAACCTTTTTGGGAAGAGGCAATCCGCAACTCATAAGCATGATTGGCCATATGATAGAGTGGAATCGGACAATTTCCTTTCCCACCAAGTGCAAATCTGCCGGCCAAAGTTCTTTAAATCGTTCCGGATTATCATGATACCCAGCTGCCGTAATATAATTGACCAATGCATCAAACCACACGTACACAACATGCTTAGGATCCCACGGAACTTTAATTCCCCAATCAAAGGACGTGCGGGAAACGCAAAGATCTTCCAGCCCGCTTTTAACAAAAGCAATCATTTCATTGCGCCGCGATTCCGGCTGGATAAAATCAGGGTTTTCATCAATAAATGCAAGCCAGCGGTCAGCATATTTACTCATTTTAAGAAAATAACTTTCTTCTTTAACAAGTTCCAACGGACGCCCACAATCGGGACAAATATGTTTCCCCTCCGGAAGTTTATTTTCCGGCCAAAATGTTTCACAAGGTGTGCAATACCAGCCTTCGTATTCCGATTTATATATGTCCCCATTGTCATAGGATTTCTGCATTAAGTCTTGAACGACTATTTCGTGCCGTTTTTCTGTCGTACGAATAAAATCATCATTAGAAATATTGAGTTTTTTCCATAATTGTTGAAATAAAGACACAATATCATCAACATAGGCAATAGGCGTCATTCCTTTAGCCTCAGCAGCTCGTTGAATTTTCTGACCATGTTCATCTGATCCCGTCAGAAAAAACACGTCATCCCCTTTAAGACGATGATATCGTGCAAGTGAATCAGCAATAGTTGTACAGTAAGTATGCCCAATATGAAGTTTTGCACTAGGATAATAAATGGGTGTAGTAATAAAATAGGTATTCTTTTTTTCAGACATGTATGTCCCTCCTATGCCGACAAATGAGCCGGCAGATTATATAATAAGCGCAGCCTGGTACACACTGCGTTTAGAAACGCCGCATCGTCGTGAAACGGTACGGATAGCTTCCTTCTTGGAAATTCCTTGTTCCATCAATTCCCTGACCAAAGACACATAATCCGCATCTCCATCAGCATTTTCCTTATCAATTTTTGCTCCTTCAATAAGGATAACAAATTCACCCCGAATCTCTTGCGCTTGTAATATTATACGTAGTTCGGTCAGCGTTCCTCTAAAGTACTGCTCGTAACACTTTGTAAGTTCCCTGCACAATACAGCTTTCCGATCACCCAATATGTCTATGATTTCTGCTAATATTGTTTGGATACGGTGAGGCGCTTCATAAAAAATTAACGTTCCCTCGTAAAATTTAATAGATTCCAGTACAGGCTGCCGATGTTTTTTTGTTTTAGGCAAAAAACCCATAAAAGTAAATCGTGTCGTATCCATACCCGACGCAATCAATCCCGTAAGTCCTGCATTGGCTCCTGGAACAGGTACAACACAGATATTATGTTCTATACACAGCGTAGTAAGATCACTGCCAGGATCACAAATAGCAGGCATACCCGCATCACTCACTAACGCAACCATATCTCCTGCTATCATTCGATTTAGAAGCTTTGGTCCCTTTGTTTCCTTATTATGTTCATGATAACTGGTAAGGGGAGTTTCAATCCCGTAAGCACGCAAAAGCAGTTTTGTATGACGGGTATCCTCTGCAGCAATTAAATCCGCTTCTTTGAGACAGCGCACAGCCCGATATGTAATATCTTCAAGATTTCCAATTGGGGTCGCACAAAGATATAATGTTCCTTTTTTAAATACTTCTGCCATAGCATACCTCTTTATTTTAATATCATTTTTTGCCATACCAATCAAGGATGACCTGTGTATAGGAACCATCTTCATTATGAACAATAAGTGGAGGCTGCACGGTAAGACCTGTTTTCCCGCCGCGAATGCCTTCAATAAGAAAAAGCTTGGCCCGTTTATGAATTCGCCCATGAATCATACACAAAGACTTTGGTTCTATATTATACATTCGCATAGCTGTCAATACATCTGTTAGTCGTTCCGTTATATGCACCATGCGAAAACGTCCATGGTATTTAAGAGCATAGCGTGCGGCTTTTATTACATCCGTTAGTGAAACAGTTTCTTCATGGCAGGCCCGGCGAACACCCACAATTTTACTTTCTGCGCCCCTGCCTATTTCTCGATATGGCGGATTGGCATAAACAACGGAAAAAGCACCGCTTGAAAACCTATCTTTCAACTTTCTGTAATCGCCTTCTGCAATACGAATATAATCGCTCCGTCCATTCAGTTCAACGTTGCGGTGAGCAATATCTGCCATAACCGGATTATATTCTATCCCAATAATATTTCTCGCTCCGCGTGCTGTTAAAATAAGAGGTATCGCCGCCGTTCCTGTTCCCAAGTCAAGAACCGGTCCATGGGGCACATCTCCAAAGTGTGCTAGTAAAACGGTATCTAAAGAAAAGCAAAATTGATCATCCCGCTGTATGATTTTCATTCCATCGAGGACAAGATCATCCAGACGTTCGTGTTCATTAAGGTTAATCATCTTGATCTGGAACGGCAATATCCGCCCAAGATATATTGACAGTATGGCCTGACTCTAATTGAACTTTGACAGTATGATCCTTCATATGGACTCGCAATATCGTCCCCAATCCATCATCAGTGATAACCCGCTGTCCCACAGCCGGAGCGCTTTGTTCTTCCGACTTTGCAGACCTGTGCTGACAATTGGTACATTTCAGCTCGCCTGACGTATATAAATCATTTTCATAACGCAGACAACACATAAGTCTTCCACAAATACCCGAAATTTTAGTCGGGTTAAGTGACATTCCCTGTCCTTTGGCCATGCGAATGGATACAGGCTTAAAATCACCTAAAAAAGAAGCACAGCACAAGGGCCGGCCACAACAGCCAATTCCTCCAACCATCTTCGCTTCGTCTCTCAATCCAATCTGACGAAGTTCAATGCGTGTACGAAAAACCGAAGCTAAATCACGCACAAGTTCACGAAAATCAATACGTCCATCAGCAGTGAAGAAAAATATGATTTTTCCCATATCAAACGTATAATCTACATCAATAAGTTTCATTGGCAGCTTATGCTTAACAATTTTTTCAAGACAAATCGAAAGCGCTTTTTTTTCTCGTTCTCTGTTCTTTTCTACCTGGTGTTGATCCTTTGCCGTTGCTTTACGAATTATTGGTTTTAATGGCTGTACTACTTCACTATCAGGAACATCTCGCGGAGCAATGACAATGGTTCCATATTCCATACCCCGAGCGGTTTCCACAATAACGCCATCATTTATATTTAATTCGATACCCGTAGGATCAAAGTAGTATACTTTGCCAGCTGCCTTAAAACGTACGCCTACAACTATCACCTAAATTCCTCCTTTTGATTGCTGGAACCGGATAGTAACATAATCCCAGACAAGTCGTGTATTAACATGACGAAAAACAGCTTCTGTTCCCGCATCAAGAGCTTCTAATCCATTAACTATCGCTTCATCAGACCAAAAAGGCAGCAATTCTATTATATTCTCTCTGTATTGCTTCAATCGTATCTGATCCGGAGCACTCCCGCTTCGAATAACCATCATATCACGCAGAAAAACACCTGTCCAACGTAAAATTTCCATTGTATTTTTATCTGTGAACGCACTTGATATTGTCAGCCATTTCGCATAGGGACACGCATGCTTTGCCATAAGACGGAGAAAATCCAAAGCATAGTGCACATTTTCAGCCCCTTTTCCATCCAGTAGATCCAGTACAGTCCGAACATTTCCTCCGCCCCACAAAATCGCTTGTTCATAGTCTTTAAACGTACCACCTCGCAGGCGAATCAATCCATCAGCCATTTCTTTATCTTCTACGGGTTCAAAAGAAAAAACAGCGCACCTGGAAATAATTGTCGGTAACAATATATCAATTTGATTTGTAACAAGAAAAAAACAAACATCCTGCGGCGGCTCTTCTAATATTTTCAGCATGCGATTCGCAAACTCTTTATTAATTGTCTCCACATGATCAATAAGGCAAATACGTTTACTGCCAAGTTCTCCCATAAGCATAAGTTTTTCTTGAAGCTGACGAAATTGATCAACTTTAAGCATAGATCCCATAGGTGACAAAAAATAAACATCATCTCGATCTTGTACAATAACCTGTTCCCGAAACTCTTCCCAATTGGAAAGCACTCGACGATGTACCATTGCCGAAGCAGCGGCTACAGCCATACAAGTTTTTCCCAAGCCAGAGGATCCGGTAAAAATAATCGCATGAGGCATTCGATCAATTTCAATTAAATGCCGCAGACGTTTTTTTATCTTGTCATGGCCAATGATACCGGCAAAATATGAATCATCCACCACAAAGCCCTCCTCGAAAAGAATGTCTATCTAGTTTATTATAAAAGCATTTTCCTATAAAGTCCATAATTTCAGATTATTTCATTCGTGTTCTTCTATTTCCTTAAAAGTGCTTTTACTTTCGTATAAATATCTAAATGTATATCAGTCGGAGATCGTAGTTCTTCTCCTTTTGTACAATCAATTTTTTGCCACCCGTAAGTTTTCGCAAGTTCATGATATGCATGATGACACTTAGTCAAAAATTCTCTGTTTTTTTCATGAATATCACCCGTCCGTCCACCTGTTTTTCCTTTTCGCTGAGACATTAATTTTTCACTTACATGTAACGGCATATCCAGTAAAACAACTAAATCCGGCACAGGAAGGCCCATTTTGTAAAATTCCAAGTCACAAAGCCACTGTAAATATGTCTGGCGTTCCTGCGTAGTATTAAACTTTATCATCTGATACAGCATATTACTTGTAGTATAGCGATCTGCCAGTATAATGCCGCCTTCCTCAAAAAAAGTTTTCCATTTCATTTGATATGATGCAAATCGATCAACCGCATAAAAAGTCGACGCTGCATAAGGGTTAACTGCATCTGCGTCTCTACCAAAAGCCCCCTCCAAATACATTTTTACCAATGCACTGGATGGACTATCATAATCGGGAAAACTGACAGCCTGTACTTTCTCTCCGTCTTTTTGCAGATGTTCATAGAGAAGTTTTGTCTGTGTTGCTTTGCCACAAGCATCGCCGCCTTCTAATATAATCAAATATCCTGCCATGTTATCTCCCTTCTTTATCAGAATAATTTAAGACACACAACGTCTGCAACGTTTTATCTGAACTCCCATGCGGAATATATCCATAAGTCAATTTATCTTTTATGTATGCCAAACATTCTTTGGTAACTCTTTCCCCTAAAGAAATAACCGGAATCCCGGGAGGATAAAAAGTTATGGTTTCTGCCGCAATACACCCTTCACTATTCGTTAGGGGAACTGCTTCAACCTTCCCATTCCATGCTTTCTGAGGTGAAATCACTATTTCAGGGTGTGGCAGAGATGGTTCTTTTATATCTATGGAATTTCGTCTTTTTCCACATGCTATTTTTTGGCAAGCCCGTAGTAATGATGCAATGCTCTGTTTATCATCGCCTATAGTAATCAGCGCTAATACATGATTTCCGGCTGTCATTTCCACTTCGATTCCCTGCTGCCGCAGCAAAAGTTCTGCTTGTCGGCCGGAAAAACCGATTTGAGAAAAATCGATAGTAATTTTAGTTTCATCAAATCCGCTTACACCGGGATAAGAAAGAATTTCTTTCCCAAAAGAAACTATTCCTTCAATATTATTCAATTGATTACGTAAACCGCGAGCTAATTCAACAGCACCCCCCACTAATTCAGTTCCCTGTAAAGCGAGTTGGCAGCGGGCACTGTCAAGCGATGCCAAAAACCAATAATTGGGACTCGTCGATTGAACAAGCGCCATAGCTGCTGCAACTTTTTCGGTACCGCTAAACCCTTTACGGCAATGCAGCATCGATGTCTGGGTTAATGATCCTGCTAGCTTATGTGTACTTTGTGCTACACAATCTGCCCCACAAGACAATGCCGTATCTGGAAGCTCCTCATGAAATGGAAGATGCGCTCCATGGGCTTCATCAACAAGAACCACCAATCCCTTATTATGTGCGTACGCCGCCATATCTCGAAGATTACACGCAATCCCATCATAAGTAGGATATGTAAAAAGAACAGCCTTGGCTTTCGGATGCTTATCTAACGCTTTTTGTAAACTATCCATATCAGGCCCCAGTGATACTTGTTCCTTCTGTGCAAAGCGGCTCTCCATATACACAGGTACAGCCCCGCTCATAATAAGACCACTCATTACACAACTATGTGATTCTCGCGGGATAATGATTTCATCCCCACATCGGCATATTGCCAATATCATCGCTTGAACACAAGCAGTTGTTCCATTTATCGAAAAAAAAGTTCGACCGGCACCATATAAATCAGCTGCTAGCTGCATAGCCTCCCGTAATGGTCCTTCCGGTTGGAACAAATCATCCAAAGCATACATCAATCCCAAATCTCGAGCTAACGCTCCCCCAAAAAGATATTTCTGATAACAAGAGGCTCCTTTTCCTATCTTGTGCCCCGGCGTATGAAACGGCATCATCTGTCGATGTACATACTCTTCCAAAGCCGCTACAAAAGGAACTCTATTTTGTCGATTTTTATCCATCGTGCTTCCTTTCTAACAAAAAAATCCATGCAAAAGCACGGACATTAATGTCTTTATATTTTATCATGAGACATGTATATTGACAAGAAATTATACTGATTCTAAATGAAATAAAGTATATATAAGGGACAGAAATATTTTCTATCTGTCCTATTTACACCATGTATATTTTGCATTAAAATATTAGTACAGTTTATATTAGGAGGTATAGAAATGAAAACACCACGAGTTTTGGCAATTCATGATATGTGTGCTTTTGGAAGATGCTCTTTAACAGCAGTACTGCCGGTATTATCTGCAATGGGTATACAAGTTTGCCCTTTTCCAACCGCCATATACAGCAATAATTTAACCTATGATAATATCGATTTTTATGATTTTTCGCCTCATATGCGGCATTTTATGGATATATGGCAAAAAAATGGATATCAATATGACGCTATATATAGTGGATTTTTAGCAAATGCTGAACAAATTTCTATTGTTGAAGATGCGATTTCCCGTTTTGCAAAAAAGGATACTACGATTATCGTAGATCCAGCCATGGCGGATAACGGAAATCTTTATCCTGTATTCAAACCTGCTATCATTGATGCTATGCGTCATCTCATCAGTAAAGCTACGGTAATAACACCCAATTATACTGAAGCTTGTTTACTTCTCAATATTCCATATACAGACGAAATACCAACAACTAAGAAAATAACCACTTGGTGTCAGAAATTATCTGCATTAGGACCAAGCAAGATTGTTATTACCAGCGTCCCCGCTTCAAATAATGAAATCAAAAATATCAGTTATGATAGCATGACTGCTTCGTTTGACGAATACACAATTTCCCGTATTCCCTTCAACACCTGTGGAACCGGTGATTTATTTACGAGTGTTCTTACTGGCTGTCTTTTAAAAGACTTGTCTCTTCATGATGCCGTCAGTAAAGTAATCAGCTTTATGAATTATTGTATCAATTATACATACCAATCCGGCAGTGATCCTCGTGAAGGCGTCCAAATAGAACCTTGTTTATTGCATTTGCAAAACATTGAAAAAAAATAAATTAGCTGCATAAACATTAAACTGCCTCTCGTACATTAGATTATATAGCTAACGCACAAGAGGCAGTTCTACTTTATATTAAGGCATTGCATTTCCTTTTAAAATACGCCATATCGCAATAGTATTCGCCGCTGTAATATATTTCTCGTATGACATATCATGCATATTTTTCTCTTCCATCATGGCTCCCTTGTTAATAACCAGTCGATAGTTAAACGCCTGTTGTGACCTCGTAAGCGGTGGAAGCAACGCTTCATATTCAGCACCCTGCGGCAAAATGAACTCCGCAAGGGTCGGTATAATCTGTAAATGACTACCTGCTGCTTCAGGAGGCAACATATTCGGAGTAACCCCATCACCATAAAAGAAACAAGGAATTCCACTCAGTTCCGGCAAAGACACATCCGTAGCAAAATTAAAACGTTCTGCATGATCGCCGGTTACAACAAATAAGGCACTAGGGTCCTTAGCCGAAACATCATCAATAAATTTACCCAAAACATTGTCTGCATACCAAATATGGCCTAACTGGTCAATTGTTGCTTTATCTGTTGGAATCGTTTTGGGCAGTTTTTCTGTAACTTCTTTGCGAGGAAAACCATAAGCATCTACATTATAAGCAAATGGCGGATGATTCGTTGTCGTCATAATCATATGAAAGGTTTTTCCCGTATCCTTTGCCATATATTTTTGAATAGCATTAAATAGTTCTCCATCAGGGACGCCCCACGTTCCTTCATCTTGCGGTGGCATTTCATCAGAACAATGAAATTCATCAAACCCTTCTCGAAGAGTAAATGCCTTTATATCTTGCCAGCTGCTTAATCCTCCATACCAGAAAACCGTTTTATATCCCATTTTTTTCATAAGCATCCCAATACCCATTCCATATGCTCCATCTGGGTTTTGGATATAATTAGGGGATAATCCTACATAAGGAAGACCCGTAAACAAACCATTAAGTGACGTTATTGTACCGTTTCCTGCCGCCAAGAATTGATACGTAGAAGCTCCCCCTTTAGCTAATTTTTCTCCACTCAGACATAATCCCAGGTCTTGATATTGCGGTAAAAGAGGCCATAACGCATAATTCTCCCCAACAACAAGCACCACCTCCTTAGGCGGTGTTTTCAGCGGAGAACCTGGTGCTTTATGCAAAAAAGCTTCATCTATCGTCTTAGCATTGGGATTTCCCCCTAAAGTACGAATTGCATCCTTTAACTCTTGTGGTGAAATCTTGCGTTGAGCCTTGCTATATGCGCGCTGATACGTCTTATATGCCCTATATAAGGCCTGCCCATCATCAAGTATGGCCTCATTTAATAAGTGTGACCGAGTTTGTCCTGCATCCTCCCATGGAACTCCGCTATCCGAATTAAATGCTCCGCCAAATCTGCAAAAAATACCAAACACAGGTAAAAATAGAACAATAACGCAAACAACAGGGCGTACATATTGTTTAGGTGTCCAAGTTTTTGTTTGTGAAAAACGGTACCATAGATATACTAAAATAGCTGCTAATATAATACAACCTGCCAAACGCGGCCATAACTGATATTGACTAACCATAGTCTGCCATATAGCAGTTTTATCATCCTTCATTCCATTGAAGAGCATAATATTATAGGATTGATGGAACACTCGATAATAAGGAATCCGCGCCATAAATAAAAAAGACAACACAACAGTACTGATACTTCCCCAAATTAAGCGAATCCGGTCTCCCGGCCATTTTTTTAAAAAACTGGCTGGTATTGTTGCAAAAACCAAGGATACTGCCGTAAACGCTGCTGCGGTCTTTAAACTAATACGCAGCCCAAACCAGAAAGTCAACCATAAGTCATGCATATTGGCATCGTTTAATTGCCCTGAATAAATTGCAATAAAAGACCAGCGGAATATCATTATGATGACGTGTAAATAAATAAAAAGCTTTAAATCTTGTTGTATATGATGTAAAAATCGCAATGTAACATCTCCTTTCAATCAAAGTTGTGGCTCTTACATTTTAACACATTCAAGATCCTCCTGATACATATACATCTGATTTATTTATTAATAATACGATATAATTATCACATTATTTTGCATACTATTGCACTTTATTTGTTTGCAATACGAATCCAGTCGCTGCTGCATCGCTTCTCAACAAAAATATATATTTTTTTGTTTAATTGTATAAAACATAATATATATACTGCATTTATTAGTTAAACTTATAAAAAAACGTATAATATACATTATATTTTTATATACTCAACTAAAAGCCAATAAAAAATATTTACATTACAATCGTTTGTTGTATAATGTATAAGGATAAGTGTATTTACTTATTGTAATAATTTTGTAAACCCTTATTTGCATGATAGAAACAGGTGTCTACCATGAACAGCAAAAAACCACATAGATTAACCGCAGATAATAGTCTGTCCATCATCAAACAGCTGGCTGATAACGGCTGTATTTCTTTATGCACAATAACCGTGCAGCAACCCCCTGTCATTCTTTTTGCTAATGATGCATTTTATCGCCTGTGCGGATATAATGATGAAAAAGATATGTACAGCTGTATGGGCATCGATACTTGGAGACTTGTATATTCGGCAGATCAGCCGACCTTGTTCGGAACATTAAAAAATGCGGTTACAACAAAGAAAAGTTTATCTATTACTTTTCGCATTATTACAAAAAACGGCAGCATTCATTACGTTCATATGGTGGGAGAACCTCGACGAGAAATAGAAAAAATTGTCATTGATGCCGGAATTATTGAACTTGTTAATAAAGGCGCCGCAACAACTGCTCCCGTATCTATTTCCGTATCCGAACCGGCGCGGCCTGCAGGTGACTACTTTCTCTATACTACACTGAATCTTACCAGCGGAATCGTTGATTATGAAGACGGAACTTCCGATTATATCTGCCGCCAGTTGACAAATGGCTTAATTATATCTTATGTTGCATACCTTTCGACTCATTTTGTATATACAGAAGATCGAAGTGAATTTACAGAATTTTTGACACGTGAGCACTTATTAAGTCTTTATGTAAGTAATATATTAAAAGATAAATTAGAATTCCGTTTTATTACCGCAGAAAAGATTTTCTGGGTACGATTGAACGTACATCTCACCAAACAATTGACTTCTGATGAAATCAAAGCCGTCCTTGTATTTAGCGATATTGATGAACAACGCCGCAAAATGGAACGCTTAGCTCAATTGGCTTCGCGCGATTCTTTAACTAAATTATACAATCATGAGGCAACGGTACAACATATTACAGAAAAGTTATCTGTTTTTGAAAATGGCAGTACTTTATCTTTATTTATGATCGATATTGATGATTTTAAACAAATCAACGATACCTTAGGACACCAATCAGGAGATGACATATTAATCCATATTGCTTCTATACTTAGACACTCTTTCCGAACATCTGATATTATCGGACGCATTGGCGGCGATGAATTTTTAGTATATAGTACGTTTAACGCTTCCGACGAAGTGATTCATAAAAAGGCAGCCGCGCTCTGCAGTTCCTTGCAACTGTCGATTGGTACCAATCCAACAATTAATGTTTCTGCCAGTATCGGTGTAGCGGTTGCCAAAAAAAAAGTTTCTTTTACTTCTTTTTATAAAACGGCAGATGCCGCTGCTTACACAGCAAAAAATGCAGGAAAAAGTCGATATCAAATAGTAGAAACATCAACTACAAATGACGCTCCCTCTGTATCGCTTTCCCCAAAAACAGCTCCGTCTTTTAACTCCATACAGTTGCAACCTTTGCTGCAATACATGGATGGCGGTATTTTGCTCATTGAAGTTGCCGCTGAAATTAAATTGCTTTACATAAGTCCCAGTTTTAAAACAGCTTTCGGTCATTCTCAAACAGAAAAGTGGGAGGAACCAGATTTATTAAAAGAAATATATTCTCCTGATTTAAAAAAATTTGAAAATGCGCTGCGCACCGGAGCTGTGAAGGACGCTCCTATAGAACTTACTTTTCGTACAGAAGATTTTTCCGGAAAAATAAACTGGCGTCATTTGCGGGCCGTCCGGATTCCCTATGACAATACATTTCCAGTGGTATTAGCCATTATTACAGATATTACGCGTCTAAAAGAACAAGAAAACGTTATCGCAGAAAGCAATGAACGATTACGTATCGCTTTTGATCAGACCTCCAGTATGCTTTGGGAGGTTGATCTTAAAACCAAAGTATTTGCTATGTTCGATAATACAACGCAAACTTATGTAGCAAATACTATCGTCCCTAACTTTCCCCTTTCCATTATTAAAGAAGGATGGATTCATCCCGATTCCGTTGTTTCTTATAAAGCTTTTTGCAATGGTCTCTTACGCGGAAATCCCACAGGTCACGGCGCTTTTCTGGTCAGAAGCAGAAGAACGCTGGAATACTGTTGGGCTGCTTTATCTTATCACACATTATACACCAGCACGGGAATTGCAAGAAAAGCCATCGGCATTACAGAATATCTACCATCTATTGAAACAAAGCACTACCGCTTTATAAAAGAAAATCGATTATTCACAGCACTGCGTCGTACGGCCTATAGCTGTGCAAAAATAAACCTTACACAGGATATTGTAGAAGAATATTACCCTCTTAAAACCATAGAAAATTATCCTTCGTACAGCTCATACTGCAATCAAAAAGCAATACACCTTTCTGGTAAGGATAAGTCGACCTATTGGAATATATTCAGTCGAAATAATTTATTAACAGCCGCTAAAAACGGAAAAATATCAATGTATAAAGAATTTAAAATAAAAAAACCGAATGCTGCTGCCGCGGTCTTCTCACAAGAAATGTGGTTTACCAATAACCCTGTATCTAAAGAAATATATGCCTTCAATTTTTGCTGCAACATCAGCAAATCACGCCAATGGCTTCCATTGGCCTGTAACCCGCTGCTCCTTGATAACGAACTGAGTTTATATTCACAGGATACAGCAATACCATATATTGATACCCTTGTTTCTCACTTGCCGGAAAAAACACCATTTGCTGTTGTTTTTATCAAAATTTTGGGACTAAAGGAAACCTTTGATGCAGAAAACCCGTCTTCATTTACCGGTGAAGGTCAGATAGTGGGACATGTATTTCGATTTATATTAGGTAATGAATACATACTGAGTAACTATAAACAAAACCAGTTTTTTCTTTTTAAACCTTATGTATTTTCAAAATCAATTATCCGAAATCAAATTTTAAAAACGTTTGATGAAGTACGTAAGGTTCAAATTTTTCTAAAAATAAAAAGACATTTACATTTTAATTTTGATATTGCTATCGGCAATACATCTGAAATAAATTGGCACATCGTATTGCAGAACACTATTAAAAATACAGAAAAAAAATAAGATCAAAAAAGCGGAGAAGAAATTCAAACGTAAGTTTCTTCTTCGTTTTTCTAATCTCCAAATCATTATCTATTTTTTATATTATTGACTCCATCCTATTATGCTGCAACCTTTTTTTCCATTCCTTGTAAATTCAACGTTATATGCCTATAAAAATATAGCAATTTACTTAAACTGTTTTAATGTCAATCCTGTAAGAACCATTAGCTCTTCAAAAGAAGCTGCATGCAGTTTTTCAGCTGCAGAACAGGCGATTGCTGCACAAACCCGAGCATCGTCAAGCGCTTGATGATGTTGGAAAGAAATCCCCAAATAGTCGGCCATGGTATCCAGTTTGTGATCAGGTAACTCTGGCCAAACTTTACGTGATATTTCCACCGTACATGCATATTGCATTTTAGGTCGTTCCAATTCGTATGTTTTAAGCATACTACGCAAAACGCGCATATCAAATACTGCATAATGAGCAATAACAATTCTACCTTCCAAATGACGTCGTATATCTGTCCACAACACATCAAAAGTTGGTTTGTGTGCTACTTTATCTTCAGTTATCCCATGAATTTCTACATTTACTGGATCGAAGCGCATAAATGGCGGTTGGATAAGAGAATATGCTTCTTGTACACATTGTCGATCATGCATTGTAACAGCAGCCAAAGAACATGCGCTATTAGCGTATTTATTAGCTGTTTCAAAATCAATCGCTGTAAAATCCAACATTTATAATAACATCCTTTCAAACAATTATACTATATTATACCATGTATTTTGAAAATGCAGTCTTTTTATATAAAATCTGTCCTTTCAAAATACAGGTACTTCCTGCGTATAGTATTCCCGCTGCAATGATTTGATTTTCTGCTTTTATAACAATATACTCAAAGGAATAAATATGAAAAATATACACATATGCCAGATTACATTTGATAATACCGCCATTTTATATACTTGGGAAAAAAAGAACATCAAAAACATCAATCTTCGTATACGTCCGGATGAAACAGTGTATGTTTCCTCCCCCTCCCATATTTCTCAAACCCGCATAGAAATCTTTCTCACCCTGCATAAACATTTTATTTTACGTGCGCTCTATCAACTACGCCAGCAGAAACGATTACACCCTGTAATATCTTTAAAATCAAAAGATGTAATATATCTTTTAGGAAACAAAATGATTGTACAAGTCAACCGCAGTCAATCAAACTTAATATCCATAGAAAATAATATATTGCAAATAAAAACGACCCGGCCAGATGATTGGGAGTATAAACGCAGCCTTTATCATAAATTTCTACATCAAACAGCATCACAACATCTGCCGCCTATCATCAAACAAAGCCTGAAATTAGTTCGTCCATATGGCATAACTCCCCCCCAATTCCGCCAGCGTTTAATGAAATCTCGTTGGGGATCTTGTATCCCTTGCAAACAAATAATAACGTTAAATACATATTTGACGGTTATGCCAAACGATTGCACAGAATACGTTATTTTACATGAACTTTGTCATCTTCTGCATCCTAATCACTCTTCCCAGTTCTATGGATTGATAGAAAAAATTATGCCTGATTGGAAGAAACGAAAAAAAGCAATGCTCCTATATCAACCATTCTGCATATAAATATCTGTACCTTATCGTAGGATATGATTACTATATTTTTTCGTATTAAATTATCATTTAGGGTCAATATGTATAACAGGATCGCAATTTCCGTATGCTTCATGCAGTGATGCTTCGACTTTTTCTGATATAGTATGCGCTTGACACAACGATAATTTTTTGTCTAATTCCAAATGAAAATCCATCAATACTTCCTTACCCGCCATACGTGTACGAAGATGATGAAACCCCAGCACTTCCGGATTTTTCATAATAATGTTGCCAATTCGGCTTTCTTCAGCGTCACTTAATGATGCGTCTGTTAAATCATCGTAGCTCGAACGACACATTTTATAACCAACGCGCATAATTCCACCTGCTACTAAACAAGCAATCAACGGATCAATCCACAAAAATCCGGTTATTTTCATAAACAGAATTCCTGCCATGACACCCGCCGAAGTCCATACATCTGTGCGTAAATGCATTCCGTCTGCCAATAAAGCTTGTGACCCCGTCTGTTTGCCAACGATACATAATCGACGTGAAATAAAAATATTGAGCAAGCTAGACCCTAACATAACAATAAGCGCTAAATTTAATGATTGTGGTTTCTGTGGTACCGTCAACTTAGTAATCGCTTCTGATAAAATGAACACGGCCGCCAAAATAATCAATAAGGATTCAAATGCAGCGGATATATTTTCTACTTTTCCATGTCCATAATCATGATCTTGATCGGGAGGCAATGATGCTTTTTTAACTGCCATAAAAGCAATTGCCGCTGCCAGAAGATCGACTCCTGAATGAACCGCCTCTGAAAAAATACTGACAGTACCAGTTAACATTCCAACAAAGAGCTTACATATCACTAAAATTATATTGCTAATTACGGATAACCTTGCAGTATTGCGTTTCAATTGAATTTCTTGTTGCAGCATATATATATCTTCCTTCAAATTAAAATATAAAAACAGCCTGTGGGAACTTACCTATATTCCCACAGGCTGACCTGTTGCTTTCGCCCGATTACAAGATGTAATCTGTCCGGTAGAACTAATACTACCACTTTTATTCTCATTTGTAAACACGTAAATGAGAATAAGTCTGTTATTTTCTCATTTATCATGCTAATATGTTTATTACTTCGGAAAATCAGACATTCTCATGAAAGCGTCCGCTATTCCTTCTGAAAAAATAGAACCATTTTGTTCTACAACAATCCCGCTCATCATCACGCCAAGTCCCAATGAATCCATTTGTAAAATCTTATCCATATTTTTTTTAATGCATTCGTTTCCAACGCAATCTATCTAGACAGCATGGATATCAAAAATAGTAACTAGTAAAATATAAAATCTATTTGATTTTTATTAATTTTTCACTAACTTCTCCCCATTCTGTCTATCTTCCAATATAGGCCTCAACTAAAAAAACAAGGAGTAAGTGTCATCTTTTCAGATAACGCTTCTCCCTGTTATATTATGGTAAAAACAACATCGGATCCGTCGGTGTGCCATTTACACGAACTTCATAATGACAATGCGGCCCTGTACTATTTCCTGTACTGCCAGCCAAAGCAATAATATCCCCAGTCTTAACTGTTTGTCCTTGAACAACCAACAACATCGAATTGTGACCATATCGTGTTACAAATCCACCGCCATGATCAATTTCTACCAAATTGCCATACCCACCAGTCCAACCGGCAATTGTTACTGTTCCTGAGGCCGTTGCTCTTATAGGGGTACCATAGTCTGCCGCAATATCAACACCTTCATGAAAACCCGTACCTCCACCGATGGGGTTTCCACGATATCCAAATTTAGACGTAATAGTCCCTTTAACCGGCCATATAGATGGATAATTAGACGATTCATATTTTTTATGAGATTGCTGCATTTCCCGGACTTGTTCACCCGCAGTGTCACTTAAAACTGTTTTTAACGTGATGAAGCTTACAACACGAGCATTCACCCTGGTTTCCATACGCGAGGTGGTAAGTAATAAATCATTAAAACTTGCTTTAGAAATGTCCGGAGATTTCTTCGGCTTATCTATTACCCCACCATCACCTTTTGGGCTGTCGCCAGTTTCAGCTCCTTTCACCATCTGGCGCAATTCCTGATCCAGCGAATCTAACTTATCCATTTTTTCCTGCAACGATGCAGTTTTATCCCTCATAATCTCAAGTTGCTGCTCATGCAGCACTTCTTTTTCCCGCACATTCTGTAATTCTACATATTCAAATATACCTACAACAACTCCGATTACAATTAATAGCGCTGCCGCTGCAGCTGTTATAACTGCACGTCTATATTGCCTTGGCGTAATTAAAATAGGTCCTGTTCGATTGTTACGAAGTGCGTGAAATTGTTTAGTTAATTTCTTTACTTCACACTGACACTGACGCTTATATGTCTGGATATTCAATTATGGGTCCCTTCTTCATTCTTTGTTAACGGCAGTTACTTCTCCCGTATAATGTAATGCATTTTCCAAACTTTCTTTTTCCTCTTCGCTCATACTGTATAAGCTTCGTCCATTAACAATAGGTTTCGCAAAAATACGTGACTCATTCCTTCCGTACACACTGGAAAGACAAAAACCATCATTTTTACCATCTAAAATAGTAAAGGCAAAACTTAGATGATTTCCAATATTATCAAACGCGTTATACTTTACAAACCCAATTTTTCGAAAACAATGATTCTGTATTGTCAGCATTTCCGCTTGTGTGCCGTAAAGAGAATCTAACGTGTCCGACAATTCACGCAGCTGTACTACATCTTCACGCAACTTGGTTTCTACGCTTTTCCCTGTTTCATCCTGCATAAAAAAACTATATTTCCTTGTTAATTTATTAACACGATAATTCAACACTACTATATATATAAGCAAGAGCAATAGCAAAATCCCCACTGCGCCAGCAGCAACCAGATACATCATCCCCATATTCATTCCATCCCACATGTTTTCCTCCTGCTGAAGTATCTATTTAAAGTCCGTACTTTATAATACACTAAAAAAAGCCAAAAAAACAACCTATATTGTAAATTAATTATAATTTTTTTCAAACACTAAAATCAGAAATAGCATATTCTCGTTTCTGATCTTCATCTGTAAGCATTGCTAACAATCGTTCAAATTCCTTTTCAGATGTAAAAGAAATTTCAATTTTTCCGGCATTTTTTTTATGGTTCAAATGAATAGAAACACCGGTACCTAAATGCATTTTTAATTTATCTTGAAGTGATTCCAAATATACATCTTTTTCTGCCGGCTTTTTTTCTTCTTTTCCTTCACGTTCTATTATTGCTTTAGCCAATATTTCTACTTGACGTGCTGACAAACCATCTCGAACAATCCGCTCTGCCAAATTCAGCTGCTGTGTTTCATTCTTCAGCATAAGTAACGGACGTGCCTGCCCCATAGTAAGCCGTCCATCAGAAAGCATTTCCTGAATACGCTGCGGAAGCTGCAGAAGACGCACCATATTAGCTACATGAGAACGACTTTTACCAACCTTTGCCGATACCTGTTCTTGTGTCAGTTCAAACTCTTGAATCAACATCTGATAGGCAGCCGCTTCTTCAATCACATCAAGATCCTCGCGCTGTAAATTTTCAATTAAAGAAATTTCCGTAGCTACATCAACGGTGTATTCCTTAATAATAGCCGGAACCGTTTTTAAATGACATAACTGAGCCGCCCGCCACCGACGTTCGCCTGCAATAAGTTCATATTTTCCATTTTCTTTTTTTTGAACTACCACCGGTTGTACGATTCCATATTGGTTAATAGAATCTGCCAATGCTTGCAGCGCTTCTTTATGAAAGATTTTACGTGCCTGTCGAGGATTGGGTATAATATCGGTAACTTCTATTTCCAGTGCAGGTTTCCTGACATCATCCAGATGGCTTTCTGTAAGTCCTAAGGCTTCCAGCCGTTTTCCTAATCCAGTTCCTGAACCCAGTCCTTTTTTTTTAACCGACACGGTCAATCACCTCTCTTGCCAATTTCTTATATACTTCCGCTCCCCGAGAATGGGGATCATAGGTAGTAATTGGTTCGCCATGGCTTGGCGCTTCTCCCAAGCGGACATTCCTTGGAATAATAGTATTAAAAACCTGTCCGCTAAAATATTTTTTAACTTCTTCCGTAACTTGAATTGATAAATTAGTTCTTCCATCAAACATAGTAAGAACCAACCCCAATAACCGCAAACTTTTATTCATACTGTCCCGTACCATTTCTACCGTCTGCATCAGTTGTGCCAAACCTTCCAATGCATAAAATTCACACTGCACGGGAATAATTACGGAATCAGACGCCACCAACGCATTAATAGTTAATAATCCCAATGAAGGCGGACAATCAATAACAACAAACTCATACATATCCCGGATAGATTGAATTACTTGCCGTAAAACGGTTTCACGCCCTTCCATATTAACCAGTTCAACTGCTGCTCCAGCTAAATCCATTGTTGCCGGAACAATATGGAGTTTCTTTACTGCAGTTTTTTGCAAAACCTCCGTCATGGGGACTTTCTCAATAATGCAATCATACAAATTGCCTTCCAATCTTTCTTTATCTATTCCTAGTCCACTCGTAGCATTTCCTTGTGGATCAAGATCTATCAAAAGCGTGCGTTTTCCCGCTACCGCCAGACAGGCACTTAAATTAACGGCAGTCGTTGTTTTTCCGACGCCTCCTTTTTGGTTCGTTACGGCAATGATATGTGCCACCAAAGCCACCTCATTTCACATAAAAGTTTTGCTATCTTATAGTATATCATAGGTCTTTATGAATTTCACGAAAAAACAGGTATTTCTTCTTGATAAATCATGGAGTTAAACTAATAAAAAAACAAAAACGGCGTATAGATATCGTCCTTAAAATTCGTCTACAGCCGTTTTTATTTAACTTGATCAAGGGTACTTTCAGCGTTTCTGCCTGCCATATGTAGTATGCAGATATTGATGGGATTTTTTACTTAATGGCTGTTCCAGCCATTCCTTATAAATAGTTTTAATATCGGGATTTTCATGGGACTTTCGAAATTGAGAATACTCATCAATTTTATACAATGCTTCCGCACGTTTTTTCTTAATATCCATATTGGTTGGAACCGGCTGTCCGCCGCCTCCGATACAGCCTCCGGGACAGGCCATGATTTCAATGAAATGATACGATGCCGTACCATTTCGCACCCTATCCATCATTTTTTGCGCTGCTCCCAGGGAATTACACACCGCAATCCGAATTTCCTTATCTCCCATCTGTATCTGCGCCTCTTTTGTACGATCTAATCCCCGTACTTCCGTATACTCTATATCCCATAAATCCTGTCCTGTCACAATATCCGCTACCGTGCGAAGCGCTGCTTCCATGACGCCGCCGCTGCTTCCAAAAATAGCTCCGGCTCCGGTTCCATACCCTAAGGGTGAATCAAAATCCACAGATCGGATGCTCCTGAAATCAATGCCGGCTTCGCGAAGCATCCGTCCCAATTCGCGCGTCGTAATCACAATATCGACATCCTGATATCCCGAATCACGTAATTGCGGCCGCACACATTCCGCTTTTTTCGCAGTGCACGGCATAACAGAAACACTGACTATATGCGCCGGATCAATTTCTGCTTGATGGGCAAAGTAGGTTTTTATGACGGTGCCGAACATTCCCTGCGGAGACTTCGCCGTAGATAAATGGTTCAATAAATCCGGATATTTCAGCTCACACATATTTACCCATCCCGGACTGCATGAGGTTATCATCGGCAGCACTCCGCCTTTTGTCAGTCGATCGAGAAATTCATATCCTTCTTCCATGATCGTCAAATCAGCACTAAAATTTGTATCAAATACTTTATCAAACCCTAAGTTTCGAAGCGCCGCCACCATTTTCCCTGTTACAATACTGCCCGCCTCCATCCCCATTTCTTCTCCCAATGCTACCCGTACAGAGGGAGCAACTTGGACAACCACCACTTTTCCCGGATCGTTTATCGCCTCCCATACGCGTTCTGTATCATCTTTTTCAACGATGGCTCCCGTCGGACAAAGACTGGCACATTGTCCGCAATAGGTACAGGCTACTTTGCTTAAATCTTGTTCAAATGCCGTTGAAACGATAGAATTAAATCCCCGGTTGGCAAAACTGTATACATTCATTTGCTGTATATCTCGGCACACACGAATACATCGCCCGCATAAGATGCACTTTTCCTGATCGCGAACCAAACAAGGATTAGATGCATCAAACGTATGTATTTTCCGTTCTCCCCAGTCAAACCGATGCGTCCGGACTCCCATATCAGCCGCCATTGTTTGTAATTCACAATCTCCGTTTTTGCGGCACGTCAAACAATTCTTCGGATGATTTGCCAACAAAAGTTCTATCACCATGCGCCGTGCCTCCCGCACTTTTGCCGTATTTGTTTTTACGATCATCCCTTCTTCTACTGGATACATACAGGATGCCACTAATGTTTTTGCCCCGCTGCCCTCCACAATGCACATGCGGCAAGCTCCTTCCGGTACCAGATCCGGATGATAACAGAGTGTCGGAATATAAATACCGGCTGAACGGGCTGCTTCCAATATGCTAAAGCCTTGTGGTGCTTTAACAACAATTCCGTTAATTGTCAAAGATACTGTTTTCATACTCAAGCCCCCTTTACTCTTTGATAATTGCGTCAAACGGACAATTCGTATAACAGGTGCCACATTTAATGCATCTTTCTTGATCAATGCAATGTTTTTCTTTTACCTTTCCCGTTATAACATGTACCGGACAGTTTCGTGCACATAACCCACATCCTTTGCACGCATCCGTAATGATATAACTGGCCAGGCTTTCACACGCACCCGCCGGACAATGTTTTTCTTTGATATGTGCCTCATATTCATCCCGAAAATATTTGATCGTGCTAAGAACCGGATTCGGTGCTGTCTGCCCCAATCCACACAAAGAAGCCTGCTTTATATTCCTCGCCAATATCTCTAATAATTCCAAATCACTTTCGGATCCGCCGCCTTCTGTAATTCGTGTCAATATCTCCAGCATACGCTTAGTACCTTCCCGACAGGGGGTACACTGCCCACACGATTCAGATTGTGTGAAATTAATGAAAAACTTAGCTACGTCCACCATACAGGTTGTTTCATCCATGACTACCAGCCCGCCTGATCCCATCATGGCCCCTACTTCCGTCAAAGAATCATACGTCACCGGTAAATCCAGCAGTTCTTCCGGCAGGCAAGCTCCGGACGGACCGCCTATCTGCACTGCCTTAAATTTTTTCCCGTCTAAGATACCGCCTCCAATATCATAAATAATTTCACGCATGGTAATCCCCATCGGCACTTCGGCCAATCCCGTATGATTTATCTTACCGGTAAGAGCAAATACTTTCGTACCCGGCGATTCTGCTGTACCAAAATGCCGATACCACGCAGCGCCTTTATTGATAATCTGTGCAACATTGGCATAAGTTTCAACATTATTATTATTTGTCGGCTTTCCCCACAATCCTTCGTTTGCAGGAAATGGCGGACGCGGACGCGGCATGCCCCGCCGCCCTTCAATGGATGCGATAAGTGCTGTTTCTTCTCCACAAACAAAGGCTCCCGCCCCTTCTTTAATATGCAGCATAATATCTTTCCCGCTGCCAAAAATGTTTTTTCCCAAAAAACCTCTTTCCTCTGCCTGCTGAATTGCTATTTTTAACCGCTGCACCGCCAACGGGTATTCCGCCCGTACATAAATATAGCCTTCATCTGCACCAATAGCATAAGCGGCTATTGCCATTCCTTCCAGTACCCGATGCGGATCTCCTTCGAGAACACTTCGGTCCATAAAGGCTCCCGGATCTCCTTCATCCGCATTACAGATAATATATTTTTTATCGCTTTCTGCATTTTTTGCAAAACTCCATTTTTTACCCGTCGGAAATCCGGCTCCGCCTCGTCCCCGCAGACCGGAATCAATCACTTCCTCGATGACTTTATCTTGTGTCATTTCCGTAAGAGCCTTAACTAACGCAGCATATCCGCCAACTGCAATATACTCTTCTATTTTTTCTGGATCAATCCGACCGCAATGTTCCAATACAATACGCTTCTGCTTTTTATAAAACGAAACATCCGCCGCCGTTAATGCCGGCTTTCCATCAACGGGATCGTAATAGAGCAGGCGCTCAACAGGCCGGCCGTTACATAAATGACTCTCTACAATTTCTCCTGCATCGTCCGGCTTTACTCGACAGTAAAAAAACTGCCCCGGGTAAATAATCATCAAGGGACCATTTTCGCAAAAACCATGACAGCCTGTTTGTACTACGTGTACTTTATCTAGCATTCCCCTCGCTGCCAATTCGTATTCTAATTGTCTTTGGATTTCTTTGGACCCGGAGGATTTACAGCCTGTGCCTCCGCAAATCAGTACATCAAACACTGTCGGCTGTTCATTTCTATCATTTTTTTCCAGCCGAAGGGAAACCGCAGTTTTATATACATCTTGCATTTCCTTTAATTTTTCTGCTGTAATCATCATACGCGATCCTCTTCTCCTATAGTTTTTTTCTGGGTATACTGTTCCTGTAGACAATATGACAATACTTTCCCGAACATATGCCCGTGTTTTAGATTCTCCAAAAGTACAACTGTGTTTATTTATATTGTGCCAGCACCTTGGCAATTTCCTCTTCCGTCATACGGCCATGTGTATCCTCATTGACTTTCATAACCGGTGCCAATCCACATGCCCCCAAACAGGCAATCGTCTCCAATGTAAACCGTAAATTTTCTGTCGTATGGCCGGCCTTAATTCCCAACTCTTTTTCTACAGCATTTAAAATGATTTTACCGCCGCGTACATGGCATGCTGTTCCTTGGCAGACACAAATAATATTACGTCCGCGAGGCTGTAAATGAAATTGCGAGTAAAAAGTTACCACGCCGTAAATGGTAGAAATAGGGATATCTGTCTTATCTGCAATATACAGCAGCGCCGATTTTGGCAAATAATTAAACAAGTTTTGTGTGTGTTGCAGAATAGGAATCAATGCCCCTTTTTCATCTTTGTAGGTATTCAAAATTTCATCAATACAAGACTGTTTAGGAACACTATCGTCTCTATAAGCTGATTTTTTTTCTACTAAAGACATATTTTGCCACTTCCTTTTCCATTGTTTACACATAATACAGCATCGTTTTACAACATACTTTTATACCAATTACAATATCATATTATTTTGGAATTATCAATATTACTTTTATGCATAATACGATATTGACCTGTGTTTATATTTTTAGTTTATACTTCATAGATTACTAAAACAGTATAAAACACTTATAAATCTTTACAAATACACGTAAACCTGATATATTAATAAAGATAACTCTTATCAAGAGCGATGGAGGGACAGGCCCGATGAAATCCGGCAACCGCAAAAGCGGTGCCAATTCCTGCAGATATTATCTGACAGATGAGAGAATAGCACGTAGATTCGGCTCTTTCATTTGTGAAAGAGCCTTTTTTTGTTATATGAAGGGAAATATATTATGCCTATATTTAATGGCTTTCTTCAAAAAATAGACATTGCAGAAACAAAGCGATATGCTGGTTTGCGCACATCTGAAAATTTTTCTGATAAAATTGTGGCAGACGCTTGTATGGCTGCACAAGCTATTGCCAAACCACGGGGTATTTTTCAACAATGTTGCTATGACTCCGATTCTTGCCAACTCCTATGCGAAGAGCCGTTTACTATTGAAGGCTCTAAAATTCGCGAACATTTAAAAAATTCAGAAATCGCAATTATCATGGCCGTAACGATTGGCGGTGACATAGAAAAAGAAGTTAATACCCTATTTTCAAAAAAAGAATATTCCAAAGGACTTATGCTGGATGCAGCCGCCACAACTGCTACTGAAATGATTGCCGATCAATTAAATCATTATATTGATGAAATGGCGGCTAAACATGGATATGAAACCACCTGGCGCTATAGTCCCGGATATGGAGATTGGCCTTTGACGCAGCAGATGAATTTAATTAAAGCGGTACACGCGGATCAAATTGATATTCATCTAACTTCCGGTTGCATGCTGGTACCCCAAAAATCTATTACTGCAATTATCGGTATGGCTCGTTCGGTTGTCGAAAGCGGCATCCCATCTGGTTGCCGTAATTGTTCTATGCACAATACGTGTTCTTCTAGAAAGGAATGATTATACTATGTTTTTATTAGATGGCGCTATGGGGACCTTATTGCAGCAACAAGGTTATTTACGGCCTGGAGATTGTCCTGAATTATCAAATATAGAACATCCACAAGCTATTGAAAATATTCATCGTAGTTACATAAAAGCTGGTAGTGACTTGATTCAAACCAATACGTTTGGAGCTAATCGCATCAAATTGAATGAATACGGATGTGCTGATAAAGTAAAAGAAATATGCAGGGCCGCTGTGTTTAATGCAAAAAAAGCTGTTGATGGGACAAATACTAGAATTTTAGGTGACATGGGGCCTACCGGTAAGTTTATTTTCCCTTTAGGGGACACTGATTTTGAAGACGTATACCAAGCCTATTATGAGCAAGCCAGTATATTAGCTGAATCGGGTGTCGATCTATTACTTATTCAAACTATTATTGATATTCAGGAAATGCGTGCAGCCATATTGGCCGCTAAAGAGGCAGCTCCAAACATCCCCATTATGTGTGAATTTTCTTTCAGCGAAGATGGTCGAACTATTACGGGCACAACACCAGAAGCAGCTGCGGTGCTTCTGGAAAGCTTAGGTGCCTCTATTATTGGAGCAAACTGTTCCCTCGGTCCGGATAAATTAATTCCTCTTATTTCTCGTATGTCCGCCGTAAGTAATTTGCCGCTTGTTATTCAGCCTAATGCCGGATTACCCAAACTAATTGACGGTAAAACTGTTTTTCCCTTACATCCCAATGACATGGCCGAGTATGTCCAAGCCATGGTTAATTCTGGTGCTACATATATTGGCGGTTGCTGCGGCACATCACCTGAACACCTAGCCGCCATGAGACAGGCTTTAGATCGTGCGGTACCATACAAGCGAAAAGTAATTACACCTCCTACCGCACTTACTTCCCGAACCAGCATTGTATATATCGGCGAAGGTCATCCTCCCGTCATTATCGGTGAACGCATTAATCCTACAGGACGAAAAACACTGCAAAAAGATTTGCAAGAGAAAAATTTAGTTCCAATTAAGACTGAAGCACTGAATCAAGTAAAAGCAGGTGCACATCTTTTGGATATCAATATGGGTGTTCCTGACGTTGACCAAGCCGCACTTATGGAAAATGTCGTTAAAGAACTCTCTATGCTTGTAGATACCCCGTTAATTATTGATGCAACGAGTCCTTCGGTTTTAGAAAAAGCACTTCGTATATATCCTGGACGAACCTTAATAAACTCTGTTAATGCCGATTCCGCACAAATGTCCGCTATTTTTCCCATTGCAAAAAAATACGGCGCTGCCCTTCTTTGTCTGCCCATAGGCTCTAAAGGAATTCCGGAATCAGCAGCTGACCGTCTCACATTGATCAAAAAAATATACAACGCAGCTTTGCAAACAGGCTTGCGCCATGAAGATCTATTAGCAGACCCCTTGGTTCTTACAGCAGCCGCCTCAACTAACGCACCAAAAGAAACGCTGCAGACATTACGCACTTACAAAGAAACCTTAAAAATACCTACTGTCATGGGATTAAGCAATATATCCTTTGGATTGCCCGGCCGCTCTGGTTTAAATGCCAATTTTTTAGCTATGGCACTAGCTTTTGGTCTCAACGCTCCGATTATGAATCCATTGCAGTCCGATTTAATAGATGCGTATGTTCGTTCTCTTCTATTACTCGGTTATGATTCCGCCGCCCATAATTATATTACTCGTTTTCAAAATCAGCCTATCGAAAATCAGCATCAACTCAAAAACAATGAAACCCTTTCTCCTTTAAAAAAAATTCAACAAGCCGTACGAGATGGTTCAAAAGAAGAAATTGGTTCCTTATTAAATGAGGCTTTGAATGCCGGTATAGATCCCATGGTTATTACAAACGATGGCCTCACTGCTGCTATGACAGCAATTGGAGAAGAGTATGGCAAAGGACGCTGTTACTTACCGCAAGTAATGATAGCGGCAGAAACAATGCAAGCAGCTTTTATAGCTTTAAAAAAAGCACTGCCAGGAAAATTTAATATTACAAGAAAAGGTCCATTTGTTATCGCAACAGTAAAAGGAGATGTTCATGATTTAGGGAAAAATATTGTCATCGCACTTTTAGAAAACAGTGGTTATGAAGTCATTGATTTAGGAAAAGATGTTTCCCCAGAAAAAATTGTATCTGCCGTTCATCAATCAAAAGCTCCGCTAGTGGGACTCAGTGCTCTTATGACAACAACAATGCCGCAAATTGATATAACTATACAGGCATTAAAAAAAGAAAATTTAACAGTTAAAATTATTGTCGGCGGAGCAGTACTCACCTCAGAATACGCACAAAAAGCAGGTGCTGATGCTTACGCCAGCAATGCCACAGATACTGTCCGTTTGGCAAATATATTAATGGGAGAAAACCAATGAACACATTAAAAGAAAAACACAAGGATGGAAAATTCACAATCACAGTAGAATTAGATCCGCCAAAAAGTGCTTCTGCTAAAATTACCGAAGAACAAGCATCCACATTAAAAGGATTGGTAGACGGTATTAATATTGCAGACTGTCCTATGGCAAAAATGCGCATGAGTCCTATCGCTTTAGCTCACATTATTCAAGAAGACTGCGGCATTGAAACTATTTTTCACCTTACCTGCCGTGATCGTAACTATATCGGCTTGCAGGCAGAACTGCTTGGAGCTGCCGGACTAGGTGTACATAATATACTAACTCTAACCGGTGATAATCCACAAAATGGTGATACTCCCCAGGCGAAAGCTGTTTTTGATACAGATACTTGTGGTTTGATTCGATTAGCCCATACCCTCAATACAGGCACAGACATAAACGAAAACGCATTGGGAGCTGCTACTCATTTCTACATTGGTGCCGCAGCAAATCCCGGGATATCTGACCAATCGCTTGAAATGGCAAAACTAGCAAATAAAGTCTCTTCTGGTGCAGAATTTATTCAAACCCAACCAATATATGATCTAGAAGTAGCCAAACGCTTTATAGATAATGCATCTCGATTCAATATTCCCATACTGCTTGGTCTTATGCCATTACGAGGAATCAAAATGGCAACCTATTTAGAAAACAATGTTCCAGGTATTTCCATTCCCATGAGTATAATGGATCGTCTCCGCAAAGGCGGTTTAGAAGCGGGAATTGAAATTGCTCGTGAACAGTATACAGAAATTCGCCAGCTTTCTGCAGGTGTACATATTATGCCAATGAATCACATTGATATCATAAACGAAATCGTAAAAGCATAAATACAAAGAGCAGCCTTCAGGAAGAAAGCTGCTCTTTGTGTTTATGTTATGGTGTTATCCAAATGGTATCTTAAAAAACGTCATGCAATACAATCGTCTGCGAACGATTAGGACCAACTGAAACTATGCCTAGCGGCACGCCAACCAGTTGACTGATACGTTCCACATAATACCGAGCATTCGCTGGCAATTCTTCATAATTTTTGCATTGTGAGATGTCCGTATTCCAGCCATCCAATTCTTCGTAAATTGGTTCTACTGCTTCTAAAACTTTTAAACTTGCCGGATATTCCTTTAGTTCTTTTCCTTCATATGTATATCCCTTGCAAATTTTAATTTTATCCAAACCATCTAATATATCTAAGCGGGTAATTGCCAAATAATCTAAACTATTTAACATAGCAGCATACCGGACAACTGCCGTATCCAGCCAGCCACAACGCCGAGGCCGACCTGTAACAGTACCAAATTCATGTCCTGTATTACGCAGCAAGTCTCCTATTTCATTTTTTTGTTCCGCCGGGAATGGCCCCGCGCCCACACGTGTCGTATATGCTTTTACAACACCAAAAATATTCTGCATACGGCGCGGTCCTACACCGGAACCCGTACATGCGCCCCCCGCAGTTGGATTGGAACTGGTTACAAACGGATACGTCCCATGATCTAAATCCAGCATAGATGCTTGTGCTCCTTCAAAAAGCACTTTTTTGCCTTCTAATATATATGTATTTACCGAATAATCTGTATCCTTGACAAACGGACGAAGTTGTTCAGCATACATTAAATACTCTTTTAACACCTCATCATAATCAAAACCTTGTACCCCATAATATTTTTCAAAAAGACGATTTTTCGTATCAATATTATAGCGGAGTTTTTCCTTAAATACAGCTTCATCCATTAAGTCAATTACACGGATGCCGACCCGATTAACTTTATCAGCATAACAAGGACCGATTCCATTTTTGGTAGTCCCAATTTTTTTGGAAGTATCTTTCAAATTTTCATCTGCTTCATCTATCCGAATATGATAAGGCATAATAACATGGGCCCGAGTGGATAGTTCTATTTTACTGATTTCAACTCCCTGCGAGGTAATATTTTCTATTTCCTGCAAAAGCACTTTTGGACTAACAACAACGCCGCTTCCTATAATACACGTTTTATCAGCAAAAAGAATTCCCGAAGGCAGTAACCGCAGTGCAAAAGCTTTATCATCCACAACAACCGTGTGTCCCGCATTATTTCCGCCTTGAGAGCGTACAACAACATCGGCCTTTTGGGCTAAATAATCAACAATCTTACCTTTACCTTCATCGCCCCATTGGGTTCCTATTACCATGCTAGTAGCCATTGATCATAACATCCCTTCGTATAACATCTTTTAACAAACACCCTTATTATACACGAAATCTTTACTTAATACAACGAAATCTACACATTATACTGTATCTGCTAAATGTCATTTGTCTAACTAGAAAAGACAAAAGTTATGTCTAAGTTGATTTAGGAAAATTACCTGAATTATTAATAATAATTGTAGCGTTTTTACTAGTTTTATCATATAATAGTGGTAATGCAAAAAACTTTTTTGCATTATTTAGTTTTTTAAGGAGAGATTTTATGTTATTTGATAATACAACCATCGGCGGTATCAACACAATTTGCCGCATTGTCCGTTCCGCAACGTTTGAAGGAAGAGCTGATAGAAACGGATACCCTACGGAAAGCCTGATCCAGATGTATGAAACACTGGTAGACGGCGGTGTGGGTATTATTATTACGGGGATGATGGCTATCAGTCCCATGGAACCTCATCAACATTGCCAAGTTTGCATTGACACAGATGACTGTATTGCGCCCTTACAAGCACTGACAAAACGTGTGCATGATAAAGGTGGGAAAATTATTGCTCAAATTGTCATCATGGGTTCGGCAATCTTAGTTCCTGAGGGAGAAAACCGAATTATTGTCAGTCCAAGCGGAATTCCAGAGATGAATGCCGGAAGCAAAGAATCTCACGCCTTAACAATAAAAGAAATTGAAAAACTGATTGAAGATGCTGCAAAAGCTGCGATTCGAGTAAAAAAAGCGGGTTTTGATGGTGTTCAATTCCATGGTGCTCATGGATATTTGGCCAGCAAATTTTTAACACCGTATTATAATACTCGTACTGACGACTATGGTGGAACTTTAGAAAACAGAGCTCGTTTTCTTTTATTTTCTTTAAGAGCTATCCGTCAAGCTGTGGGTCCGGATTTTCCGATTTGGGTCAAAATCAATAGTTCTGATTTTATGAAAGAGAGCGGTATGACTTTTGAAGAAAGCAAACAAGTCATTCTGTGGATATCCCGTATCGGTATCAATGCTGTTGAAATTAGCGGAGGAAATACATCTTCCTTACCTCGTCAAGGTCCTATTCGTGCTATACGCCGTACAAAAGAACCGATGTACTTTTCAAAATATGCGGCTGATATTTCGACCTTACTCAAAAACAAAATAGATATAGGCGTTGTAGGTGGTTTTCGTTCTGCCACTGATATGGAGCAATATTTAAAACAAAGTCCCGTTGCATTTATTTCTATGTGCCGCCCTTTATTACGCCAACCCGATCTTCCTAAAATCTGGAAAACAGGAAATACAGAGCCGTCTCTTTGTATTTCCTGTTCACGCTGTTTTGGTTCAGAAAATGTTAATTGTATTTTTAACAAACAAGAGTAATATAGGTGTATAAAAAAAGGATTCAAACCATATAATGCAGAATAATATAACTATGCTATTACATTATAAACAAGGAGTGATTGTATGAATGGGTTAACCATTATTCCGGTACTATTCTTCATGCTCCTCATCATATGCCTTTGCATCCCTGTAGTATATGAGAGCCGAATATATATTCATAATCCATTTCATTTTAATTGGAAAGTGCATTGGTTAGGACATGCATTATACTGTGAATTAGATTACCAATATGGAAAACCCCTGCAAACTATCCTGTATATACGCTGGCACACATGCAAAAGTGCCGTATCTACTCCCCCATCAAAATCCAGCGATACTGCTGATTCAATTCAAAATGATGCACAATCAGTCTGGCATAAATTAGAGCAGGAAAGCCGCCAGACAACCTATGAGAAAATTAAAATATCCAACAAAAATACGCTCCCACCCAAAGAAAAACCGCCCATATCTTGGTGGCGGCCCTATGTATTAAATGAGCCATTTATTGAAACAGGAACTGCTTATCTGCTGCAAATATTACGACATTCCCGTATGCGTTCTTTTTATTTAAAAGGTTCATTAGGATTCCCCGAACCTTACGAAACAGGCATATTTGCAGGCATATTATATGCTGCAATACCTTCAAATATTAACGAACTCCGTTTTAATTTTGTTGAAGAAGAATACGACTGTCAAGGATATGCCGCGGGCCGTGTATATCCAGCGGTGTTGCTTACATATTCTATCAACTTTATATTATCTAAGCCAGTCCGTTTATTTTTGTTTCACTGGCTAAAAAAAGGAAGGGAACACTCACATGGATAATAGCTACATAAAAAACAATTTGGAAACAATTTTTGAAAACTTCCAGCGTATGATTAAAGTAGAAACCGTTGTTGGTGAAGCAGTACATATCGGCGACGCAATTCTTATTCCTTTTGTTGACGTGACCTTAGGCTTTGCTTCCGGCGGGTATAACGGAAAATGTGAAACAGGCCGCAACAGTGCTGGTAGTGGCGGTGGAGCCAAATTGGAACCAACAGCAATTTTGGTCATCAAGGGCGACCGTGTAGAAATGTTTTCCATCAAAAAGGGCGGTTATCAAGCATCGGCTTTTGAAAAATTAATTACCATGGCACCGGAAATCATTGATAAAATGAAAAAGGATAAATACATTTATATTAAAGATGAAGAATTAGATGATATTGACACGGACACGTTAGCATCTAAAAAAAATACACCGCTTTAAAGACAGACAAAAACAGTCGGAAATAGGTTTCGTTTAGTTGTTTTTTTATACTAAGTTTGTTATAATCATAGTCACAATAACAATAAAAATTATTGAAATAAATTCAGGAGGAATATAGCATGAAATTAAAAAAACAATTAGCATCTTTGACTATAGCAGGTATGATGAGCATTATTGCAACAACATCTGCTTTTGCTTCGGGTGTGGGATATGTTAATTTTGACGCATTAGTACAAGCCCATAAGGATTTCCCAAAGGTAAGTGCTCAAATGCAATCCGCCATCAAATCTGCCAATGAAGAATTTACTAAAAAAGCACCTTCGTTAAAAACAGATCAAGAAAAACAAGATTTGGGGAAACAACTTGCACAGCGCCTAAACACGCTGGAAAATACATTAATTACGCCAATTGAAAAAGACGTTGTTGCAAAAGTAGAACAAGTACGAGTAGACAAGAATCTAGACTGTATCGTAGCCCAGGGAGCTATTATTGCTGGTGCTGATAATGCCGTAGACGAAACAAATGAAGTAAGTAAATTACTGCAGTAATAATTTTATTATTGAGACTCTGGTCAAAAACAGAGTCTTTTTTTATTATAAATTAGTGTAACCACTGTGTTGATTACTTGTAAGTTGCATATTCTTCTTAAAAAAATTATAATTAGAAATATACCTTATCAGCAATGTGTTTGTTCGTTAAAAAATGGAGTACTATATGAAAAAAGATATTGTCATGCTAATAACCGATACCTCTATAAAATCAATTATATTAGAAAATATCATAAAAGATGGTTTTATCCCATACTTAGTATGTATTTCTCAAGCCCCGGAATTCCTCAAGCATACTGTCACTCAAATTATATTAATCATTATAGATACGGATAAATCCATTACAGAGCTTACACCATTTCTTACCTTATATAATAACGCAATAGAATATAAATCTATTCCATTAATTATTACAACTAGTAATTGGCAGGAAGAGGAATCATATTTAAATTACAGCGTATGGGATTTCATCGCCAAGCCTATAAAAAACTGTGTATTTCAACTTCGTGTAAAAAATGCAATACAGCATAGTAATTTTACACTGACTGACAAACTTCTATATTTATCTAATTATGACCCTGTATCCGGAATTTATAATAAACGTCACTTTTTTGCAGTAACTCGAAAATTATTAAATGACCATCCTAACAAAAATTTTGCCATTTTTTATTTTGACATACAACGTTTTCGCTTGATAAATGCTTTTTTTGGAAGGCGTGAAGGGGATAACGTTATTAAATATATTGCCGCGCATTTACAACAGTACCAAATGATATTTCCATATTTTTCCTACGGTCATATGTCCGGAGATGTTTTTTCTTTCTGTGTATCTTTTAATACCCACGATCAACTTGTCGCTTTAAGCAATAAATTGTACAACAACTTAGAAACGTATCCCCTTCCATTTGCCATTCAGCCACGGATTGGCATCTCACTCATTGAAGATAATAAAACAGATATTAATATCCTTTTTGATCAAGCCGTTCTTGCAAGTAAAAACTGCAGTACAAATTATTTACAACATTTTTGTTTTTATGAAAATTCTATGAATGATAAATCCATAGAAGAACAATATGTCGTAAATAATATGAAAGAGGCATTGGAAAATGACCAATTTATTATTTATCTACAGCCAAAATATGATTTGCGAACAAATACCATTGATGGAGCCGAAGCATTAGTACGGTGGAATAATCCAGAACAAGGCCTCATTTCCCCCAATGTTTTTATTCCTATATTTGAACACAATGGCTTTATTGTAAATTTAGATTTTTACATATGGGATCAAGTTTGTAAATTATTACGCCGCTGGCTTGATGAAGGTCGTCCCATTTATCCAATTTCGGTTAATATATCTCGCGTAGACTTATTTAATCCAAAACTTGTCGATACCATTTGCGCGCTTGTAAATAAATATAATTTGTCACCCAAGCTATTGCAATTAGAACTAACCGAAAGTGCTTACACAAGCAACCCACAGTTAATAAAAAAACGAATGGCTTCACTGCGGGAAAAAGGATTTACTATATTGATGGATGACTTTGGCACTGGATATTCTTCACTAAATATGCTAAAAGATATCATCGTAGATATATTAAAAATAGATATGCGTTTTCTTTCCGATTGTGAAATACCCGGACGTGGAGAAAATATTTTAGGTTCTATCGTCCGAATGGCAAAATGGCTTGATTTACTCGTTATTGTAGAAGGTGTAGAAACAGCAGAACAAGTGAATTTTCTTCGCAGTATTGGCTGTGAATATGTCCAAGGATATTACTTTTCCAAACCAATTTCTATTGGAGACTTTGAAACACTAATTGCTAAAAAAAGTACGTTTATCCCGCCACCACCTGATACAAATCAAACCATCAGTGCAGATGATGTTTGGAATACAACCTCTCAATTGGAATCTTTGTTTTCTAATATGCTTCAAGCTATGGCTTTATATGAATTTGATGGCACTAATATTGAAGTTCTACGCGGAAATGATACTTATCATGCAATGTTTGGGTATCAGGAAGCTGCTACTATTCGTCATATTTTTATAGACGTTATTAGTGATTCCGACTATGAAAATATTTGGAATGCGTTTCATAAAGTAGCTTCCAATCATCAAAAAGCTGAATGCGAATTTTGTCGAAAACCAAAAAATGGAAACCCTAAATGGATCAATATGAAATTAAAATATATCAGAAAAATGGCAAAAAAAGATATCATACTTGTAAATCTTTGTGATATTACTTCACAAAAAATCATGGAAATGGAAGTATTAAAATATCGTACAGCTCTTGCTTCAAAAGAAAACACACCACAAACAATTTTAATTATTGATGATGCAGAGGTAAATCGTACAATTTTAAGTAATATTTTTAAAGGTGATTTTCACGTTCTTCAAGCCACTGATGCAAAAGGTGCTTTATGTATATTAAAAAACCACAATAGTCTGATAGATTTAATCATGCTGGATTTAGTAATGCCAGAAATGGATGGCATTACTTTTCTGGAAAGAAAGCTTACAATTCCCGAAATTGCCGGAATTCCCGTTATTGTTATTACAGCTGATGATTCTCCCCAGCAGCAAAATCGCTTGTTGGAAATGGGTATAAAAGATTATATTGTAAAGCCATTTGTTCCTGCTATTTTACAACAGCGTGTAAAAAATGTTTTTGAATCAATTAAATATTACAATAATAAATTAGAAAAAATTAAATAGGAAAATATACTGTATTTTATTTAAAAAACATTGTGACGGTACATTATCACAATGTTTTTTTATTATAAAAATATATATTATTTATCTGAATATTAATTCTTATAAAAATATTATTTATACGTTCTTCAGTCGCCATGTAAGCTCGTTTTATTTATTTTTAATAGTTTTATATAAAGAACGGACAAATGCGCTTAAAATCAAAAATACACACAAATTTAGGCATATCTACTTTTTCGTTTCTTGACATATATACCCCATACAGGTATAATATACCTACGTGGGGTATATATGTCAAGAAACACTAACTAAGGAGTTATATATGGATACTAATAATTATAGTGGATGTTGTTCAAACATGAAAATAAAACATCGTGATAAAAATGGCAAAGAATATAAAAATCTTATCAGTCGCTTAAATAGAATTGAAGGACAAATTCGCGGAATTAAAAATATGGTTGAAGATGATCGATATTGTGTTGATATTTTAACACAAGTCAGTGCTGTTCAATCTGCTTTAAATTCATTTAATAAAGAATTACTTGCGCAACATATCAAAAGTTGTGTTGTCCATGATATTCGAAAGGGTAACGATGAAGTCGTTGATGAATTAGTTTGTACATTACAAAAATTAATGAAATAAGAAGGGTTGTATATGAAACATGAAAAATATAATATTTCAGGAATGAGTTGCTCAGCGTGTGCAACCAGAATTGAAAAATCAATTGCTAAATTAGAAGGAATAAAAAAAATTAATGTTAATTTATTGACAAACAGTATGCAGGTTGACTATGACGAGACATGTTTAACTCCTGAAAAGATAATACAAACAGTCATTCGTACTGGATACGGAGCTTCTATCACAAAAAAAGGATCTATAGAAAAGCAAGAATCTTCCAATACCCCTGTTAGCACAAAAAATGAAACACAGCGGATAAAATATCGATTAATTACTTCCCTTATTTTTTTAATACCTATTATATATATTGCTATGCACCATATGTTTTTTAGGTGGTTAGGATTACCTGTTCCTATATGGATTGCCAGTATTTTTCATGGACCAGAAAATGCGCTGACTTTTTCTTTTACACAATTTTTACTAGTTTTACCTATTTTATATTTTAATCGGAAATACTTTCAAAATGGCTTCCGAAATCTTTTCCAAGGATTTCCGAATATGGATAGTCTTGTTGCTATAGGTGCTGGCGCCTCTGTATTATTCGGAATTTTTTCTATATTTCGTATAGGTTGGGGATTAGGTCATGAAAATTGGAATTTAGTAATAGACTATAGTTCCAATTTATATTTTGAATCAGCCGGCATGATCATCACACTGATTACTTTAGGTAAGTTTTTAGAAAGTAAATCAAAAGGAAAAACCAGTGAAGCTATTGAAAAACTGATTAATATAGTACCAAAACGAGCAACAATATTAAAAAACAATCAAGAAATTATCGTTCCAATAGACTCTTTAAAGGTAGGCGATGAAATCATTGTTCGTCCAGGAGAAGCTATCCCTGTCGACGGAATCATTTCTACAGGCAATACAAGTATCGATGAATCAGCTATTACTGGTGAAAGTATTCCTGTTGAAAAACAAATAGGTGATACTGTTATATCTGCTACGCTGAATAAAAATGGTTCTATCCATTTTATTGCTCAAAAAGTAGGGTCTGATACAACCATTAATCAAATTATCCAATTAGTTGATGAAGCTAGCAGCAGTAAAGCTCCCATTGCTAAACTTGCTGATAAAATATCTGGTATTTTTGTTCCTGTAGTAATAACAATAGCAGTAATTGCTACTTGTATTTGGCTTTTCATAGGAAGTTCTATCGAATTTGCATTTTCTATTGGTATTGCAATTTTAGTAATTTCTTGTCCTTGTGCATTAGGATTAGCGACCCCGGTAGCAATTATGGTCGGAACCGGAAAAGGGGCAGAAAATGGAATATTAATTAAATCCGGTGAAGCACTGGAAATAGCCCATACAATTGACACGGTCGTTATTGACAAGACTGGAACTATTACCGAAGGTCATCCAGTAGTAACAAATTGTCTGCCGATTAATATGGATTCTAAAACATTATTAGCTATCGCAGCTGGGCTAGAAAAAAACAGTGAACATCCTTTAGCTGAAGCAATTGTAAAATATGCCGATTCGCAAAATATTATGCCTTATGTATTTAATAATTTCAAGGCTTCATTTGGACAAGGAATACAGGGAATTCATAAAAACAGTACATATTATGCTGGTAATGCCGCTTTTATGGAAAAACAAGGAACAAATATTTCTTTTGTCTCTTCTACACTGAACCAATTGGCAGATGAAGGAAAAACGCCACTATTATTTGCTTGTGAAAAAGATATTATTGGCATTTTAGCTGTAGCTGATATTGAAAAACCCACAAGTGCTCGTGCTATTTCTTTGTTTAAAAAAATGAATATATCTGTTGTTATGCTCACCGGTGACAATATACGCACTGCAGACGCACTGCGCAAACGTCTTCAAATACCACAAGTTATTGCCGAAGTCTTACCACAGGATAAAGAAAAACAAATTACAGTTTTACAAAGTCAAGGACATAAAGTTGCAATGATTGGCGATGGTATTAATGACGCCCCTGCTTTAGCAAAAGCTGATTTAGGAATTGCGATTGGAGCCGGTACCGACATCGCTATTGACAGTGCTGATGCGGTTCTTATGAGAAATGATTTGCTTGATGCTGTCACAACAATACGTTTAAGCAAAGCAGTTATTAAAAACATAAAAGAAAATTTATTTTGGGCCTTTTTTTATAATATTATTGGCATTCCATTAGCTGCCGGATTGTTATATCCTTCGTTTGGTATTAAATTAAGTCCTATGATTGGAGCTGCCGCAATGAGTATGAGCAGTGTATGTGTTGTCCTTAATGCGTTACGATTACGTTTTTTTAAAACGGATCATATAAATCAGAATGTTTCACGTGAAACATTCTCACAAATTCAAAAGAAAGAAGAGGCTACTATGATAAAAACAACATTAAAAATTAAAGGTATGATGTGTACTCATTGTCAAAAACATGTTCAGGAAGCACTGCAAGCAATTGACGGAGTTGTAACAGTAAGCGTCGATTTAGAAGGAAATAAAGCTGATGTTACAAGTACTCGTGAAATAACTACTGCAGAGTTTGAAAAAAGCATCATAAATGCTGGATATGAATTAGTACAATAACAATGCAACTACAATTTATTTAATTGAACATCTTGTAATATCTATTGCTTAAAGCTCGCAGGATCTGAAAATATATCAGATTTATGCGAGCTTTAATTAATTTAAAGACTATACTCATTTTAATTTATATGAGTAGTCTTTATATAAATTAAATGTTTCACGTGAAACATTTAAAAATAATATTTATAAACAGTTGTAATTATTTTAAATTCATTCTAAAATATAAGTAATGCACTTTAGTGCTAACAAGCTTTACAGTGTGAAAGTGTTTAGTGCTAAATTTGTAAAAAAAAAGGAGGTCGATATAGCATGTCTATTCAATTAGCAATTGTAATACTATATATTATCTTATTATTCGCTATATCATTTTACGTAAAAAAAAGAGCCGATAAAAATCCAACAGAATATCTTTTTGCCGGCCGCAAATTAAGTACCGGACTTGTTGCTGTAAGTGTTACCGGACTCGCAGTTGGTGCTGCTTCAACGGTTGGAGTTGCCGAAAGTGCCACTAAAATCGGTTTTGCCGCAGGATGGTATAATGGGGCTTGGTCTATCGGAGCCATTGTTATGGGAATTTTAGCGGCAGGAAAATACCGCGAATTAAATTGCACTACCATTCCTGAACTATTTGAACGAAGTTATGATCAAAAAGCACGTGTCATTAGTGTCGTTGGCCTAGCCCTCATCATGATTTGTATTACTTCCCTGCAATATGTCGCTGGCGGTTCTATTCTTTCAACTCTGATGCCCAATATATTTTCTATGCATGGTGGCATGATTACCAGTGCTATCGTATTTATTGGCATAACGGCCATTGGTGGGCTTTGGTCTTCCGGACTATCTAATGTACTCAGCGTTTCTCTTATTTACATTGGAATTCTTTACTCTATGATCATGATTCTAATTCGGGACGGTGGACTTAGCGGCATTGAATCAAAACTACCAGCTGCTCCTTTCGATTGGTTTAGTCCAATGGGTGGATTAGGAGTTGCCGTCCTTCTTGGTTGGATTCTAGTTATGGTTTCCCAAGCTATTACAGCGCAAGGACCTGTCCAGATCGCATGTGGTGCCAAAAATTCCAAGTCAGCTCGAAACGGATTTATTTTAGGTGGCATTATGATATTTCCAATTGGTTTTTTTTCTGCCATACTCGGTCTCGCTGCAAAAGCACAATTTCCTGAATTAAATCCTACATTAGCCTTACCACAAATCATTATGAGCCTTGATCCTTTTTCTTCCGGAATCACTCTTGCTGCTTTATGGGCCGCTGATGTATCAACAGCTTGCACAATACTTTTAGGTGCAGGAACACTGATTTCTCAAGATATATATAAACGTTTTTTCAACCCTAATGTAACAAATGAAAAGTTTTTAAAAATCAATCGGCTTGTTATCCTTCTTATTGGGATAGGGACCTTATGGCTAGCTTTTAACGCGGTAGGTATTGTTAAAGTAATGATGATTGGTTTAAGTCTAACTACTGCATTTACATTAGTTTTTCTATGCACTTTATTTTTTCCTGGTCTTTGTCGTAAAAACACAGCTTTTTATACAACTTTGATTGGAATCTTAGGTTTATTTCTTTGGCAGATTTGCCCAACAATACGATTTTTACCACACGTAATTTATTTTGAATGGGTTATTTGTATTATTACTTTGTTACTCGTCCGCATACTAGACCATACACCTATTATTCCCCCTAAAAAAAATAATGACATAAATTAATAAAACACAAAAAATGAAACGACATAAATTTCCGGAAAGTAAGATAATTCCTTGAAAATTTATGTCGTTTCGTTTTTATTATTGATATAACAATCGCCATCCATGATTGGATGGCGATAAAAATATTATTACTATCATACACTTCCATATACTCATAACTTTTTTTTACAACATTAAGAACACAAAATTTTTATTCCTTGTAACTTTATTGCAATGTTTCTTCTGCTGTTTTCGGTAAATCACCGGGGTCAACATTAAACCATTTTTTATAAATTTGCTGGAACTCACCCGTTTCCTTTAATTTTGCAATAGCTGCATTAATTTCTTTCTGCAGATCTTTATTTTTAGCATTCATAGCAAACGCTAAATATTCCTTTTTTGAATCTGGAATAGGAATAACAACATCTTCCCCCTTGCCTTCCGTCGCGACATAATAGTCCGCAACAGGTTTATCCGCAATAACAGCATCCGATCCACCAATTTTCAATTCCATAAGAGCTTCCGCATTATGATCAAACTGTTTTGTCTTAAGGCCCAAATTTTGAGCATAATCAGCAGCCGTTGTTCCCATTTGCACCGCAACGCTATGATTTTTTAAATCTTCAACTGATTTAATCCCACTATTTTTATTTGTTAAAATAACTAATTTAGATTCATAAAATGGAGCCGCAAATAAAACTTTTCCTGCTCGTTCTTTTGTAATAGTCATACCTGAAGCCGCTACATCCATATCACCTGATTGAATAATAGGAATAATTCCACTAAAAGGTATATTATTAAATTCAATGTCACGTCCCATAACACGGCCCACAGCACGAATCATATCCACTTCATATCCTTTATAATCCGAATCGCCGTCTCCTTTAAATTCAAATGGAACAAACGTAGCATTCGTTGCAACCTTTAATGGTTTTTTCTGCGCATCTTTTGCATTTTCCTGTTGCCCACAGCCGGTAAGTACAGCAGTTGTTATAACAGTAGTTAACAAAATAGTCATAAGTTTCTTTAATTTCATAAGTATATCCTCCCTAATATGATAAAATAATTATTTTGCCTGAAGAGCATCTTCCGTTGTAACCGGCAATGTTTCTGGCTCATGTCCAAACCATTTTTTATAAATTTGCTGAAATTCCCCTGATTTTTTCATTTCTGCTAATGCTTCATCAATTTCTTTTTGTAATTTTGTATTTTGTTTATTAAGAGCAAATGCTACATATTGTTTCGGTGTATCTTTTATAGGAATAACTACAAAATCATCTTTTCCATTATTAGCAGCAAAATAATCAAGTACCGGTTTTGCGGCAACAACAGCATCCGAACCGCCAACTTTTAAATCCATTAACGCATCCGCATTATGGTCAAATTGTTTCGCTTTTAACCCCATCTGCTGAATATAATCTGCAGCAATTGTTCCCATTTGACACGCTATCCGATGAGTATTTAAATCAGCCTCTGATTGGATCCCGCTTCCCTTTTTAGCTAAAATTACCAATCGCGTTTCATAAAATGGTGAAGAAAACAATACTTTATCTGTTCGTTCCTTAGTAATAGCCATACCAGAAGCAGCTACATCCAGTTCACCCGATTGCAATGCCGGAATCAGTCCGTTAAAAGCCATATCTTGAATTTGTACATCTCGATTAAGTTTTTTGCCAACAGCTCGAATCAAATCCATTTCATATCCAGCAAAATCACCATTTTCTTCACTTTTAAATTCAAATGGCACAAAGGTAGCATTTGTTGCAACTTTAAGCGGTGCATTATCCTGATTCGACGTTTTTTCTGCACTTTTTTGCTGTCCACAGCCAGTAATAACAATCACTGCCAGAACTGCCGACAATAAACATATTATCTTCCTTTTTCGACCCATACTATATCCTCCTCATTTTACCCCATAACCAAAGATATTTTCTCCCTACATGCTCACCCTAAGACTCATCCGGTACTCTTACATAAAAAAAGACATCTTCAGTATATTTATAACTTGGTATAATTATAAATAATTTATCTGAAAATGTCTAGCTTTTTTCGAATATTTTTGTATATTAATGTGAATGAAATGGAAATTTATCTTACTGATTCATATTAGTAATCTTAATATTAAATTCATTCATTTTTTTATAAAGAGTACTGCGGCTGCAGTTAAGCAGGCGTGCTGTCCGAGAAATATTTAATTTGCTGACGGTCAATGCTTCTAATATAGATGCTCGTGTCCATTTTCCTAACATAACATCTTCTTTTTGTTCTATATCTTTTGTATTCAACGGCAATGCCGAAAAAATTTCCTCAATAGTAATATCATTTTGCAGTAAAACACTAATCCGTTCAACCACATTAGACAATTCACGCATATTACCTTTCCAAGAATAATCTTTCAATTGTTCCATAATAATATGAATAGAACGTTCATATTTATAATAATCAGCACTAAAGTAGCGACGAAACCAATCATCACTGAACAACATATAGTCATCGCCACGATCTCGTAACGGTGGAATCGCTAATGTCAACACACTAAGACGATAAAACAATTCTTCCAAAAAAGTTCCTGATAAGATTTCATCCCGCAAATTTTTATTTGTAGATGCAATAACTCTTACATCTACAGGAATGACATGATCTCCACCAATACGGCGAACCTCCTGCTCTTCCAAAACACGTAAAATCATGGTTTGTGTTTCCAAAGAAGCATCTCCAATTTTATCAAGAAATATCGTCCCACCATGAGCCATTTCAAAAGCACCCTCTTTACTTCCCGAAACACCATAGGGGGATGATCCTTCTTCAAATCCGGAAAGTTCGGTTTTTAATGCCAACGAAGATATATCCGCACAATTAACGGTTACAAATGGGGCTTTTTTACGATTGCTTTCATGATGAATACAGTGAGCAAACATTTCTTTTCCTGTTCCTATTTCACCTAAAAGCAGAATGTTAGATTGTGATTTCGCATATCCTTTTGCCATTCGTACCGTCCGTTTAATAGCTTTCGATTCTCCAATAATATCATGAAAACGATATCTGGAAATAAGACCTTTTTTATGCATATTACTGCGAATTTTTTGTTCACTAAGACGAATAGATTCAATATCCCGGAAAGTAGCCACAACACCTTCTACATGTCCATCAATCATAATCGGAATGCGGTTTGTATTAATAATCACATTTTGTACTTTCATCAGTTCATCTGTTTCCATTTCTCCATTCCGGAGTACAGCGGGAAGTTTTGTATTCGGTAAAATTTCTTCAATATATTTCCCTTCATACGGTTTATTTTTCAAAGGAAGAATTTCTTCAGCCTGTTTATTGACAATTTCTACTTTGCCCTGCTTATCTACAGCAATAATACCGTCATGTGTATAATTAAAAATAGCTTCATACCGATGCAGGCGCAATTGTAAATCACGCTTGCGCTTTTCTTCTAAAAGTAAAGAATTTAGTGTTTGCTGTGCCGAGTCCAATGCTTGTTCAATATCATCGCGCGTGTTTTCTACCATAATATAATCCAACCCGCTTTGTTCAGCATATATTTTAGTTACAGAACCGCCTATCCCTAATTTTGCACCATCTTTGATTGCTTGCTGCACAATATGCTGGCAGCTTTCATAATTAGTAATACGATAATACCGACTTTTAACATCTAATAAATAGCATAATGTTTCCACACTATCTGCCATTTTGTCAAAAGAAAAAAAGGCTACAGTACCCTCTATATCCTTAGCTTTTTCGAAGGCATCAATATAACAGCCACTGTTTAATTTTACACCAATAACCGGAACCTGGACATGCTGCTGGATAAAACTGCTTGTCCCGCCGCGGCTAATAACAACTTTAACCCCCCGGCTGATGCCCTTCTGTGCTACCTCCAAAGCATCTTCCAGTACAGCAATCTGCACATCAACCTCCATACCCCGTTCATCAATAATTTCTTGAGCCCGCAATGCAAATAATTCCGAGGGCGCGATCAGCAATATCTGTTTCATGTCCATAGTCTCCCTTATATCAACTATCATCCCGATTATATACAAATAAATTTTACCACAAATTTATCATAAAGAATATAACATTTTATATATACAACAACCGCAGTAACAGAAATTCTATACGCTGTTACTGCGGTTGTTGTATATTACAATGAATTGATATTATTGCAAAATTTATACCAGTGGATCATCTACCGGTTCAACTGCCGTACACACTACAGCAAAACAAATCAGAGATCCAATCGCAATCGTCAGCCAAACTGCATCCCAGCTAAAGTTATCCAAAATAACTCCAACAACCAGCGGCATGATAGCTCCGCCAATTTGACCGCCTGTATTAACAAGAGAAAAAGCAACGGGATAGGTATTATGATCAGCACGTCCCATGCCATATGCCATATACATAGAATAACCAAATGCCAAAAATACACCAGCTCCAAAGAGCAACAGTCCCAAAAGCACCGGACTTTCCGGAGCAGAAAGCATGGCATACATAAATACGCTAGTCGAAAGTGCTGTAATCATCATCATCGGTTTACGGCGTTTGCCAAAAATATGATCCGATGCCCAGCCGCCAAAGAAATTTCCTACGACCGTACCCGCAAATGGTGCGGCAGCAACAAATGCAGTTTTCATAATAGCAAAATGCTTCACATTAACTAGATAAGAAGGCAGCCAAGACATAAATACACTAGATAACCCAACAACAAAGAAATAACCTATTGCAATAGCCCACATGTCTTTGCAGCGAAATACCTCTTTAGCCGAACTAAGGGGTACTACTTTCTTAGCACGAACAATTTTATCCAGCCATTTCATATTATAAGAACTTTTTATTTCTTCTTTTACAACGGCTTCCCCTTGTTCAACATAATCAGCTTCTGCATCATTACAAAAACGGCTTTCACGTGGGCGATTGGCTACAAGAAAATACCAGACCACTGCCAACATCAGCCCCGGGATCATAAATCCAACAAAAATCATATGCCAGCTCCACATTTGTATGATCCATGCACAGATAAAAGGAACGACTAAAGGTCCCATTTTGGAACCCGCCAAAAAAATCCCCGTCGCCGTACCTTTTTCTTTAGGAGGAAACCAGTTATTTATAGTACCAGAACTGGAAATAGCTACCGGTGCTTCACCAATTCCAACACCGAGACGGCAAAGTTTAAAAGCTAATGCATTAGGTGCAATTGCCATTAATCCCGTACAAATAGAGGTAACCGCCATTCCTAAACAAAACATAATTTTATTGCCAAACTTTTTTACCAAAAAACCCGACGGAATTTGGAAAAACGCATATGCGAAGAAGAAAAAGCTAATAATAGCCCCTGCTTCTGTATTCGTCATATTAAATTCTTGACGGATATAGGGAAGGGCAAAGCCCAAATTCGCACGGTCGGCATTCGCTACCGTATAAAGAATAAATAAGATTGCCATAACTATCCAGCGATAGTTGGTTTTCTTTTGCATAAAGACACTTCCTTTCAATATATACGGATTATAATATTAGTTGCAGGGTTCCCCGATATGTACCTGGTGGCCGCTGAAGTTGCCCGTAATGACGGACCGTTCGTATTTAGCGGCAGCCAGCATCTTGTCAAAGTCGATCCCCGTTTCAAAACCCATTTTGTTCAGCATGAAAATCAAATCCTCCGATGCGACATTGCCGGAGGCACCTGGGGCAAAGGGGCAGCCGCCCAATCCTCCCAGTGCGGCCTGCACGTTGACAACACCCGCCTCTAAGGCTGCCAGGGTACAGGCAATTCCCATGTTGCGCGTATCGTGAATATGCACGTCCAGCGTAATATCCGGAAATACCTGCTGTACGATGGTCAGCGTATCCCGCACCATCTTCGGATCGGCTTCCCCAATCGTATCTGCCAGGCAGAACCGGGTGATTCCCAGCCCGGCCGCCCGCCGGATAACCTTTAATACATTTTCTACCGGTGTTACCCCTTCAAACGGACAGGTAAAAGCCGTTGCCATGGACAGATTGATATTCAGGTCCGGCAGGGCCTGACGCATTTTTTCCAATCCCTGCAGCGATTCTTCGACCGTCCGGTTGATATTGGCCTTATTATGCGATTCACTGACAGAGATAACCGTCGCAACTTCACTCAGTCCGGCAGCAGCGGCGGCCTTAGCCCCGTAGGTGTTGGGAACCAGTGCATACAGTTCTACGCCTTCATCGCCATGCGTTTCCAGTGTCCGGCAGACTACCTCCGCGGCATCCCGCATCTGCGGG
>NZ_FNHQ01000018.1 GCF_900103535.1 Megasphaera paucivorans | reverse complement strand
TACTCGTTAACAACTTTCATCTTAAATTCATAACTATATTTTGCCATAAAAAGCTGACCCCCATAAGCTAGATTTCTAGGTCTAACTTATGGGGGTCAGTACATTCTTTCGAAGTCTTTTAATTGAATTTTTTATAAACCAAATCGAGCAAAGATAGTATCTACATGACGCAGCATCTTATTGACATCAAAACAACTTTCAATTTCTTCTGTTGTCATGAAATTAGCGACATCCTCGTCTTTTTTCAAATTTTCCAAAAAATCTTCCCCTTCAAGCCAGCGTTTCATTGCATTACGCTGTACCCAGCGATATGCCTGTTCGCGGACAGCTCCTTTTTCTACCAGCGTGTTAAGCAGGATCGGACTGTAAATAAGTCCGCCTGTAAGATTTAAATCCTTGAGCATCTTATCTGGATATACAATAAGACGATCCATAACGTTTGTAAAAGTCTGGAGCATATAATCCAGCGCAATCGTACTATCCGGAAGAATAACACGTTCTACGGAGGAGTGAGAAATATCCCGTTCATGCCAAAGTGCCACATCTTCCAATGCTGCTTGAGAATTGCCGCGGATTACACGCGCAAGACCACACATGCGTTCACACGTAATAGGATTTCGTTTATGCGGCATAATAGATGATCCTTTTTGCTTTGGACTAAAATATTCTTCTGCTTCACGAACTTCTGTCCGTTGGAGATGGCGGATTTCTGTTGCAAATTTATCAATAGAACTAGCAATAACAGCAAGTGTCGATACAAACTCCGCATGACGATCACGCTGCAAGGTCTGTGTAGAAATCGGAGCCGGTTCAATGCCCAGCTTTTCACAAACATATTGTTCAACAAAAGGATCAATATCAGCATAGGTTCCAACAGCACCCGAAATTTTACCCACAGCAATTGCTTTTTTGGCATGCTTCATGCGTTCGATATTTCTATCTGTTTCAGCAAGCCATACACAAAGTTTGAGTCCAAACGTCGTAGCTTCAGCATGAATACCATGCGTACGGCCGATCATAGGAGTATATTTAAATTCAACAGCCCGCCGGCGCAGCACTTCACGAAACGCCTCTAAATCTTTAATGAGAATATCCGAAGCCTGCTTGAGCATATATCCCATAGCGGTATCCTTTACATCTGTAGAGGTCAGACCCAAATGAATATATTTCCCTGATTCTCCAACATTTTCTGAGAGATTCGATACGAAAGCAGCAATATCATGATGCGTTTCCGCTTCAATTTCATGGATACGATCTACAGAAAACTTTGCCTTTTCACGAATGTCTTTGGCTGCTTCCTCAGGGACAAGCCCTAACTTCGACTGTGCTTCACTGGACAGTATTTCAACCTGTTTCAGTGTATCCCATTCATTGAATTCTGCCCAGATCTTGCCCATTTCTTCTTTCGTATAGCGTTCTATCACTATAATCTCCCCTTTTTAAAAAAGTTACCCTCTGCCGTATTCACTTGACAGCATTTATTTTATATTAACTATATTATTATACACTATCAACTCCGTATCCGGTAGATAGTAATCTTATTTTCCTTCTCGCACAAGAATTTCGCGCCCCACAGTTACTCCCGCTGCCGAAGCTTGTACAAGACCACGTGTTATGCCAGCTCCATCACCAATAGCAAAGAAATTGGGAATCTTCGTTTCCAGTTTATTATTAAGCTGCATGCGGCTTGAATAAAATTTAACTTCTACACCATATAATAATGTATGGCGTGAATTAGCCCCCGGCGCGATAACATCCAATGCTTCCATCATTTCTTTAATATCTTGCAAATGGCGATAGGGCAAAACCAAGGACAAATCCCCCGGTGTTGCGCTAGTCATCGTTGGCCGCACCAGACCACGGCGTATGCGTTCCGGTGTAGATCGACGGCCGTCAAGAAGATCGCCAAGACGCTGTACAATAACCCCGCCGCCTAATATATTGGCCAGACGTGCAATATATTTACCATATTGGATTGGTTCATGAAATGGTTCCGTAAAACACTTTGAAACAAGAACAGCAAAATTAGTATTTTCACTGCGTTTATGAGCATAACTATGTCCATTTACAGTAAGTAATCCATCGTTGTTTTCCGTAACGACAAACCCATATGGATTCATACAAAATGTACGGACTCGGTCATCAAAAGAACGACTGAAATAAACTAATTTTGATTCATATACAACCTCTGTAATATGTTCCATAACCTCTGCCGGCATTTCCACCCGCACTCCAATATCGACAGCATTCGAAGTAAATGAAAGACCTAATTTTTCAGCTTCATCCACAAACCATTCCGAACCTTCACGCCCCGGTGCACAAACTAAATATTTACAAGCATAAAACTGTTCTTTAATTTGAACGCCTTGTACTTTTCCCATCTCGACAAGAATATGCTGCACATCTGTATCCGCCATAATATCAACTTTTCCCGTTAGATAATCCCGCATATTGGTAAGTATTTGAGCATTGACATCTGTCCCCAGATGACGAATACGTGCGGGAATAAACCGCAAATCAGCAGCCGCTGCCTTACGCTGTATTTGATGGATACGTTCCAGATTGTCATTGCCATATACCTTGCGATCTGCTCCACCGAATTTTCCATATATCGTATCTACATAATTAATTTTTTCCATTAATTCGGCCTTAGACATATAGTCATCTAAATTTCCACCATATTCAGTTGTCAATGTAAGTTTGCCATCACTAAAAGCGCCAGCACCGCCCCATCCACAAACAACATTGCGAACCTTGTCTTTCGTCAAAGCATTTTTATTAAGGCTTGTAGCGATTCGTTCTCGGATATCTTGTCCTTTTTCCACAATAAGAATATCCAGTCCTTTATCAGCCAGCTCTAACGCCGTAAAAATACCAGCAGGACCCGCTCCAATAATAATGACATCATAATTTTTTATTGCTTTCATAACGAACCGCTCCTTCCATGACAAAAGCCCAAACGGGATACCGATTGGGCTGATTTAACTTATTTAATTATCCTAATTTAGGATATCATAAAATAAGTTGACTTGTCAAATCAAAAAATATGCTATAATAATATAGCATTATCTGCTTAAAGGAAAGGAGAGTCATAATGGTAAAAGAACGGAATCGTAAACGGCATAACCCTTTTGCTGAAGAAGAAAAGATTGACTTAACGCGTCAAAAATTTATTTTTCTTTGGACCATGATGCTTATGGTCATCCTCTTGATTTCTTTTTATTTGCAAATGGATATGGTCTTTATTGCGGGAATCACAACAATCCTTATTTTATCTACCATTGGATTGTATATAAAGTTCAGGAATTTTTATCGTATGCGTGATCGTGGACAGCGTACTGCTTGTATCACTATTTCTATGTATGCCAGTCTTATACTAACACTTGTCTGTGCTTATTATTACGTACAAGATGAACCGCTTACACAAGAATATGCCCTTGTATTTCTTTTTGGCTTTTTCTTTTTTACGTATATGGTATACAAAAGTGCCAGCCGCTACATGGTCGTAGGAAATAAACGTCAGCGTTTTCGGTAAGTCTTTATTTTTCAATTACATAACGCAACGTAAAAAACAGTCATCTGTTAACCAGATGACTGTTTTTATTATTCAGTTATATTATTTATCTTCTTGATGCGTCTTGTAAAAAATTTCTGTTGAAATCGCATCACTGCAGCATACTGCTACAACATCAGCAACATCATCAGAAGAGCAACCGCGGGATAAATCAAGGATCGGTTTGGCCAAGCCTTGTACCAATGGCCCCAGAGCCGTAGCATTAGCAAACCGCTGAACCATCTTATATCCAATGTTAGCTGCATCAAGACTTGGGAAAATAAGAACATTCGCATGTCCGGCAACTTTAGAACCCGGAGCCTTCCCTTCACCAACATCTGGAACTAATGCAGCGTCCGCTTGCATTTCGCCGTCAAAATCAAAATCAACATTACGTTCTTTCAAGATTTCTACAGCTTTACGTACTTTTTCAACAGAATCTCCAGAACCGCTGCCCTTTGTAGAATAGGACAAGAAAGCAACCTTAGGATCAAGAATCTGAACCGTTGTGCGTGCACGTTCTACACAAATACAAGCAATATCGGCAAGTTGTTCCGCCGTTGGTTCAGGAATAACACCGCAATCGCCCAAAACCAAAATACCATTATCACCATATTGCGGAGTATTTGTAATTAAAATAAATGCACTGGATACCGTTTTATTTCCCGGACGGGGACCAATGACCTGCAACCCTGCACGAATAACTTCAGCAGAAGTTGTAGCAGCACCGGAAACCATACCATCAGCTACATCAAACGCTACCAAAGCAGCGCCAAAAAAAGTATTATTGTGAAGCAAAATATCCTTTGCCTGTTCAATTGTCATTCCTTTTTTCTTACGGCGTTCCGCAAGATATGCGGCAAATTGATCAAGACGAGGGTATGTAGCTGGATCGATAACTTCAACCCCAGTTAAATCGATTTGGAATTTAGCAGCATCTTTTTTTATCTGTTCTAAATTTCCTACAAGAATAATTTTAGCAAAGCCTTCTGCCAAAACACGTTCTGCGGCTTTCAGGACACGACGGCTGTTGGTTTCCGGAAGAACGATTTTCTTCTGGGCTTTAGCAACACGACTTTTCAAATCATCAGTAAATCTACCCATTCATTACCACTCCTTAAATATATTAGGAAACTTAGAAATATTTCCATTTAAGCTAACTTTTATTATAATACATTTTTCTTATGAATAAAACAATATTTTGAAATAAAACTTTTATAGCAAGTATGCCAGTATGGCATAGGGTCAATTTCAGAACATTCAGAATAATCAAGTGTCCCATTTAAATATACTTGTTCAAAATAAAAAGAACCTGCTTGTGCAGATTCTTTTTTGGTGGGCGATAACGGGCTTGAACCGCTGACATCCTGCTTGTAAGGCAGGCGCTCTCCCAGCTGAGCTAATCGCCCATATAATGGTGACCCCTGCGGGATTTGAACCCACGTTCACGCCGTGAAAGGGCGGTGTCTTAACCACTTGACCAAGGGGCCATAATAAATATGGAAATACATGGTGATCCACCCGAGATTCGAACTCGGGACACCCTGATTAAAAGTCAGGTGCTCTACCGACTGAGCTAGTGGATCATAAAAAAATGGCAGGGGTAGCTGGATTCGAACCAACGATGACGGAGTCAGAGTCCGTTGCCTTACCGCTTGGCGATACCCCTACATGGCTCCCCGAGTAGGACTCGAACCTACGACAAATCGGTTAACAGCCGATTGCTCTACCAACTGAGCTATCGAGGAATGTGAAAATATGTTATCCGATATTTTCAAGAAAATATGGAGCGGAAAACGAGGCTCGAACTCGCGACCCCCACCTTGGCAAGGTGGTGCTCTACCACTGAGCTACTTCCGCATGACAAAAGCTATTTTATCATCAATAGATGGCGATGTCAATACCATAAATTCAACTTCTCAATTGAATGCTTTAATATAATATCAAATTTCACATATTATGTCAACCCTATAACTTGAACCGGGCAGAAAATTCCGTCCAACCCACTTTTTAAAATTTTTCCGCTTGCCCAATAAACCCTCGAACAACATTTGGTATTGACAAATTTTTAGTTCCTGCACCATATGCAATACAGGAATGAACAAAAGATTTTGGCCGAGGTCCTATATATGCCGCTAATGTTTTAACCAATGCTGCTCCCGTAGGCGTAACTAACTCACCGCAAACATCTGTAGAATAGTACGGAATACCCGTCAAAAGTTCTGCAGAGGCTGGTGCCGGAATCGGCATAATTCCATGCGCACACTGAACAAAACCGCTGCCTACATGAAGCGGCGAAACGCCTATTTGTTCAATACCTAAATAATCCAATGCCCAAACAGTCCCCACAATATCAAGAATACAATCAACAGCTCCGACTTCATGAAAATGTATTTCTTCCACAGGTACACCATGTACCTTAGCCTCCGCAGCAGCTAACACCGCAAATACTGCTAAGCTTTTTTCTTTAATCGTATCCGTAAGCGCTGAATCCTGAATGATTTTTGTAATTTCAGCCAATCCTCTGTGCGCGTGATGATGGTGATGTCCGCCAGCATCTATTACCAGATGGTTATTTTTATGATGGTGATGATGTTCATGTGCATCATGTTCTGTTTCTTCATGCGTCTGTTCATTCGTCAATAATACATTATAATATACTGCTTGGATTCCTAATTTAGATACAGTTTTACAAATAAGCGAATATCCGTCTAAATGCAGTCCTTCCATCATTGAACGCATTTCTTCAAAAGAAACTCCCGCATGTAATAACATGCCAATAAACATGTTGCCGCTAATTCCCGAAAAACAATCTAAATATAATGTTTTCATATGCTGCTCCATTCTTATTATGTAATTAAATACTAAATTACGATATCTTCTCTTCCATCATTTCAATTACTGCATCCAGCACGGATAACCCCAATGCAGAACCAGTCCCTTGGTCGCCCATGACATCATACTGTAAAAACGGAGTAAGTCCTAACTTTTTCATTTGCATCTGGTGTACCGGTTCTGCATACCGAGCGGATGGATATACATACGCATCCACACCGGAACATAAGGTATGTGCTAATAAAACTGCCGTACCGGTAATCGCATTATCAAATACAATAATCAGCCGCCGCTGGGCCGCCGATAAAATAAAGCCAACCATCGCAGCAATATCCGGACTGCCGGCACAGCGCAGCAACTGGATTGGGTTCTTCCGATTTAAACCATGTTTATCCAGCATGGCACCTAATTGAGTTATCTTATCCTGTGCGTCTACGGTTTCAGGCAGTTCATTCATCTTATCCCGAAAAAATGCAGCCGTTATAACAAGGGCAGTAAGCAGTCCTCGTTCTCCTATATTTCCAAGACCGATTGCCGTATATCCTTCATCAGCTAATTGCTGCGCTAATGCCACCCCGCAAAGCAAGGCATCCGTCATTTCCTCCTTGGTCATAGCTGCTCCGATGCCAAAAAAACGGCTTCCATGTCTGACTTTACAGATTTGTACTCCTTCTGTTTCGGGAATATCCTGCTGTAATCCCATATCCACCAATAAAACACCTGCACCAATCCGATGCGCTATTTTATTAACAGCGCCTGTTCCTTTAGCTACCTGCCGTGCTTCTGCTTCACTGTTTTTTCCTTTAGTTATGTTCTCGCCGCCGTCTACCGCATGATCTGCCGCAAAAACAACTACAGCCTTCTTTAATTTTTTTGGATGAATTGTTCCTTGAATCCCCACAATCCGCTCTGCTAAAAAACACAACGCCGGATCCGTTTTATCCGGCAGTGCCTCTAACTTTTTATGACATTGAGCCATAACAGATGTCTGCAGCGGCTCAATCTGATTGACGAGTTCTTCCAGCACCGTATGCATAATACGTTCCTCCCCATTATTTTACATTTGATATTATTATATCATCAATCATCAACTGCGCCTATTTCATCCTTTCATATTTATGAAAAAATAATTTTCAGCTGCACTGTTGTTTGCTTTACAATAATAAATATTTTTAATATATTTTATTTTATTAAGTAGTAAAAATAATCTATATACTATATTTTTTTGGCAATATTTTATATTTTTTTTATTTCTTAATGCGCAATTATCTATATAGTAAAACGTAATACTTATGTATTTTAAGCATAGAATTACTATTAGCTGTCATTTTTAATGCGTTTCTAATGTTATTTTACTTTTATTTTCTTGAATTTTTTGATTTTATGTAATACTATATGCTTATACAGGGTATATTTAAAGGACTTATTTCTAGTTTAGTATGCTTCAAATTTTGAAAAGGAGGTTTTTGTATGAACGGTCTGTTTTTAGTTATTATTAGTGCATTAGTATTCGTATTGGCGTACCGTTTCTATGGCGCATTCATTGCCGCCAAAGTTCTAACCGTCAACCAATACAAGGTGACACCGGCGTTCCGTTTTGAAGACGGCCACGACTATGTACCTACAAACAAGTATGTAGTATTTGGCCATCATTTTGCTGCCATCGCCGGCGCAGGTCCTCTCGTAGGGCCAGTTATCGCTGCCCAGTTCGGGTATTTACCGGGTGCTTTATGGATTCTCATCGGCGGTGTATTAGCTGGTGCCGTCCATGATATGGTTATCCTGTTCTGCTCGATGCGTTATGACGGCAAATCTATCGCCGAAATTGCTAAGTCTCAGATTGGTGATAAAGTAGGCCTCGCAACAAGCTTTGCCGTACTATTCCTGAACATTCTTGCTATGGCTGGTATGGCTGTTGTTATCGTTAATGCCCTTCACGATAGTGCTTGGGGTACATTTACCATTGCAATGACAATTCCTATTGCTCTTTTTATAGGTGTTTATATGCAATACCTGCGCCCGGGAAAAATTAAAGAAGGCACAATTATAGGTGTTGTCTTGACATTGCTGGCAGTTGTTGTTGGTCCAGCGGTTCAAGCGTCTCCTACAATCGCTCCTCTTTTCACAATCGGACCTACGGGTATCGGTATCGCACTTATTATCTATGGCTTTGTAGCCGCAGCTCTTCCTGTATGGTTGCTCCTCGCACCCCGTGATTATTTATCTACCTATATGAAGATCGGGACTATCGGCGCTCTGGCTATTGGTATTATTATAGTTGGGCCTATGATTCAGATGCCCGCCCTTACTCAATTTGTATCCGGCGGCGGTCCTGTTATTACCGGTCCGGTGCTTCCTTACGTTTTCATTACAATCGCCTGTGGTGCTGTTTCTGGTTTCCATGCTATGATCAGTACCGGGACAACTCCTAAAATGCTTATGAACGAACGCTCTATACTTCCTGTCGGTTATGGCGCAATGGTAACAGAATCTTTCGTAGCCATGATGGCTTTAATTGCAGCCACCAGCTTAGTACCTGCCGATTATTTCGCAATCAATAGTTCTGAAGCAGCGTTTAAAGCATTAAATATGTCTGTAGTGGATTTACCTCAATTAAATGCAATGATTGGCGAAAATGTTGCACATCGTCCCGGCGGTGCGGTTTCCTTGGCTGTTGGCATGGCATTCATCTTCTCTAATCTCCCTGGTCTAGACCAGTTGATGAATTACTGGTATCATTTCTGCATCATGTTTGAAGCATTATTTATTATGACAATCATTGATGCTGGTACTCGTGTCGGTCGTTATATGCTGCAGGAATTAATTGGCCGCGTATGGCCGAAATTCGGTGATGCTCACTGGATGCCGGGTGCCGTCATTGCTTCTGCTCTTATCTCCGGTGCATGGGGGTATATTGTACTGCAAGGTAATTTATCTACAATTTGGCCGATATTCGGTGTCTCCAACCAATTACTTGCAATTATCACATTAGCCATTTCCTCTGTTGTTATCTGCAGCATAGGTAAAGCCCGCTATGTTTGGGTAACGGCGATTCCATGGGCCTTCCTGACAGTGGTTATCTTCTGGGCAGATTTTCTTAATATGTTTAATATTTATTTGCCAAAAGGAGAATGGCTCCTGTTTACAGTAAGTGCTATTATGGCAATTTTAGTCATCATTGTCAGCATTGGCTCTCTCAAAAAATGTATGGAACTCTCCAAAACAGTTCCTCCTGATTATAAGACGCAGGCGGAATATGAAGCTGAAGAATTGCAGCATTTAAAAGAACAAGAATCTGCTGGCGGAGATTATGCTGCTACGGTAAAAGAATTTGAAGCAGATACATTAGTAACAAAATAATTTTTTATACCCATAAGAAAAAAGAGAATGGTCAACTCCATTCTCTTTTTTTATGTTATTTTCTGTTCTTCTCCGCCGTGCTATAATAATTGTAAATAAACGTTGTATTATAAAAAGGAGAAAATCATGAATACACAATCCCCTTGTAATGACTGTCCCCGTCATTGCAATATCATCCGTCCTGAAACTAATGCACCGGGAAAAGCTATTTCAGGTTACTGTCATAGTCCTTTACAACCCATTGTTGCTCGAGCTGCTTTACATTACTGGGAAGAACCTTGTATCAGCGGCACGAAAGGTTCGGGTACTATTTTTTTTACAGGCTGCAATTTACGCTGTTGTTTTTGTCAAAATGCAGACATCAGTCGCTCCGACAAACAAGGAAAACAAATTACGATACAACGTTTACGGCAGATTTATAAAGAACTGATCGCCCAAGGGGCCCATAATATTAATTTAGTAACACCGACACCTTATATACGAGCAATTATAGAAAGCCTTGATAGCCCCATTCCAATTCCCGTTGTTTACAATTGCGGCGGATATGAAACAGTGGAAACCATTACTGCTCTCCAAGGTAAAATACAAATATATCTTCCTGATTTTAAGTATATAGATGCATCCCTCAGTTCGACTTATAGTATGGCCAGTAACTATCCAGAAATAGCAGAAAAGGCAATTTTGCAAATGTATGAACAAGTCGGTCCTTATGAACTTGATGCACAAGGTATATTAAAAAAAGGACTTATCATCCGTCACTTGATCTTGCCAAATTGTCTGGATAATACGAAGCGTATTATTGATTGGGTAGCTTCTCATTTTAAAAAAGGTCAAGTATTATTCAGTCTTATGCGGCAATACACACCTTGTGGAAATGCTTATAAATATCCAAAAATCAACCGGTCTTTAACGGATAGAGAATATAATAAAGCCGAGCAATATCTTTTTGATAGCGGCATTGAAGATGGGTTTGTTCAAGAAAAAGCGTCTGCCAGTAAGATGTTTATTCCGTCTTTTGATGGAACCGGTGTATAAAAAAGACACTGATTAATGTACTGACCTCCATAAGTTAGACCTACAATCTACCTTATGGGGGTATCTTTATGGCAAAATATAGTACTGAATTTAAACAAAAAGTAGCTTCAGCGTATCTATAAAGGAAACTACATTATCATGGCTTTGCAAAAAGATACAACATTCTAGTCACACAACTATCCTGCATTGGACTACTGCTTACAACTCCATCAGCAAAGACAATATGCTCGTTTTCGTCAAAAGAAAACTTACTCTTTTCAATTTAGATTCCCTGCAGTGGATTTATATCTAAGTTCCGAGATTTCCTATCAAGAATTCGCACATTGGCTCTCGGCATAAATAACCCGTCCCTTTTGGCACAATGGGTTCTGAGGTATCGTACTGTCGGCGTAGGTTAGTCTCACAACGGAAAGACAGGCTCCTAAGGTGTCCGATAAATTAGCAATGCCAATAGAATCAGTAGATAGTCAGAATCAACAACGAAAGCAAGAATCGTCATCCGTCTCCGATGATCATTCAAACTAAAAGATATTTTTGCTGTTGCCATTTTTCCCAAGGCAATGTATATGTATTGGCGGAAACGATTTGATGTAACTTCACCGGAAGCTACCTTGGATAAGAAAATACAAGCCATACGCAAAATACATAAAGATTTTGGCTATCGTCGTATCTAGGGGAAACTCTGTACAAATAGCATTATAGTTAACCGCAAAAAAGTTCAAAGATTAGTCCAGAAGCTTGGCCTACAGGTCAAAATCTTTTATACACAAAAGTCGTAAATACAATTCCTGTTGGACAAATTGCCCCTAACCGATTAAATTGTCGTTTTGACACCTTGTATTCCTCATCAAAAAATTACAACAGATACAACAGAATTCAAGCACTATGAGATTGCTGAAAAGGGTACTGTCATTACGCACAAGACCTATCTCGATTCATTCTTGGATTTTTTCAACCGTGAAATTATTAGTTACAGTTTCACAAAACAACCTTTGGCACAAGGGCTTCTATCTGCTTTAGAAAAAGATATTGACGTAACCAGTGATTGCTCTTATCGTCGGACTTTTCTCTTCGATCAAGGATGGGTCTATCCGATGAGAGACTATGCAACCAGACTGAAAGATAAACGGATATTTCAAAGTATGTCTCGGAAAGGAACTTGCTTAGACAATAATGTAATGGAAAATTTATTACGGTCACACATATCATAGTTTTGAAAAGTTAGAGCAAGCCATTAAAAATTATATAGAATATTACAATCACCACAGAATTAAGGCAAAACTTGGTTGGCTGAGTCCGATTAATTACCGGTTATATCATACCGCAGCATAAAAAAACGAAGCAGCAAGTACATGCTACTTCGTTTCGGTTTAACTTTATAGGGCACTACATAAAGTCAGTGTCTTTTTTACTTATTATAAATACATTTTTTCGTACAATATAATTACGATAATATTCCCCGCATAAGAGGTACCATATACGGTTCATAAAAAAGATTAAGAAAAAGAAATGCCAAAAATCCGATCGAAGCACCGACAAGAGCCCCGTTAATCCGAATCCAAGCTAAATCTTCTCCTACTTTGCTTTCTAAAAAATCATTAAATCTTTTTTTATCAAATCCCGAAAGTACCTGCCGAACAGCAACACCAATTAATGCATGTTCATTTTCCAGAATAACCGTACACGTCTTACGAATTTGTTCGTCAAGCCAATCCTTAACTTCTGGATATTGTCCACAGTACCTCACATACCGCATAACCTCATTTTCCATGAAGTTTGTCAACTTCTCTTTTCCTTCTATTCCTGTCGTAAAATAATACGTACCAGATCGAAGCATTCCATTCAGCCATGCCTCAATAGGCAGTGTATCAATAAAGCGATTTTGTCCATTTTGAATCGTATATGTCAATTGCCCACTCATAGCATACATCTGAATTTCCAAACGGCTGCAGAGCCATTCTCTCTCGTTAGCATCTGCATGTTGCCAACGTTCCAGCCATGTCACAATACTTTGTTGAATATCTTTTGCTATCTTACGGTTATCCATCAATCCGGTGAATTTCGTTACCGTATTTAGTATATTTCCCCTCTTGGTATCTTCCATCCAACTATCTAAAATTTTCACCAAAAAATCTTCAAAATCTTTACTGCGAACACACTCAGAAAACACCGCAATCAATTCATTCAGTATTTTTCCATCGGGTGCTTCCAGCATAGTTATAATTCGATCTTGCATAAACATCATAATTGGCTGCTTTTTTAAATAGCTGCGTATATTTTCTGCAATTGCTTTTTGCGTTTCTCCTTTTCGTGCATAACCATAAATGCGCTCTGCAATTTCATATAAAAAAGAACGAAATTTCTTGTGACCCTGTTCACTCGACAGCCATATTGAAATTCTAGATGTTAAGGAAAATTTATCAAGCTTTTCTTCCCACATGTGCGGTTTTAATAATTTTTCTGATACAACTTTAGTCATTGCATTGATCAATTGTTCCCGATGATTATAGATTAATTCCGTGTGGTAAGGAACGCCAAGAGGTTTATCAAATAACGCGGTAACGGCAAACCAATCCGCAATACTGCCAATAAGCGCTGACTGCACAACAAAAAACACTAGTTCTTCCCAAAATCCGGTTTCATGTGTATACCACCAAAAAAACACAAGACCAAAACAAAAAAAAGATAACGCCAGGATACTGTTGGCACGTTGACGATAGCTCATATTACCAGCCTCCTTTCAAAGCATACATTGCTAGGAATATGCACGCACCTAGGAGCGCTCCAACAAGAGATCCGTTCACGCGAATCATCTGCAAGTCATACCAAACTTTATCTTGCAGCTGTATTGCCAAAACTTGGCTGTCATATTTCATAATTTCCTGCTCTGCTGTAGCCCCAAACCAAGTTTGAAGCCGCTTCAGCGATTTAACTGCCATAGCGAGAACAGCCCGGTTCATTTGTTCAACGGAAGTATCCATTTGACGCCATTTTTCCAATCGCTCAACTGTATAATCCGCCGCTATATGACACAAACGATACTGACGCGATGGATTTTTAATATAACGCAACCAAGATTCACTTAAATCTGGGCGGGATACTATATAATCAAACAACATCATCTTATAACTTTCTACTCGACTTTGCCACTCTTTATTCATTTCCAGCCGTTCCGCCTGCTGCCACAGAAATTGCATGGCTTTGCGCCGATAGGCAGAGTCAGGACGTTTTGTTTCTTCCAATACCTCAATAAATTTTCCCTGTAATACTCCGGCAACATGTTCCGGACTAAAAAGTTCACTGGATAACGCCGCTTTGATGACAAGCGCATAAACAAAATTTCGTTTTTCATACTGACGCAGTGATTCACGATAAATTTCACCTAAATAAACTTTTGCTGTATCACTTTTTGTCGTCGTTTCCAGTGTCATAAGCAAAAAGTCCAAAAAGTCCTTACCTGCAGCTCCGGCGAAACTAACTTTTAACGATTCGCTTAACATCGGTGCTATCTCAATTTTTTCAATAGTCTGACGCCCCATACCGGCTGCATTCCGGGCCACTGCCTGCATGTCAATGGTATAAAGAAAAGTATTAAGCATTTGTCCCAAAATTTGTTCAGCGGATCTGAACCCCTTTTCACTATGAAGGTAATCTAACACCGCATCGAGAACAGGATGACTTTTTAACACATTATACATATTAGGAACTGTCAATATTTCACATTCAATCATATGCCTTGCTGTTTCCGCTATTCTTTCCTTACTTCGCGGAATAAGCGCTGTCTTAAAAGAAATTCCCAACGGTTTCTTAAATAAAGCAGTTACCGCGTACCAGTCCGCAAGTCCGCCAATTAAAGCCGCTCCTGCTAAATGTGTTAGTAACCCGCCCGCAAATAGGTCTCGGAACGGATATGACAAAAGCAACACAATAGCAGCAATTATCAATATATAATTGGCTACATGGCTGCGGCTTTGTTTTGTGATCTCCAATTGATCCATTTATGTATTCCTCCTCCGGCTATACGCCAGACATTAATATCTATCAACGCGATATGGTTAAAGTAAAATAGTGATAGAATTGCCGCCTTCCCGCGGAATCCAAAGCGGCACATCATCGTGTTTAGCTTGAAAATCAATAGACGGCTGCCACGGCGTTCCAAAATAATGCATAGGAACCAAACATTTTGTAATCTTTACTTTATCAAGAAACCCCAAAATTCCCCATTCACGTGCCGCTTCCAATCGTGCATCTACCGGAAAAAAAGCTACATCTATAACTTGTCCTTCCAAATGGGACATTTCTTTATCATACATTTCCTTGGCCGCCGCGTTATTGCTATCTGTATCTCCCATCCAATGCCACCAATTCAAATCACCGGCATGAAAGATACGGCTGCCGTCTGTCTCCACCATGAAGGACCCACCTTCGTCTGTTGAACCGTATTGTGTAATGTTAACTCCGTCAATAGATATTGTATCATATATATCCAAAGGATGCAGTTTATCTGCTGCAACTTGTTTCAATTTCACATCCTTGTTTACAATATATTGTGCTGTTTGCTGTTCAAAATCAGCAATATGCTTATTAAAATGATCTCCATGCCAATGACTTACAAAAAACCACAGCGGTTTTGTACCGACTGCATAGGACGAAACAATTCCTGCCGGATCTTGATAATAATCAAATACAAGCACCTTGCTTTCTGTTTCTACTGTAAATCCACTATGATTTAAATAGCTCAACTTCAACGCTGCCGCCATTTGCCATCTCCTCCTTATTTAGTTTAAACTTTCTATTAAACGACTTTTTAAAATAAAAATACATTTTAATCATTATGTATTCCATTTTATTATATTTTTCTTAAAACTAAAAACAATACTGTTTTATCATAATAAGAAGCCGTTTCCTCATCAATCAGAAGAGCTGTTTCCATAGCCTCTTCCGCACAAAGGTAACGGCGCACGTGTATTCTTTCTTTTATTTCTCATCGAGCAGCACGATTCCAATCGTTGTTACCCATCTCGAAAGTTGTCTAACTGATAAAAAACAATTCGTAAGATATTTCCACCATGCTGTATGTTTTGTCCCAATTCACATTCCAACTACGAACTTCATTACATATCTATAAATTTTATTTTTTCATATTCTCTTATATTATACCGTAGTCCCTGGCTTATTTCAATTACTCACCTTCATGTTGATTATCATATTACACACACACTATACCGAACAAAATCATTGAAATTTATATAAAAATATTTCAATCCCTATTGACAAAAAAAAAATTAAAGTGTATGATATCAATCAATATAAAAATGCAATGATCAAAACAAGTACACGCATGCCCCCGTTTGACAGAAAATGTAAGCCACCGGCTGAGAGCTTACACCCAGACGAAGTCCGTGGAATGCCTTTGAGAGCAGAACAGCTGAAATATAAGTAGGCTGCTTCCGGTTACCGCCGTTATTGGATTTGAGGGGCAGCGTATTTATATGTTGCAATCAGAGTGGAACCGCGATCCATCGTCTCTGTTTAGAGATGATGGATTTTTTGTTATATAAATGGAGGTTGTATCTATGTTAAGACAAGTACGTAACGATATACGCGTCATCAAAAACCGAGATCCAGCTGCTAAAAATAATTTAGAAATAATTTTATGCTATTCCGGCCTGCATGCTATTTGGAATCACCGTATTGCTCATTTTTTCTATACACATCATTGGTTTGTTATCGCTCGCGTCATTTCTACTATTAGTCGTTTTCTAACGGGTATAGAAATTCATCCGGGAGCACAAATCGGTGAAGGCTTATTTATTGACCACGGTATGGGTACCGTTATCGGTGAAACAACGATCATCGGCAAAAATGTTTCTCTTTATCAAGGAGTAACGCTAGGCGGTACCGGTAAGGAAAAAGGGAAAAGACATCCTACGATTGGTAATTATGCAGTCATTGCCTGCGGTGCCAAAGTACTTGGCTCTTTTACCGTTGGTGAAGGAGCTAAAATTGGAGCGGGCTCTGTGGTTCTTCATGAAGTTCCTCCCTATTCAACAGTGGTCGGTATCCCCGGACACATTGTTGTTCAAAAAGGAAAACGTCTACAAGCACATCATACAGAACAAGATATTGATTTAAATCATAATCGCCTTCCCGATCCTATAGAAGATCAAATTACAGCGCTAAAACAACAAGTTGCCCTGCTCCAAAACCGCCTTGATGCCATAGACGATACTTCTGATATGCATCTTACATTACATAAACAAGCATAATTTACTATGTTTTTCTTATACGAAAGGAAATCCATGGTAAGTCGATATAAGCATAAACTATACTGTTTTTGTATTCTTTTTAGTTATAACAAGGAGGCTTATATGTTACCTGTATTTACATATTTATGGGTATTTCGATGTAGTAGATACTCTTATAAAACAACACTTTATTTTTAATGGATAAATTCCAGAAAGGATCTGAATATTATGGGAAAAATTTATAAAAATGTAGTAGAATTAATTGGTCACACCCCCTTGTTAGAACCGGTTCGATATAATGCAGAATCCGGAATAACCGCAAAAATAGTAGTCAAACTAGAATACTTAAATCCCGCAGGCTCTGTCAAAGATCGAATTGCCAAAGCCATGATTGAAGATGCCGAACAAAAAGGTATTTTAGGAAAAAACGCAGTAATTATTGAACCAACCAGCGGCAATACGGGTATCGGTCTTGCATCTGTCGCCGCCGCAAAAGGCTATCGAGCAATCTTTACCATGCCGGAAACCATGAGCATTGAACGCCGCAATTTAATGTCTGCCTATGGTGCCGAAATCGTTCTTACTGAAGGCCCAAAAGGAATGCAGGGTGCGGTTGATAAAGCAGAAGAATTAGCAAATACCATCCCCAACAGTTTTATTCCAGGACAATTTACCAATCCGGTCAATCCTGCTGCCCACAGAGAAACTACGGGACCTGAAATATATGAAGACACAAATGGTGAAGTCGATATCTTTTTAGCCGGTGTCGGAACGGGTGGTACGTTATCGGGTATTGGCGAATATTTAAAAGATAAAAAGCCTTCTGTACAAATCATTGCAGTTGAACCAGCAGATTCTCCGCTTTTATCCGAAGGGCATGCGGGACCTCATAAAATTCAAGGGATTGGCGCCAATTTCATTCCCAAAACCTTAAACACCTCTATTTACGATGACATTTTCACAATTACCACAGAACAGGCGTATGCAACGGCTAATATTTTTGCCAAACACGAAGGTATTCTCATTGGTATTTCTTCTGGTGCAGCGCTCTATGCCGCAACAGAACTTGCCAAAAAACCGGAGAACGCGGGTAAAACAATAGTTGCACTTCTTCCTGATACGGGAGATCGCTATCTCACAACACCTGGATTCCTGGTACCCGAAAAGAAGTAAGGGGAATTGACCACTACTTCTTTTCCCATACATCATCTGGCAAAGATAAAATATATTTCCATTCCGCATTAATGGCTCCTGCCATCATCTGCTTTCCCTGCGGATCAAGATGTAATCCATCCAACGCTAAGTAGGTAAATAAATTCCCATCTGTGTCTGCCATTCCCGGTGTAATGTCAATATGAATCTGCGTGCGGATCCAAGCATTTACTATTGCCACCCGCTGCTGCCAATCTTCTGCCGTATCTTGATCAAACGCTTTCTTGATATTGGCAGGATTGATTGGCGGTATTGTTAAAAACACGGGTTTTATATCATGATCCAGGCACGCCTCCTTGACTTTCTTCATGTCGTAAATCACCGAATAAGGCGATTCTCCCGCTCGCAAGCTATTAGAACCCATAAGAATAATCAAATATTTCGGATGAAAAGGTAATACATCCCGTTCAAAACGCTCCGCTGTCATATTGCTAGTATCGCCGCTTTGCGCTAAATTGATAGTAGGAAAATCAAGATAGTACTGATAACTGAACGCCCAGTCACTTGGCGAATAAGAAATACTGCCGCCGCCATGACTAATACTATCTCCCAGTGTTGCTACATCATAATTATCTTCCGGACTCGTCTTAAAGGGAACTGCATCAGAATACACGCCTACAGTATGCCCTACATTATCTATACCGCGGACACGCCAATATAAAACCGCATCTGATACTCGGGATTTAGGGTCATATTTTTCTGAACTTTCACATGTAAGCGAGTCTATCCGATGAACGGAGGGTTCCGTACCGTTAGGATTTTCTGGTGCTGCATCCAAAATTTCTATCTCATATTTCTCCGTGTCAGGAATAGGTATCCAGTCATAGACAGGATACAAGAGAACCGTTCCATTCCCTTGATTATAATAAGATAAAGTCGCCGGCTTTTCAACTATTGGCAATGTCCGATCCACATATACTGGTTCAACATCAGAATAATCGCTTACCCCGTTGCCATCTAAATCAATTCCCCGAACACGCCAATAAAATACATCTCCATCAAACTCTTTCGGAAGGTGAAACATGTATCCGGTTACATACACTCGTTTTGTTGGCATAATGGGTTCATATGAATCCTGTTCATCTTCGTTTTTTTTCAAAATATCAACTTCATATGCTACAGCCGTATCAATGCGAGACCATTGTAAAAGCGGCATCAAAGAACTTTTCTCCGGAGTTTGTGCCATAACTTGCGGTTTTACCTGCTGTAAATCCGATGACACTAATTTATTGCTGACTTCATAGGTCTTGCGCACTTTTTCCATAGGCGGTGATATAATATGGTGCTGCACCGTTCCCGGCCGAGCCAAAGAAAGAAAAGCAAAACTTACGGTGAAACAAAATAAAAACATCGTAATATATGCGACTCTTCTCATATTTACCGCCTCCTTGCAGAAAATTTCACTTAGGTAAAATCACTTATATATTGTATAGCGTAAAGATAAGTTAATGTCAAGTGTTTTTAAACAAGCCGTTACATAAATGATGCTATAAATCATTTATGCAACGGCTTATTACTCATCCCGCAACATGTTCGGATCTTTCTGCTGCCGGTATTGACGTATTCTTATTTTTTAACGTTTCTTTTTTCTTTTCCTTATAACCATGCGTTTTAAGCCATTCTTCTTGTAATGAAGAAATTTTATTTTCATTCAGCATATCTGCCTTGGCATATAAAGCCAATTTTAAATTCTTTATAATAGATGCTTGGTCATCTCCTGCTGCACAAGTCATAATGGTTGTCCCATTAACAACAATATCACTGCCATCCCGTAATATATTCCATTGCCAGTCCGCTGCTTTAGAAGTTGAACGCACTTGAGGTACATCCTTTTGCACCGCTTCACCATAAACTTCATGTGTCAGCCGCGCCAAATTTCCCGCAACAAGATATGCACGACGGCAGGAGGAATATTCTCCAAAAGAAATAGGAGTCACAACAGGAAGCGCATTAACATATACTGTCGCTCCACCAACTTGAACGCGATTTCCCGACCACCGTGTCATCCGATTTCCTAATCGTTCAATACGATTCGACATTTTAGGATGATTATTGGGACTGATAACACGTTTCCATCCTTCCGTATATAGATTCCCGTATTTTTCATAAATCAGTACCATGGATGCCGGTGCTCCACCTACATTGTATTGTGTATTTTTCAAAATATTAAATCCCGTTGCATCCGCTTCTTTTTCCTGATCCATGGTAATTACTTCATTGTCAATGTAATTTACTGCAAGACCGCCAAATAAAATATCCAGCAAGTCTCCATTACCGCCAAAAGCCAAATCTACCGCCGTCGATACGGCTATTCCTTTAAGGATGCCGTTAACAGCATGACGATGTTCACCATGTCCCATTTCATGGCATAAAGTAAACGCCAATTCAGAATCAGTAAGAGCATTCATCATACCCTGATTAATAGAAATAACTCCGCCGATAGTTTCAAATGCATTCATATCCTGTGAAGGGTTAACATACATTTTATAGTCTCTTTTGATCATACCCGTTTTCATCAAATTTGCATGGATATTATCTAATCGCTGATTGGCTGCCTCATCATGAGACACACCTGTTTTTTTCTGCGTTTCTGCCAGCATTTGATTTTGCCTGCCGGCATCCAATTGAACCAGCTGTTGTTTTACAATAACCATAGCCATTGTACCGTATGCCAGTATCTGCCAAGAATTAGCCGCCATCGCTGCTCCCACAGGAACGGTTATCAATGAGACACTGACAAGAAGGGTCCCAATCCACTTTTTGCATCGTTTCATGTTGCCATCTCCTTAAACCCGTTCTTGTTCCTCAACCCGGCATATACAATTTTTATACAATTGCTCTTTCTTCTTTCGCGGCCATTGTTTAATCAGTCGTTCCCAATGCATTGCATCATGTCTAGTAGAAAAAGCTGCACACCAGACAAGCTGCACCGGCCGCCGAGATCTGGTATATTTGGCCCCCATCCCGTTGTTATGTACAGTCACGCGTTTTTTTACATCCAGTGTCCAGCCAGTGTAAAGGGTATTATCGGCACAGAGCACCATATATGTATAGTACATCATATGCACATCTTCCTCTGTTTATAATGTATCCTTTATTTCCAATGATTCAATGACTACCTTATTTATGGGACGGTCAAATTGATCCGTGGGAACATTGCTTAATGCCTGCACTACATCATAATTATCAATAACCTGACCAAATATAGCATGATGATTTTGAAGCCAAGGAGTCGAAACGACGGTAATAAAAAATTGTGAACCGCCAGTATTGGGACCTGCATTAGCCATCGCCAGCACCCCCGGTTCATTAAAAGTTAATCCTGGCCCAAATTCATCTTCAATGACATACCCGGGGCCGCCACGTCCAGTTCCTTCCGGATCACCGCCTTGGATCATAAATTCTGAAATAATGCGATGAAATATTGTACCATTATAAAATCCTGATTCTGCTAATTTTTTAAAATTCTCTACCGTTGCCGGTGCTGCTTCTGGAAATAACTCTACTGAAAAATCGCCGTTATTCGTATGAAAAACAGCATATAATGCATTCTTTTGTTCTGCCATATATATTTCCTCCTTTTATTGTATACATATATATATCCTGTGTTTTGTTGATAATAAACTATATATATACTTCATAATACCAGTATACTAAATATTTTATTTTTTTTAAACTCTTTTACTGTTTTTAAATTTTTTTCTTTTTGTTACATATACAACATACCTAATAAAAAATTCATTCTATAATAAGTTCATAAAAGGATCGGCGGGGTATTAATTCCCGCAACGCATATGCTATTGTTTTTAAGAAAGGAGTCTTTATTATGAAATTTAAAGTTAATGAAAATTGCATTGGCTGCGGCCTTTGCGCCAATACCTGTCCTGACGTTTTTTCTATGACCGAAGAAGGTATCGCTGTTGCTGTTGCGGAAGACGTTGCAGCTTCAGTGGAAAACTCCGCCCAAGATGCTTTAACAAGCTGTCCTGCCGGAGCAATTGAAGAAATGTAACAAAGGAGCTAAACAATGGAAACAAATTATATCAAAAATCTTTCTCATGAAATGGTTCTCTCTCTAGCTGATCAGGTTACCGTATCTCCCGGCCAGATTGTCAGCCGAACATTAGCACAAAATAAAGCCGTCAGTATGACCTTGTTTGCCTTTGCACAAGGTGAAGAAATCAGTACGCATGAATCTACAGGTGATGCTATGATTACTGTGCTAAGTGGAACCGGTCGTTTTATCGTTGGAGAAAAAGAACATATTGTACATACCGGAGAAACCCTGGTTATGCCGGCTAAAATTCCTCATGCCGTTTATGCGGTGGATGATTTTAAAATGATATTAATTGTAGTGTTCCCATTTTAAGGTGAAATTTATAGGAGGTATTCTAAATGGAAAAACAAATGTTTTGTTTTCAATGTGAACAAACAATGGGAGGTACTGGATGCACTGGACGTGCCGGTATGTGCGGAAAGTCTGCTCCCGCGGCTAAATTGCAAGATGAATTAACAGGTGCACTCATAGGATTAGCACGTACCGCCGCAGCAAATGCCCCTACAAGCAAAACAAATCGCATTATTTTAGAAGGTTTATTTACCACTATTACAAATGTAAATTTTGATGTCGCTACCATCCAGTTGATGATCGATAAAGTAAATGCAGAAAAAGATACTATTTCTCCAAATAGTGACGTCAATTATGATGTTGAACAAATTTGGAACGACAATGAAGACGTCCGTTCTCTGAAGTCTCTTATTTTATTTGGCATTCGCGGCATTGCTGCATATGCTTACCATGCCCTTATGCTGGACTATACCGATAAAGAAGTCGATGCATTTTTCTTAAAAGCATTAACTGCTTTGGGAGAAAACTGGGGCATGAATGAACTGCTTCCTATTGTCATGGAAACGGGAAAAGCAAATCTTGCCTGCATGGAATTACTTGACAAAGCCAACACCGAAACTTATGGTACCCCGCAACCTACCTCTGTTCCCCTGACTATTGAAAAAGGCCCCTTTATTGTCATCAGCGGTCATGATCTTCATGACTTAAAACTTCTTTTGGATCAAACAAACGGCAAGGGCATTAATATTTATACTCATGGTGAAATGCTGCCGGCTCATGCATATCCACTGCTTAAGAAATATCCTCATCTAAAAGGTAACTTTGGTACAGCTTGGCAAAATCAACAAAAAGAATTTGATAATATTCCTGGCCCTATTCTCTTTACTACTAATTGTCTTATGCCGGTTCGCAGTAGTTATGCTGACCGTGTATTTACAACCGAGGTGGTATCTTACCCTGAAATAGTTCACATTGATGATACTAAAGATTATACACCTGTTATTGAAAAAGCATTAGAACTTGGTGGTTATGCAGAAGCACAACATTTTACAGGCATCAATGGAGGCGCCACCGTCATGACAGGATTTGGCCATGGCACTGTTCTTGCTGTTGCCGATACGGTTGTTGATGCAGTGAAAGCGGGTGCTATCCGCCACTTCTTCCTTGTAGGCGGCTGCGACGGAGCTCGCCCCGGACGCAACTATTACACAGATTTTGTCAAAAAAGCGCCTGCCGATACAGTAATTCTTACATTGGCCTGCGGCAAATATCGTTTTAATGATCTCGATCTTGGCACTATCGGTGGTTTACCGCGTATTATGGATATGGGGCAATGCAACGACGCTTACAGTGCAATTAAAGTCGCAATTGCACTTGCCAAAGCATTTAACTGCAGTGTCAACGACTTGCCGCTTTCTCTCGTTCTTTCCTGGTATGAACAAAAAGCAGTTTGTATCCTTTTGACACTGCTGTATCTAGGTATCCAAAATATATACCTTGGTCCCACATTACCAGCATTTGTATCACCTAATGTATTGAGTTATCTTGTAGAAAATTTCCATCTTACACCTATTACTACTCCGGAAGAAGATTTGAAAAAAATTCTAGGATAAATAATAACGAAATATACATCAAATATTAAAAAACCAAACAACCGGCAGCTAGTATTTTTATTAGCCGCCGGTTGTTTGGTTTCAAATCAATCATTTTCAAAGGGCATCCATTTTCCTGAGATTATCTAGCATTGGTAACTCCGCGGTAAATCGTACCACGAGTACCATCAACAGTAACAACTTCACCATTTTTCAACTTCGATACAGCATCTTTAGCCCCCACAACACAAGGAACACCTAACGTCAATGCAGCTACCGCTGACGGACTGGTAAGGCCTTCTTCCTCCGAAATGAGTGCACCTGCACGGCTTATATATTTCATATATCCCGTTTCAGCTGATTTAATCACCAAAATACAACCATCCTCAAAGGTATCTGCCAGCTCTGTTTCATCAGACGCTACACAAACCTTTCCTACTGATGTTTTTTTACCCAACCCTGTTCCGCGTAATACAACATCGCCTACAATTTGGACACGAACCATATTAGTGGTTCCTTCGATACCCACTGGAACTCCTGCCGTCAACACTACAAGGTCCCCTGTTTTTATTAAATCATTATTTAACGCTGCATATATCGCTTTATCTACCAATTCATCTGAATCAGCCGCTTTTTCTCCTAAAACTGGCTGAATTCCCCAATTCAACAGTAAGCGTCGAACAATATGCTTGTGTGGTGATACAGCAATAATAGGGCATGCCGGACGATACTTAGATATAATCTGCGCTGTGCCACCTTTTTCGGTTGAAGCAATAATTGCGGCTGCGTGAAGATTATCTGCAATAGTAACCGTTGCTCTGCCAATAGAATCCGTCGTAGAGGTGCCTCCTGCGGAAGCTGCAAGTCGTGTTTCCTGTGGCACAAAATGACTTTCCGTAAACAATGCCACTCGTTCCATCGTTTGAACAGCAGCTGCTGGATAGGATCCCCCTGCAGTTTCTCCACTTAACATAATGGCATCCGTTCCATCTATAATAGCATTTGCTACATCACTGGTTTCCGCACGAGTCGGACGCGGATTGGTGCACATAGATTCAAGCATCTGTGTCGCTGTTATTACTGGTTTTCCTGCTGCATGGCATTTGTTGATAAGCATTTTTTGCAGCATAGGCACTTCTTCAGCTGGTACTTCTACACCCAAGTCTCCGCGAGCTACCATTAATCCATCAGACATTTTAATTATTTCATCTATGTTTTGTACGGCCGCCTGACATTCAATCTTAGATATGATCTGCATGTGATTGCCATGTTTTTCCAATATTTTACGGATAGAGACGACATCTTCTCCTCGTTGAATAAAAGAAGCCGCTATAAAATCCATATCCTTGGAAATACCAAATTCTATGTCCTTGATATCTGTATCTGATACCGCGGGGAGATTGATTGCTACACCTGGAACAGCAACACGCTTGCGATCACTCATCTTTCCTTTATTCAAAATCTTTGTATGGATATCGTCGCCTTCAACACGGATGACTTCTAAATTAACCAATCCATCAGACAACAAGATATGATCTCCCACTTTTACTTCTTTGGGAAGATTTTTATAAGACATGGATGCAATTGTTTCTGTCCCTTTTACATCTCTGGCTGTAAGTATAAATTCTTTACCTGCTTCCATCTGAATAGATCCATTTTCAAAAAGTCCCAAGCGAATTTCTGGTCCCTTTGTATCCAGCATAAGTGCCACCGGAACTCCTGTACGTTTCGAAGCCGCACGAACTCCATCTATTCTTGCTTTATGTTCTTCATGTGAACCATGAGAAAAATTGAATCGAGCCACATTCATGCCGGATCGAAGCATATCATCCAAAATTTCCGGGCTGTCAGAACTTGGTCCTAGTGTACATACAATTTTTGTCTTTTTCAACATAGCATATCTCCTCACTTCTCATTTATTAAATAATTCCGGCTTATCCACCAACGCAGTAAGCAATATCCGAGCACTTGTCACATTAGTAGCAACCGGAACTGAATGAACATCACAAAGACGCAGAAATGCCGAAACGTCCGGTTCATGCGGCTGTGCCGTTAATGGATCTCGTAAAAATATAACGGCTAAAACCAAATCAGAAGCAATCATCGCTCCTATTTGCTGATCACCGCCAATAGGACCGGACTGCATACGTTTCACAGAAAGTCCCGTGACGTCACAAATACGTTTTCCCGTAGTACCTGTTCCTACAAGTGGATACTTGGACAATACCTGAGAATACTCTTTTGCTAATCGCACAATATCATCCTTTTTGGCATCATGAGCAATAAGAGCAACATATTTTTCCATAATCTGCCTCCTTATTTAAAACATGCACAACATAGTCATAGCAATAATCCGTTCCGGTAGGTTCGTTTTTTGTCCCAGTTTAAAAAACAACATATACAATCACCATAGACTATTTTTAGTCTATAGTGATTGTATCGTATCTAACTTTTTTATGCAATGGTATGGATACCAAATAAAGGCAAAACCCTATCGTTGATTTTTATGCTACAATATAAAAAATTTCAATACCATTCATTAATGTAGCAAGAACAAGCAGGAAAGATTTTATCCAACTGCCGTATTGATGCATCACTGCCAGATAATTTATCATAATATACAAGTTCCGCTGCTGACATCGCACCAAAAACGAGCAAAGCTAATGCTCCAATTCCCATTTTCATAGAAACCTCCGCATTTGCTATGGGAACCACCTTTCCTTTTCCGTTTACTACTCGTAAAGAAAACATGCCGTTATTCCATGATGCGAGAGTATCCTCTATGGAAAACTGAACTTCAGTCTGAACATCAACTGGATATGATATAGACGACAAAATACCGCAGACGTCAACAATACGTCCCGCCATAAATGGCATCGTTTCATGCCCTGTACGTCCATCCGGATACAATCGGTATGACTGGTCCTGTATGCCTTCATTCCACTGGACTTCTTTACCTTGAGAGCGATGGTTATACATGTATCCTAATAATCCTTTTTTACCTTTATAGGAGGTATATACAAATTCTCCACAGTGAATAGTTGGATCCCCTAACTGGTAAAACAAATAGCCTATAGGACGTGCACCCTCAAATACTACAGCAATATTACCTTCAGCCAATTGTCCTTCAATATGGCATCGCCAAGACAATTCATCCCGTACCGCATATCCAGATAATTTACTGGTATATACATCATAAACAGCAGCCAACAGTTCCCACTGGTCAGGAGTAGTAATCATGCCATAATGAACCGTACGATCTGAAAGAGGCCGCAGCATATCTAATGACATTGTCTCCCGCCATTGATGACAATATAATTCATAGCCATATGGTTGGTAAAATCCCGCTTTAGAAGGCATCAAAATATTCACATAATGACCGCGCCGCCTCATTTCCTCGAGTGCTGCCGACAATAATTTCCCGCCTACTCCGCCGCGCCTTGCTGCCGGGTGCGTTGCCAAACCTACTATATACGATGTAGCGATATTCTGTCCCCGCAAACGTATTGTATACGGATTTAAGTGTGTCAGACAAGCCATCTGTTCCTTTATAAAACCCATTAATACATTATTCGGTTTATAACAGCGAGAAAAATACCATTGAAAAAAAGGATCATTTTTTGGTTCAAAGCAATATGCCCATAGATTTTCTACAATTTCCCGATCTTCAAGACTAGCTAAACGGAATTCCATAACTATACCTTTCTGCTATACGTCAGCTAATGTAACATCATATTTTTCGATAAATCGCACAGGATTATACGATTCTTTTGATTTTCGTAAACCAGGGATGCCCATATCTTCTTCTCGGTTAATATATTTCGTGTGACTCCAAGCATGTCGGACAAATTCATAATTAATTGCTTGGTATAGTCCGCGCATAGCCGGATCACTTTTTTCAAAATGAATAATCGCAGTATCATCGTTAAGCATTTCTCCGATAGAAAATGCAACGACCTTATTAAACACACAAATAGCTCCGCCTGTCGGCTGCAGCATGCTCCAATTTTCAAATACTGTCTGAATAGCATGCCTTTCAGCATCAAGCTCCGAATCACCTTCATCATGTTCATCGTACCAGGTGCGCTCAGCATCTAAACAGGCATCAAATAAATTTTCAGTAATGGGAACATACTCATATCCCATATATTGATTACGAAAATGATTCAAATTATTTTTCTTCTGCCTAAACTTCTTCCCAGACAAATTAATGAGATCCTGCGTCAAATACACATATTCATAATTATCTCGATCTGGCTCAATATGATAACAGTCCGGGCAAAGCTCCTGTATACGCTGCACTACTTCAGGAACAACGCCTTTCATAAGAAAAGGATATCCATGTTCAGAAAACCATTCCTTCATACGGTCTAGCCCTTTGACAAAACTCCCGTCCTTACGAGCAAAAGGTGGCAGCCAAAACTGTTTTTTCCCGCGTCCAGAACGAATATACATTACATTATCTTCTTCAGTCCATTGTATTTCATACGGTTTCTGCCAAGCGAACAACGTCATAAAGGTTGAATCAGCCTGTTCATACCGTTTTTGATGAAAATAATCCTCGATAACGGGTTTATCTTCCAATCTTAATTCTCTAAATTCTATGATAAGGACTCCCCCTTAAAATTCAAAATCGCGAAACATACGGATTTCCTTTTATATAAAACCGCCAAGGAAAATATTTTCCCTTCACAGCATAATCAATATTGATGCGTGTTGAACGGCACGTACAAATTCGCCTTGCATTATTTGGTTCTATAACATACAATTCATCTCCGCAGAGATCCAGTTTATTCTGCCTCAAATCAATATTCAAAGCTTGACACAATTTACCAGGCCCATTTGTTAAATTTTTACATAGTGACGATACCCCTCGATTTTTCAACATTTCATCCAACCCGGAAACCGGCTCAACTGCACGAATCAGTACCGCCTGTGCATCTCCTTTTGATCCCGTAACAATATTCATGCAGCAGTACCTGCCATAAATCAAGTAAACGTAACTCCATCCTCCTGCCCAAAACATAGGTTCTGTTCGAGAGGTAAGACCACGAAAAGCATGTGAACCATCATCCGGCTGCCGACGATACATTCCTCCATATGCTTCAGTTTCCACAATACGCCCTGCCAGTATTTTTTCTCCTATCTTATGGACAAGATACCGTCCCAGCAAGGCCGGTGCTATATCACGCGCCGCCGCAGTATATGCGTGCTGCGGCCATTTATCTTCTATCATGATTTTTTACGGTAGCCCAGCGAATATGAAATTTCATAAGCATACTGTCCCATGGTAAATAACATTTTTTGCCGTATAGAATCATAAAATCTCATAGACGGTCCGGCAACTGTCAACGAGGCTATAACTTGACTTTCAAAATTAAAAACCGGTACGGCCAGAGCAAATAAGCCATGTTCACTTTCATCTTGTGTAACAGCATATCCGTTATGCCGAATTTGTGAAAATTCTGATTCTGATAAATTTCCATATTGCAAAATAACCCGATTTCGTTCTTCTTTATTGCACCATGCCAATAATACTTTGCCTGCCGCACCTTTATAAATAGGCAGCGATTCTCCAATCGGAATAACTCTCCGAAGCGAGTGTGTACTTTCCACATGATCTAAACAAATACGATTATCCCCTTCTGCAATATAAATACTGGCTGTTTCATTAAAAAGCTGCTGCAGCCGCCGCAAATAGGGTTTAGCTAAGGTAACAACATTCTCTGTCCAATGAGAAGAATATCCAAGTGCCAGCGCTTTAGGTCCTAAACGGTACTGCTTGGAGGTTTCATTACGAGTTAAATACTGCCGCCGCTCCAGCGTATTAACAATACGAAAAGCTGTAGATGTATTTAGGTGCGTATGGGCCGCGATTTCCTTTAATGTCATTCCGGTATTGCATTCCACAAATATATCCAAAACGTCTAGACTTTTTTCCAATGACTTCAATAAACTGTTCTGCCGATCTAATTGCCCTGGTTCCATCGTCTTCAATGTATTCACCTGCTTTGCTAAAAGCTATGCCATTTTAAAACGTTACGTCGTCACTTTCATACCAATTTCTAACGATTGCGGCGGATCTGCAACAACACGTTCTCCATCCTTAAGACCATCAAGTACAACAACACGACCCGCTTCTTCATCGCCAGTAAGAATAGATCGAACATCCGCCAATCCGCTATCATTTACAATATAAACAAAATCGCCGGAATCCTTTGTTCTAACCGCCGTTTTCGGAATAGTAATCTGTGATACTTCCTGCGGCGTAGATATGCGCACATGATAAAATTCACCCGGGACAAACAAATTTTTATCATTATTAAAAGTAATCTTCGCCATATAACTGCCTGTTGCTGGATCTTTACCCGTTGCCAGATAGGTCAGTTCCCCTGTTTGCGATTCTCCCGAAGGAGCTAATACAGCTACGCTAATAGATCCATTCTGCTTTGCCTTATTTAAGGCCTGAATATATGTCTCAGGAATAGCAAAGGTCGCCACTAACGGAGTCATCTGCTGTACTGTAGCCAAAACCATTCCCGCTACGGCTACTGAAGGATTATCAGAAACTGCGGTTATTCTTCCATCTATGGGAGAATAAATCGTTGTGTTTCCTAACATATCCCGTGCTGCCTGAATAGAGGCTTGCAGCTGAGCAATCCGTTCCCTGTCTATAGCCGGAGCTGCAGATGATCCCGCTGTGCCAGAAGTGCCGGCAGCCGCCTCATTTTCTTTAGACATCATTTGATTATATTCAACTTTAGAAATAGCCCCCATGCGGTACCAGACATCAAGTTTTGCCCGGCGGTCACTACTGTCAGTCTCTCCCGACATATCCCGCGAAGGGGTTGTTCCCATAGATGCTGTCACCAATGCTGATTCAGCAGCTGCTACACTTTGCTGATAGGGAATTTGATCGACTTGAACCAATATCTGTCCCGCCTTAACATCCTGCCCTACTGTCAATGGAACAGATATCAATTTACCTGATAGCTTAGGAACAATATTTGTCATATGAAGAGCCGTCACATTAGCATCCAACGTCAGCGCGACTGGATGATCTGATTTTGTAACTGTCTCTACCTTAGTTTTCACATCATTTCCACAGCCAGAAAGAGCTGACACTGCAATTAAAGCAGTTACAACAAGTACCGTCCATTTTTTAACTTTCACAATATCCCTTCTCTACGTCAAAAAAAAGTAAAATATAACGTCAAGACAGCTACTCCGGGTAAGCCAAAAATACCAATGATAATACCTGTTATCCAAGTAATCGGTACATAATGCAAACCCATAGCACCACCGAATTGATTAATAAAGTATAAGGCAATGAGCCCAATAATAACATTGAAAACCAAATGCCGAACCGGAGCCAGCACAAATTTATTTAAAATCCAAAGAGCGGCAATACCTACACCTATCCAAATATAATCCATCAGGCACCTCACATTTCCTGCCGATTTGCCACCGCTCCTGCCAGTGTTGCTTCATCAGCATATTCAATGTCTCCTCCCATAGGGAGCCCTCGTGCAATACGGGTCACACGAATGCCCGTAGCCTTAAGAAGACGAGCTAAATATAAAGCCGTAGCCTCTCCTTCGACATCAGGATCCGTAGCCAGTATTATTTCCTGAACTTCCGTATTTTGAAGTCGCTGCAATAGTTCTTTTATACGTAAATCTTCCACTCCGATGCCATCCAACGGTGATAACGCTCCCTGCAAAACATGATATAATCCATGATAATCACCACTGCGTTCAATCGCTGACACATCCTGCGGAGTTTCTACTACGCATATCACCCCATGATCCCGGCGGTCATCACTGCATATAGGACAAGGATCTTGGGATGACAAATTAAAACAAATAGAACAAAAACACATCTTTTGCTTTGCATCCCGTATAGCAGCAATAAATTCTTCTATCTTTTCCGGCGGCTGCTGAACCATATAATAGGCTAGCTTACGAGCAGTTTTTATGCCTATGCCAGGCAAGCGGCGAAATTGTTCCGCCAGTCTATCCAAAGGCGTATCCATCAAAACATCCCCGGCAGTTTCATCCCGCCTGTAATTTTTCCCATTTCCTGCGCCATCATATCATCAACTTTTTGATTAGCCTCATTAACAGCCGCCACTACTAAATCTTCCAGCATATCCACATCTTCCGGGTCAATGATACTGGGATCAATATGAACACTTTCAACCTTTTTTTCCCCATTCATGACAATAGTAAGTACGCCTCCGCCAACAGTAGCTTCTACTGTCCGCGTTTTTAAATCTTCCTGCATTTTTTGCATTTCTTTCTGCATTTTCTGTACTTTTTTCATCATTCCCTGCATATTTCCACCAAACATAGTAATTCCTCCTGTGTTATTATGATTTATTTTCTATATATATATTACAGTCGCCCATTGTTTTTAACAATGGATCCAGCACTGTTCGTGCTTCTTCAGGAACATCTGCCAATTCAACGGGCTGCAGCATTGAAGAATCCGCTTTTTTTTCAATACTTGTTTTCGTTTTCAAGAATGTTGTTTTTTTTTTCTCAAAAACAGCCAATTCACTATCGCCTTCCAAAAAACCCTGCATATGGAGGGTATCGCCGGTAACAAATTTTAATGCTTCGTCTACACATTGACAATAATCTTTTTTGTTGGCGCGTTTAGCCATAAATGCGGTCTTAAAAACCACAATAACATGGCCTTCTCCTATATACACAACTTGCCCTGGCCGCATACAGGATAGAACTGCCCGTTTCTTATTTTTTTCCAGCTCTTCACAAACGCCTTTCCAAATTGTATCATATTCCGTTGAACTATGCGATACCCCGATTGCAGGTGATGTTTCTGCCTTATGGGACGCCGATGCCAAGTGGTCTGATATTGGCGGCTTTTCCTGTGGCATGCTATTGTCAGATGAAATATTTATAACAGATTCTGCCCCTTGCATATCTGTTATATTATTTTCGTCCGGCAGCAGAGGTATCTTATCGTAAGAGCTTATCGGCATATCTGCACCCGATATATGATTTCCTATAACTGCATTTTCTAATTTTGAAATACGATCTAATACAGTCTGAGGTACACGAAAAGCATGTTTTTCTAAGGTTTCCACTCTCTCCGTTAAATCGCTTTGCCAGCCAGACTGTTCGGCCTGTGCGGCCATAAGCAGTCCCATTTCTACCGCTACACGAGGTGTGGGAGATGTCCGTGCCGTAAGCATTGCTTGCTGCAGTACCGACAACACGGCAAATACTTTGCGGGGAGAAACTTGCGTAGCCTGATCCGCCAATTCTGTCATGGAATCTGCATACGCTGACAATGTATCTGACTTTGGTGCTGCCTGATACAGCATAAGCGCCCGCAAGTGAGCCACTAATTCTGTCAAAATAACCCTTGGCTCTTTACCGAGACGGACGATATCATCAACACTTTTGATAATAATGTCTCCTTTTCCCTTAAACACTGCCTCACTTAATGTAAACAGCCACTCTTTTCCAATTAATCCCAGTAAGTTGCGTACTAATGCTTCATTAATGGACTCTGTTGTATTGCTAATGCATTGATCCAACATACTCAACGCATCCCGCATACCTCCATCTGCCTGAACTGCTAAAATATGTGCCGCCCCTTTTGTAAGCATTACATGCTCCTGTTCAGCTATGTACATGAGGCGCTCAGCAATGTCATGACTGGTAATACGTCGAAATTCATATCTCTGACATCGTGAAAGGATCGTCATGGGAATTTTTTCCGGTTCTGTTGTTGCCAAAATAAAAATAACATGTCCCGGCGGTTCTTCTAAAGTTTTTAAAAGAGCATTAAAGGCTTCTGTTGTCAACATATGCACTTCGTCAATAATGTATATTTTTTTATGACCTTCAGCCGGCATAAACTTAATCGTTTCCCGAAGTGTCCTAATATCTTCAATACTGCGGTTTGAAGCTGCATCAATTTCCACCACATCCAATGACTCTCCATTTGTAATATGGCGGCAAACTTCACATGTATTGCAAGGATGTGAAGTAGGTCCTTCAACGCAATTCATCGCTTTAGCAAAAATTTTTGCAGTACTGGTCTTACCTGTACCACGAGGTCCGGAAAACAGATAGGCATGTGCTACTTTATCTGTATCAATAGCTTTTTGTAAAGTTTCCGTAATATGTTGTTGTCCTACTACATCTTCAAACAGCGCAGGGCGCCATTTACGATACAACGCAATATATGCCATATTTCTTCCTCCATAGCAAAAAAAGCAGCTAACCGCTGCTTTTCCACCAACTAAAAAGTACTCGTGTATGATAACCCGCCAGGTACCCTCGTGGCACATAAGAATTTCTACTTATCGCTGCTTCCTTTCGGACCTGACGAGGTTCATAGTTTCCTATTGCACGAGCCCCGGCGGATTACCACACACCAATACTCTTGTTAAGTTAGCTATGTAATTATAGCCCAAAAACAAAAAAATATCAAGCTTTTTACCATATGAAAACAGCAATGCCAGCCTTAACCTTATATAAGACTGGCACACAAAAAAACAAAGATATCCTTACTAGATAGTTATTTTAATGAATCGAATCCATAAATTGTATATACTCGGCTTTTGTCATGCGAGGTTTATATTCAGCAAGAATATCTTCTACACCTTGCGCATCATCATATAACAAATCGATTAGTGTCATTGCCATTACCTGTGTCGCTTTGATATAAGCCGTACGCGGATCCACCAATTCGTATTCGGCACTGTGCAGTGCCCCGTGAATACATCCCACCCATGGATGTATAACCGGCATAAGTTGAGAAACATCTCCCATATCAGTACTGGCTGCGTCATGCGGTGGATATTCAATATGATTCATACCGAAAATAGTATGACAATTTTTTTCCAACAGCGTTGTCATTTCTTTATTCTGGAATAATGGCAGATATCCCGGCAAATTATGAATATCGCACGTTGCACCTACCGCATCGGCACCGGCTTTCAATGCCCGATCAATACGCACATTATAATGTACCAAAGCTTCGGCTGACGCAGCCCTAACATAACTTTCCATCCGTACATAATCCGGTACAACATTAACTAAATCTCCACCACTGTTAATAATAGGATGAAAACGCACATAATCCTGTTCACGAAAGGTTTCTCGTAATGCATTGACTCCCATAATGCCCAGCATCGCAGCGTTCAGCGCATTAATCCCTAAATGAGGTGCTGCCGCAGCATGCGCTGCCTTGCCATGATAATCTATAAGTTTACTAATAAAACCGCTGCTGGAACCGCCGATTTGAATAGACCCTGACGAATCGGCAGTGGTAGTAACATGCATCTGCATTGCTGCATCAATGTCATCAAACCCGCCCTGCTGAATAATCTCTTCCTTACCACCTAAATATTTTATTTTACCATGTTCACGCAATGTATTGCGATATTCAATTTCTATACATTCTTCTGCCGGTACTGCAAAAAATACAACATCGCCGCCTAAATGAGCCATTGCCCCTGTATCACGGAAAGCCATTGCAACACCTAGCATGTCAGAAATTTGAACATAATGGCCACAACAATGCGCCGCTCCTGTATTTTCGTCAGCAGATGGATGACTCCGGCAAATAATCGAATCCATTTCTCCCAATACCGCAATCGTTTTCTTAGAAGTATTGCCTTTCAAACGTGCTTTTACACCCGTAATTCCCCATCCTGTCGTATATGGAATATTAAGTTTTTCAAATGCAGATTGTACCTTAGCTGAGGTTTTTACTTCCTTATACCCCAATTCAGGTTCCGTAAAAACGGACTGACCAAAATTCATAATATCATCAGCCCGTTTTTCCACCGCATCACATATACGTTGCTTTAATTCTTCTTTTGTCATACTATCAACCTCTTTTAATTAAAAAATACCTTCCAAGTGAAGCATGATTTCTGCCATAATTGTTGCACAAATAAAAGAACCTGAAGCAACCATTAAAGCAACGGGAACAATACGCCATGACAATCTCTTGAAAGCAGGAATATCTTTTCCCAAAGACAAGCCGCCATATGCTAATATAGGCGTCGTCGTAGCCAAGAAATTAATATGATTGGTCTGATCCACAATCCAGGCAGTACCCGGGATTTCCGGAACAGAACAGATAACCGCTAAAATAGATACCCAGAAAACAATCGGAAGTTTCTTCAAACCCGGCAAATGTGCAATGCAAATGCCAATAAAAGCAATGACAACTAACAACGCTGATCCTGTAAAATCGGCAATCGGATTTCCCTTATACCCGACACTATTGGCAACAATACCAAGAACACCTGTAATACAAAGAATAAATAAGCAATCCAATAATGTTTCTTTAACTTTATTTTCTTTATCTTTCGTATCTTCTATTAATTCAGTTACACTCGCAGCATTTTCATCAACAATTTGATTTTCCAATGTTTCCTGCCGGTTTAATTCATTTGTATCAGTTATTTCCGCTACTTCTTCCTGCCGCTTGCGGCCAGTTACAAAATCGTACACTTTAACGGTAACAGGCAAAGAAACAAATAAAGCAAAATAAATTCCCAAAACAGAAGTCATCAAATTAGCCGCCCCTGCATAAGCAGTAATTTTCTGGGCTTCTTCAGGAAAAACAGCAACAATCGAACCTACGGAGGCTGCCATCATACTGGCACTACCAATGCCGCCTCCCATAGCCAGCGCATATGGATGGAAAAGACCCGTACGTGCAATAATTCCTGCCAGTACAGAAATCCATAATGCACCAAACAAAGTCCCGCAAATATACATTCCCATAACGCCGCGGCCTTCTGGAGAAAAGATTCCATATTTTTCTGCAATGATTGCTACATTTGCTTCTCGGTCAATTGAATAGCACGCTCCTATTGCTTCACGTCCCATTTTCAAAAATAAAGCCATAGGCAGACCAAAAATAAGTGTTCCAAAAAAATGTCCAAATTCCTGCATAATAAGTGCCATACCTGAGTTCATCAGCATATGCAGATTAGGGCCAATGCCTAATCCAATTTTTACAATAAGATATAACATAGCAACTGGCATAAATTCGCCAGCACGTTCCATCATTTTATCACTCATAATATGAAAAGACGGATAACTGATAATACCTCCCAAAACTAATGCGTAAAACAGCGGCAGGAAAACAACAAGTCCAAATTTTTGAATACCTACAAAATCTGCCACAACAACGATACATAAAGCAAATAAATGAATCCGCCAATTTCTAATTAAATCCATTTTCTTTCCTCCCTATTAAAAGAAAAAATTTTAAATAAATTACGTTAATATATGTAAATTATATGTTAATATATTACTATATTTTTATTATCACAACAAGTTATTTACATCACAATAAAAATATTTTAATTACATATCTGTAAAATATGTTAATAATTTTTTCCCAAATAAGTTAAAATTTGCCGTAATACGTCTGGTAATATCCGTGATACACTAGAAATATGAACGCGTTCCGTTCTACAGTGCAAGTCTTTCCCCCAAGGGCCTAATAATATAAACGGAATCCGAATATCTGATAAAGCTTGCCAATCAAATTGATATGCCGATCCCCATAAAGGCATGTTATCTTGACAAGCAGTGCCCTCCAAAGTGGACTCCAATCCGCAATAACTGCAATCAGAAACTCCGGTAAAATACGGATCAAAACGAACGGGCAGGCAATTTGTTACTGCCTGCAATACAGCACGGAAACTCTTATCTCCCATATTTCTGCTATCTACTGCCGGATAAAAAGGCGGGGCAAAACCCATAACAACGACTGGTTCTCTTTCTTCCAAAAAATCCAAAATCTGTGCCATTAAATCAATAGTGACGGCGGGATAGTTTCCCCCTTGTTTCAATTTTTCTGTTTCTATGTACTGCAATGTATTATAAAATGTAAAAAAACCAGGTATATGTTTTGCCTTATTTAATAATTCTTCGTAAGACAATACAGGTACTTCATATTGTACTCTCGCTTGGGCTAAAGCTGCTTTTATACTAGCTTGCGTTTCTTTTTTTAGAATACCCAGCACTTCTTCCGGTGTTTTTTTAAAAGTTAGAAAACTAGCATAGGCCGACGCCCGCCAAGGCAAAGAAAAATCATATTGTTTTTTTTCATCCCGCAGATACATCCAAGATGGCGGCGGCGTACTTTCACCCTCACATTGATCTGCCAAATTCCAATTTCCCTCCGTACGCGAAACAAGACGAGCTAAAATACCTAATGGATTTACTCCTTCAGCATATTTGCTGATATGCACTGCTTTTCCCTGCACGAGAACAACCGGCAATACTTTTCCTACAGATCCTGTATACGCAATTAGATTATTTTGTTCTTTATGGTTAGGTTCACAATTTACTAAAAGGCGATATTGCAGATTTCGTTCTTTTTGCAGTTGCTGCAAAAAAGGCAGTGCTGATCGCATCCCAGCTGAATAAGATTCTTCATCAGGTACCGATAAAAACAATAAACTCATATTTTCAGGATGGGCTGCATATTCTTCAAAAACCGTCAGTTGAGCTGCAATTCCCCCTTTCATATCACAGGCCCCTCGGCCAAAAAGCCATTCATTGCTATCTAAATCTGTTTCTGTTTCTAAATCAATTTCACTATGGTGTAATTTTTCTGCCAATATTTCCGGAGAAAACGCATACGGTGCAAGTTTGCCATATGCTTCGCACCCGACCACATCATGATGATTCATAAAAATAAGGGTATCCGCTCTTCTTCCTTCAATAAAACCATATACTATGGAACGTCCAAGCGAATCATTACTGACTGGCAGAGAGCCACACCATACATTTTCCTTTATCTCCGACAAAACATGCAGCAAATATACCTCCATCGCTTGTTCTTTTTCCGTCGCAGTTTCACTATCGATAGTTATCATTTGGTGCAATAATTCCAATACGCGTTTCTCTCTATCCATACCCTCACTCCTATATTTTATTTAAAAATCCATCTTTTACGTGATAAATAATTCCAAACAGTAACAATCGCACTCGCTATAATTTTAGACACCATCGGATTTAATCCAAAAAAAGCGGGTGATGTAAAAAAATACATCAGCAGCAAATTCCAGCACAATCCAATCGTACTAACAATGAACACCAACGACAGTTCCGCTCCCCGTTGATGACGGCTGCCACTTTCAAAAACAAAGATATTACACAAAATGTAATGGTATAATGTTGATGAAGCAAACGCCATTGTAGTCGCCGCCAAAATAGTTTCCGTCTGTAACGAAAAAATAAGCATGCTCGAAAGTCCCTTAAAGAATAAATAAAAAAGTCCCCATTCTAAAAGTGCTGCGGAGCCGCCAACTACAAGGTATAACGATAACTTCATATATTCATTATTTGTGTAATCAAAACCAAAAATTACCTTCTTTCCCATGCTTCCTCCCTTGATCCTATAATAATACCTATACATTATTATAGGCTATATGCCATAGAAATTCCATATTTTTAAAAATTTATGCTATCCTATTTTTTTAAAAAGCATTATACTAGTATTTATAGACATGTATTTTACAGGAGGACCGTTTTTATGGATCAAATTTATACAGTAACATTTAATCACCACGATTATCCATTGTCAATACACAATTTAGACGATGATTTTGGTATTGCTCTTATCGATTTGATACATCAACCTCAAATGATGCGGGATGTAGCCGTGGAAGCAAATCGGTATATCAATAAAAATATCGGCAATGATATCGATATTATTGTTACACCCGAATGCCGATCTATCACTTTAGTTACCGCTTTAGCATTAATGAACGGCTGTGAAATCGTTATGTTGCGTAAAGCGTTGAAAACCTACGAAGAAAATGGCTTATATTGGTCTGTCCAATGTAAATCGATGACATCCAGTCACCCTTCAAATTTATTTTTAACAGAAGAAAAAGCGGCACTAATGAAAAATAAACGTGTATTAGTTCTCGATGATGTAGCTAGTACAGGAAAAACCTTCATTGCAATCCACAGTTTACTTAGCCAGGTCGAAATAAAGGCTGATTTTTTTGCAATTTTCAACGAAGATTCTGTTAAGGAATCCAATTTTGCCAGCCTGCCATCTTATTATTTTTTAAAAACATTACCTATATTTACAAAATAACAAGCACTTGGGGAGATGCTGTAAAAGGAGGCCCTATAATATGAAAAAAATTGGTTTTATCGGCACAGGCATTATGGGACGCGGCATGATCCGCAACCTGATTAAGCAGGGATATGCTGTATATGTATATAACCGAACTCGTTCAAAAGCACTGCCTTTGACAGAAGAGGGGGCAGTTTGGTGTGATTCTCCAGCAGAATGTGCCAAAAACAAAGATGTCGTAATTACAATGGTTGGATACCCTAAAGATGTAGCAGAAGTATATTTTGAAACAAACGGAATCTTTACAACCGTTAAAAAAGGCTCTTATCTCATCGACATGACAACAACAAGTCCCAAATTATCAGAAAAAATATACGCAGAAGCCGCTAAACGCGGTGTATTTGCACTTGATGCACCCGTTACCGGTGGTGATACCGGTGCTAAAAATGGAACACTTTCCATACTTGTCGGCGGTGACGAAAAGGCATTCAAAGACTGTCTGCCCCTTCTTCAAGTCATGGGAAAAAATATTGTTTACGAAGGACCTGCCGGAGCCGGACAACATACTAAAATGGTAAATCAAATCATGATTGCCGGTACTGTGGCCGGAATGTGTGAAGCTATTTGCTATGCACAAAAATCCGGATTAGATTTACAGCGTGTACTTGATGGCGTTAGCAAAGGGGCTGCTGGTTCCGCTCAGGTGGATTCCCTCGCTCCGCGAATTCTACAGGGAGATTTTCAGCCTGGTTTTTATATTAAACATTTTATTAAAGATATGCGAATTGCTGATGAAGAAAGTTCCTCACGAGGTCTGCACCTAAATGTTCTTAACGAAGTTCTTGATATGTATTTAAAACTTATGGCTGACGGTGAAGGAAATTTAGGAACACAAGCTTTAGTTAAATATTATGACGATGATGATCCGTACTAATAAAGCAATAATCAGATACTTTCTTTACTATATGCATTTCATACTGACGGAATTACAATAAAAGCTCTGCGCAAATACGCAGAGCTTTTATTGTAATTCCGTCAATTCATCCACATACTGCAACTCATTACTTTTTAGGTTGGGCATTTGGATGATTCTGCTGATAAGAATCGTTTTGTGCAATGACATCTAGGAATACAAGCGGTTCCCTGCTGTTATTGGCAAGTGCATGAGATTGACCTGGCCTGGCAATGGTAATATCACCCTTGGAAACTTCAGTTTTCACACCTTTTTCATCAGTAAAAACACCATGTCCAGATATAATAATATAGGTATCTTCATTAACATAATGTTTGTGTGACCCAATGGATGCACCCGGCTTTAATGTCATCCACCCAATTTCCTTAATAGCTTGTTCTGGTGCAGCTGCTGTACGAATAAAGGCAAATTTCCCATACAGAGTACCTTGTCCGCCCGCAACTTTTTGTTTATCCAAAGTAATCAGCTGTTCTGCTTTGTAACATTGCTCATCTGCTGCAACGGATGTTTTTTGCGGAACTGCCGCCGCAAATGCAGTTCCTGCTGCTATAATGGAAAACGCAGTTATCGCCACTACCGATTTTTTTAACATCCCTACCACCCTCTCAAGACCACATATATATCCAGACTATTTTAACTTAGCCTCTACATCATTAGTAATATCTTGTGCGGTGCCGAATACGACCGATCCTTTAAGTACAACATAATCTAAGCCTTTTTCATCTTTAACTTCCTGTGTTTTAGTGATAATATCCTTTTCCAATGGACCAAACAGATTAATGCGATCCTGGTTCAATTGTATGTTGAACTTTCGGGCCAATTCCTGTTTATCCTTATCCGTCGCCTGTCCTTTAACCTGGGAAGCAAAGTCCGCATTCGCCTTCTTCACATCCGACTGCCATGTTGCCGAAGCTTTTGCAAAATCAGGATGCTTTTGCAGCAAATACCCCATATCAACAACACCTAAACCCGCCGCCATTGCCCCTGCAAAAACACCAAAAGTCATTACTCCAGCTAGGGCCATTGTTACTATTTTTTTTCGCAAATTCATTTGAAGTCCCTCCTTATATTAAAAAGTATTTGTTGATTTCCATTTCGTTATTCATTCTGGCCCGTTAATGCTAAACATTCTGTACGCACAGAATCTTCACAAGAGCGCATGGCAAGAATCGTTTTTTCAAATAATTCCGGCAATTCCCATCCAAGAAGCTTGGCTCCCTGTGTAATAACATCTCGGGAACAACCCGCCGCAAAACTTTTATCTTTAAATTTCTTTTTTAAACTCTTTACTTCCATATCCTTGGTACTCTTAGATGGCCGCATTTTTGCCGACGCCCAAATAAGACCTGTCAGTTCATCTGCTGCAAACAATACTTTTTCCATTTGATGTTGTGGTTCAATGTCAACACAAATGCCATATCCATGACAACAAACAGCACGAATAAATTCATCGTCAGCTCCGATTTCCGCAAGAAGTTCTGGGGCTTTTTTACAATGCTGTTCCGGATACTGCTCAAAATCCACATCGTGCAGCAATCCGACAAGTCCCCAAAAATCCACATGATCGCCATATCCAAGTTCCTGGGCATACCAGCGCATTATTCCTTCAACGGTTAATGCATGCATGATATGAAACGGTTCTTTATTATATTTTTGAAGTAGTGTCACTGCTTCCAATCTTTCCACATTACCAACTCCCCCTGCATATGATACATTTTATTATACCATATTTAAAATTTATATTATATAAAAATTATACAATACTATTATTAAGCTTAAGTCTAAAAAGAGATTTTTTTTCCAATCTGTTCATTCGAAAATCTTCAACGACCTGCATAAAATCGGGACGATGCACCGGATTATCGACAAATCCAAATAAATGGGACGGGCAAGAACAATCGGTGCTTCCAAAACGATCAATTCGCCAATCAGAAATATTTTCTACAGCGTACGCTATATCGTGTTCTAAATCATCTGCTGTACGAACAGGAATAACTGCTGTAACAAGTGCTTTTTGCCGCAGGTAATCAATATGCCAATGCATCCGTTTGCGAAGATGCATATGCCGAGCCAGGCGTTTTGACAAATTACGCCGGGCTGAGCCAACATACACGTAATACCCCTTCGGAAATGGGTGACACCCCTGAGCACCTATAACAATATCCATATCTTCCTTTAATTGTAAAATCAACATATAATCGCCTTGATCATGGTTTTCTTGCTCTAATATTTGTTCTGGATAGGATAAACTACCGACAACTTGCGGTGTTATAAAAGTTCTGTCCCAGCGTAAAGATACTGCTTTCCAATCAAGATATGGTGCCGATTCGTAAAATGCATTGGCAAAATCCGGATCGGTATGGTAATCCGGCAAAAACCATCGTGCCCTATCCCATTGAATAATAAATAATATTCCCGCATGAATTCCAGCTTTTGCTAATTGTGCCAAATGCAGCACATGACGTTTTCCTCGTTCCGTTACAGCATCAGGAAACATTGCCGCCGTTTTGCCAAATAACGTACAGGATTTAACTTCCAAATAAAAACGCTCATTACCACATTCCAGCAATAAATCAAATCGACTTGACCCGACAGTCACCTCTCGTTGTAATAGATTCCATCTTTCCCATCCAGGAATTCGCTTTTCTGTAATAAGATGTGCTGCCACATCATTATTATATTGTGTATCGAGTAAAATCGGTACTCCATCCCGTTCAATTCCAATCACATCATAGGCTGTTTTACGCTCTTTCTGTACTGCCCGGCGTAAATATACAGCAGCTCCCGGATACAGTAGTTCCCACATTCTTCCTGGATTCGGCATATGACAATATATAATCTCGTGATTTATTTTAATACGGCAAACAAATCGGTTAGGCCTGTCGACAAAAAGACCTTGAGACAAGGGACTATTGTTTTTCATAACACTCCTTCTTTTCTTTGCTGTAAAAAATGGTATAATGCTCCTGTCATGCCCGCTTCCTTCTGCAATCTTGCAAAAGATACATATGTATGAGAAAAAAACGGAGGCAAAACCTTATGCTGCAATGCATCAATTAAACGCGGTTTAATATATCTCCGTTGTTCCATGATGCCACCTCCAATAATAATTTTCTCAGGATTTAAAACATAACAAATGTTAGCAATACCCGCCGACAAATGATCTATCATCCGATCTATCGCCGTACTGGCAATACTATCTCCCGACTTAGCTAAGCGAAATATTTTTTTACCATCAATAGACGATACCGGTATATTTTTGGCAGCTGCCACCGCCTTTACCAATGCGGTCACCGATGATGCTGCTTCCAATGTTGCCGAACCGCCTATTTTAAGATATCCAATTTCCCCTGCACTATTAGATGCACCATGGAGCAATTTACCGTCTATAATAATGCAGCCTCCTATCCCAGTTCCCACCATTAAGCAAAATAAGGAAGAAGCATTCTGTCCTGCACCCAGCCAATATTCGCCCAATCCTGCAGCATTCACATCATTTTCTACACTGCAGGGAACATGAAAAGTATGTTCAAGCAATGTCTTTAATTTAGTACCTGTATAACCCGGAAAATGATCTGCCGCATAAATAATTTCTCCCGTATCCGGCTGTACTATTCCTGCAGAAGAAACCGCTATGCCGCAAATAACATGTTCTGCTTGATATTTCAATACAATATTAATCAGTTTTTTTAACATTTGTTCCGTACCTTTTTCTTTAACTTCTGTGGGCATACTCTGTATATCATAAAATTTTCCCGATTCGTTCGCTAATCCATATTTAATAGTTGTTCCACCAATATCGACACATACATAATACATAAACGATTTCTCCTTGCCTGTCAAAGTATCTGACATAAACATCCATTCACTATTACATTTTGCTTACATAACTGCGTTCTGCTGCCGGTATGTCGTTCCAATCAAGTGCATTAACTTGTATATTGTGTTTTTTCGCCCATGCCGCTGCAATGCCTACCGCTTCACCTATACTCATGCAAGTCGGCTGTATCCGCATGGAAGCTTCCAAAATAAAACAGACAGAAATACATCTCACCATCGTACGATAGGGAATTTCATAAAACTCTCCCGACGTCAAATATTCGCCGACTTTTTCGCCATGCGCATCAATGTACCACGCAGTACGTGCAACCGCATCAGGAAAACGTTGATGATTTCGTTAATGTCTTCAACTCCCTGTGCTCTGATAGCAGCAGCACCTCCCATTTTAGCTGCCATTGCCATACGTCCCATAATGAAAGAACTATGCAGTGGTTCGTTAGGCAATGCCTGACAGGAAACAATAAGTTTATTTTTTATATCTTTCAACATATGTCACACATCCTTATCCCCCCGTTTATGTTGTTCTTATTTCAATACGTTTATTATACTACATATCATAAAATCGCGAATATATTTTTCTTTTTATACAACAACAGCAATTGATATATTGTATACACCAATTGCTGTTGTTAAACATTTATAATATATTTTCTTTTTTATTTTTCACTTATATTTTATACTATAAAAATAAGATTTATAGTATAAATAGGATTGTTATATTCTCCTAGTAAAGTGAGTGATGTAGATGATATGGAAAACAAGTATATGTCTTATAATCTGTATCGCAAACACCGTATCTGCCTCTGCTTGTACTCTTTTTGCCGCAACCGGTGCTCCATGGGTAAAGGGCGGTGGCACGCTCATCGTTAAAAATCGAGATTGGCAGCCGCAATGGCAGGAAATGCGACTTATCGAAGATAGCCCCTATCGTTATTACGGTATTTTCGCCGGTGATATGAAAAAACGTTCTCTCCGCGGTGGTATAAATGAAAAAGGACTTGTCGTTTTTTCTGCTTCTGCTTCTTCTATCCCAAAGAAAGAACGAAATCAGATGCTTCATGCCAAGCAATCCCTTTTAAAGGTAATGCTGGGAGAATGCAGTAATGTTGATGAAGCCTTATCTCATAGAGAATTATTTCTAGGTCCAAAATTTATTCTTTTGGCAGATGCTGATAAAATAGCAAGTATCGAAATTGCCGATAACGGAAACTATAAAATAAACATACAGCAGAATAATATATTAGCTCATACCAATCACTATCTTGACCCCGATTTACAGAAATCCAATATAACTATCGGAAAATCAAGTCTCACCCGATACTCCCGCATCAACGAACTTCTCCAAACAGGAAAACCACCTTATACATTGTCAGATTTTATCGCTTTCAGCCAAGATCGCCATGACGGTCCCGATAATAGTATCTGGCGGACCGGCAGCACCCCGCGTGCAATTCAGACATTGGCAACATTCGCTGTATATATTCCAAAAGACAAAAAACCGGAGCTATACGTAAAAATACGTACCGCTCCGGATGAACAGGGCCGGGAAACATCATACACTATTACCGGCAATGAGCTGTTCCCTCAAAAACAAATGGATTCCCCCGATGCAATCTTAATAAAAATTCTACAATTTATAAACCAATGGATATTTCGGATTTTCGGATAAAAATTTATTCATCCATCCATTCCCCTTCAAATGAAACTGCCGCCGGTCCGGTCATATATACGTTGCCATCTTCTTCGTTATATTCAATATGAAGAGTCCCCAAATATAAATTTACATCAACACTGCGACCTGTAAATCCATTGAGATAGGATCCCACCGCACAAGCACAAGACCCCGTACCACACGCCAGTGTTGCTCCTGCTCCGCGTTCCCACGTGCGAACTTTTATTGTTTTATTATCAACTACTTGAATAAAATTCATATTAGTTTTACGTGGAAATAATGGATTTGTTTCAAATTTTGGTCCTAATACAGGTAAGTCAACAGTATCTACATCGCGCATATATGTCATCGTATGCGGGACTCCCATTAAGAGACTGGTTATTTTATAGACTGTTCCGTCAATATTAATCGGTTCATCCACAACCGGCCCCGCAGGTCCGTTCATTGGAATGAGCGCACGGTCTGTAAATGGTTTCCCCATATTGATTGTGACAAGGCTAACTTTGCCGTCATTCCCAATAATGACCTCCGGTTTCATGATACCGGCTAATGTTTCTATGGTAAATTGCTTTTTATCAATGATTTGATGGTCATAAACATATTTAGCAAAACACCGAATTCCATTGCCACACATTTCAGCTTCACTACCATCGGCATTAATAATGCGCATACGCACATCAGCCTTATCGCTTGGTACAATAACTATAATACCATCAGCACCAATACCTGTATGTCGATCACAAAGCTGCACTGCCAACTGAGAAAAATCTTTGCCAGACCCATTTTTATCTTCAAAAAAAACAAAATCATTGCCTAAACCATGCATTTTAACGAATTTCATTAATTTGTTTCCCTCCATACCAGCTATGACATAATTTCTTTACGATTTCTATTATACATAACCGAAATTGGTAATTATATGAAAATAATGCTATAATTATTGCAAATCCTGTCATATCGAGGAGGCTGTTATGTATCAAAAAATAGGCTATCTTGCTGAACAATTGCGTTTATTTTATATTTCAGACCGTACAGATCAAAAATTTCCTTATCATTATCATGATTTTGACAAAATTACTCTTTTTTTTCAAGGCGATGTGCAATATGAAATAGAAGGAAAAACATATTCGCTCCAGCCTTATGATATTGTTCTCGTACAAGCAGGACAGCTTCATCGTCCAATTGTCCACAACACGGCCAACTATGAACGCATAATAGCCTACTTGTCTCCTATGTTTTTTGAAGTGTACCGCAAGCAAGGCTGCGATTTATCCTGCATATTTAGTGAAGCTCGTTCCCATGTTCTTCGGCAACCTCAAGAAGTCAGCAATATATACGGAATTTCATGCCGCATACGCCAAGCCTTTAATGAAAAAAAAGAAGATAGTCCTATTTTACAGCAAACTCTTTTTCTGGAGTTCATGCTTTTCCTGGCTCGAGACGTCCGTGAACATCACATCGGTTACGTCAAAACAGGAAACCAAAATGGTAAAATACAAACTATCATAGAATATATAAATACACATCTGACAAATGACCTCTCTATCCCAGACATTGCCTCTCTTTTTTATATCAGTCCCGACTATCTTATGCATCTGTTCAAAAATGAAACAGGGTATTCTTTGGCAAATTATATTACAACCAAACGACTTCTCCTTGCGCGCAATCTAATTCAACAAGGATTTCCTCTTACAACAGTCTGCTATGACAGTGGTTTTCGAAACTACTCTACCTTCTATCGCGCTTGGAAAAATCTTTTTCGAACTTCTCCACGCCAGGGAACAACGGGAGATATAGGAAAACCCAAAATAGTAGATTAAATCCAGACATCGTTCATATTTTCTAAATAACGAAAAATAGATTAGCCTGTTGAATTTTTTATGTGGTTCATAACCATATATGGTTTACCTTGAAATTCACTGGTATTTATCGCTTACGAAGAATCCATTCCAAACCGCTTTGCGTATAATTTAAAATTTTTTCATTAGGAAAAGATATTTCTTCAATTACTTTTTGTGCTTCATCCATTCGCCCTACATCACACCAAATGTGTGCATCACTTCCCATAACTATATATGAATGATGTATTGCCGCCTGTTGAATCAAAATACGCCCCCAATGCCTTCCGTTTTCCCTGGCTGAAGAATCTAATAGAGAACTGTTATTGAGTTCCAACGCTACTCCAAAACTGGATGCGGCTTGTACAACTTTTTCGTAATCCATAGGATACCGCCCATCATCAAGATGTCCTATAATTTTTACCCAAGGATTTTTCATTGCGCCAATAACCGCTTGTGTATTTTCTTCTGCTGATCCCGGCTGAATAGAGTGAGAATGAAGACTTGCAATGACATACTCCATTTCTCTCATAACCTGACCTCCATCTAAATTTCCTTCAAAATCAGTAATATTGACCTCCATTCCTTTTAAAAGACGGATACCGTTTACACTTTTTGGGAAAATACGATAGTTTTGAAAAAAAGTTTTTTCTGCACTGCCCGGCATTCCAGGGCTATGATCAGATGTTCCCATTGCTATGAGCCCCTTTGCTTTAGCCGCTGCCAAATTTTCTTTCAACGTACTATATGCATGTCCACTGGCAACGGTATGGGTATGCAAATCAAATAATGATTTTACTGGCAATTAAGATACAGCTCCTCTCCTATGGCATAATTTTCTTCTGTCGGCGCATATACATTAAACATGTTTTCCTTACAAGATACGACATAATGAATTTCCCTGCCTATATATTGCTTTTCCTTAATAATTCCAGCCAATCCGCTGCCACTTCGAATAATATGAAGTTGTTCCGGTCGAAGTGGACATATCTGCTGTTGATGAAAAATATCGGCGATGTCTCCTTGATAAAACAATTTACCGTCGGCAGAATGAAATGAAGTCCCTTGCCATTCACCTTTAATAAAATTACATCTTCCAATAAACGCAGCTGTAAAGGGTGTCTGCGGATGAAGATAGATTTCCTCTGGTGTTCCTATCTGTTCTACACATCCTTTATGAAGTACCATAATCCGATCAGATAAAGAAAGTGCCTCTCCCTGATCATGCGTAACAAAAATCACAGTGGTACCGATCAATTGATGAATACGCCGAATTTCTTTTCTCATAGAAACACGTAAGTCAATATCTAGTGCCGAAAGAGGTTCATCCATAAGAAGCAGAGACGGTCTTGCGGCAATGGCTCGTGCCAAAGACACCCGCTGCCGCTGCCCCCCCGATAGCTGATGCGGATATCGCTGCTGCAACTCCGTAAGTCCGGTTATTTCCAACGCATTTTCAACGGCTTTTTCCTGTTCTTTCTTTGATCTCCACCGGCTGCTTCGACATTGCAGCGGAAATTCGATATGCTGTCTAATGGTCATATGAGGCCATAAAGCAAAGGACTGAAACACCATTCCCATGTCTCTTTTTCCCGGCGATACAATTTTTCTGTTATTAGAATATAAAACATCATGTAATAAAATTTGGCCTTCTGCCGGTTTGATAAAACCTGCCAAAATTTTAAGGAGAGTAGTTTTTCCACAGCCGGAATGGCCTAATATGGAAAGGAATTCCCCCTTCTGAATAATAGCAGATACGTTATCCAGTACTTTTGTATGTCCATAATTCATAGAAATCCTATCAATAACAAGACTCATTGCAATCATATTCCCCTTTTTGTATACCATTCTTCAAAAATCTTCTGTATCCCTAATACAATTGCTATTATAATAATAAGAATAATGGAAACAGCTGCCGCTAAATTATAATCCCCCCCTTGCTGCAGATTAAATATAGCAAGACCAATTGTTTTAGTAGAAGCAGAAGACATAACCGAAGACATGGTAAGTTCTGTAAATGCTGACAAAAAAATAAAAAATGCGCCTGATAATGCCGGCGCCACCAATTGTGGCACAATAACAGCAACCCACATCCGAATATACGAACTTCCTGATATTAAAGCCGCTTGCTCCGATACTTCAGAAATGGTTGCAAACGCAGCGGCACTATTTTTAATTTGAATAATCATATACCGTGTCACATATCCTAAAATAAGAATACTATACGATCCATATAGGCCTGTATTGATTCCGGGAACAGGTTGAGACCAATAAAAAATAAGTGCCAGCGCCAATACGATTCCCGGGACAGAGTACGTTATAGAAGCACATTGACTTAAAAACACAGCTGCCCTGGAATGATCCCGTACCAAAAAATAAGCAATCAATGTTCCCATCCCCAGACAAAGAACCATCGCCGTTCCCGCCATAAAAAAACTATTACATACTGCTTCCCTCAACCCATTATTTGTAAAAACAAAATAATAATTATCCCATGTTAAATTAAATGGAGTCGCAGAAAGTATACTCCCTGTCACCATTGCATTACCTGCCATATAGATAAAAGGAATAATGCTGAACAATGCCAGTACGAAAAAAATTCCCCCCTCTATCAACTGCCGCTTCTTAGAAGAAAATGAAATACGGATAGCATAATCTTCTTGTGCATTTTCCATAATTTTTTCTTTATGACTCATCATAGACGCTAAACCAGCTCCGCTTAATGCAATGCCCGACAAAATGACAGATAAAACGGCTCCATAGGCAAATGAATCAGGTCCAAAACTTATTACTTTCTCATAAATATATGTACTTAATACAGGAATATTAGAAGAAATTCCCAAAAAAGCAGGAACCGCAAAATTATCTATATCTGCCAAAAAAGCTAATGCAGTACCCCCGGCAACAGCTGGCATAACCATTGGTAAATCTATTTTAATCAATGACTTCCATACGGGACACCCCGAAACCTGAGCTGTCCATCTTGTTTCCAGCGGCACCTTTCGTAACATATGTACAACTGCCGCATAAACAACTGAAATATGGCAAATTCCCAGTACAACAATAATTCCTCCTGCAGAATATAAATTGATAGGAGATATGCCTATCTTTTCCAATACCATCGACAAAAAACCATTAGAAGCGGTTAATTCCGTCCATGACAAGGTTATCACATATGCAGGAATCACAAAGGGTAAAAACACCAATAATTCAATGATATTTTTATGCCGTAAATTAGTATATGCTACAAAAAATGCTGTAATAATACCTCCAGCCGCAGAAATGAAAGATGCCGCAAATGAAATATATACCGTATTCCAAATAGCTGCTTCTGCTCTTATATCAGTAATCAAAATTTTATATTGCGCAAATGTCCAAGTTTGGGATTCTGTCGATATAGAAAGCAAAATAAGCCGTATTACCGGGAACATAAACAAAAACAATGCAATGGTTCCTATCAATAAATTTTTTAACGATATTGAAAAATTTATATATTTTTTTATATTCATTGAAATAACACCGTAAATTTTTGTTTATCTACATCCCTGTTTTTAACTATTTCCGTTATATTTCCAGCTAGAATCTTCATCTCATCAATAGATTTGAATCCTTCAGGCACTTGTATCCCTTTACGAATCGGTGTATATCCTATATCTGCCGTTATTTTTTGTCCCTCTTCAGAAAGAACAAAATCCTCAAATATTTTGGCTAAATTTTCATTAGTTGAATTTTTAACTACCCCAATCGGTTCTGTAATGACCGGTACTCCTTCGGATGGATAGATAAAATCTACTGGAGCTCCCTTGGCCTTTGCCCGTATTGCCATATAATCTACAATAAGCCCTATCCCTTTAGTTCCTTCACTTACAGCATTTAAAACATTCCCATTTCCTTTATCTACCATGACATTATTATCTTTTAACCCTTGATAAAAATCCCACCCCAACCCAGACGTACGTGTAAGTATCGATAAATTATACGCTGCTGCGCCAGAATAAAGCGGACTAGGTATAATTTCCTGATTTTTATATGCAGGAGCCAGCAAGTCTTTAAAAGAAACTGGCGGCTGTTTTATAATATTCGTATTATATATGATACCCGTAGCCATTACTTTAGTACCTACATAGGTATGATCCTTATCCACTAGTTCTGCCGGTATATTTTTAGCTTCCGGTGATTCATATGCATCCATAATATCTCGTTTTTTTAGTTGTTCAAATATCGCCGCATCAGAAACCAGTACTACATCCGCTTGAACTTTTCCCATCTTTTTTTCAGCCATAATTTTACTCACAATTTCTTCAGTGCCTGAGCGGAATACTTTTATTCTTATATCGGGATATTTTTTATTAAATGAAGCAATTAATTTTTGTGCATCTGCCTCTGGCTGTGATGTATATAAATTAACCTCCCCCTTAGCTGCTGATGAATTATTCGTCTCATCACTACCGCAGGCGGTTAAAAGAATGGTTGCCGTAACACAGCATGTTAAAAGAACTATCATGTTTCTCCATTTTATCTTCATGTTTTTTTTCAACTCCTAAATATGATAAAGCATTATGGAACACCGATGATGCAGGTGATATATCCATTCCTTCCAAAATAAAAGGAATGTTATATGAAGATAATTCCTTGACTATCTCCGGTAGATTGAAATCTCCTGCTGCCATATCCGTTATATGCCGTTGTATTCCTTTTTTATTACTCAAATGAAATTCACTGATTCGTCCGTTTAACACCGCTGCTGTATGCAGTATTTCTTCCGTACTATCACAATGCGCAATATCTTCTGTATATTTCCAGCAAATGGCTTTATTGCCAGCTGCTTCCATGCGATAAATTGCCTCAACGGACGTAACACGTTCTTTTGGTATTTTTTCCATAATTTCAAAAGATGCTGTAGTTCCCTGACCTTGCGCAAACCTGCCCAAACTGTTCGCAGATTCGGCTAATAACAAATCATAATCAGCCCCGGGCATACAAAAAAGCTCTTTCCCCGGATGGATCGTTACTTGTAAAGAGTTAAGATAGGATGCTAATTCTATCGCTTTTTTAGTTAAATGAACCGCAACCGATCGCTGTGAACGATTTAAAGAAAGCAAATTAATATCCCAACTGTAATTATGTATTGTTGTATGTAATCCATAATATCTGGCAGCACGACGAACTTCTTCTGCGGAAATTTTGTTGCTTTCCAGTTGCTGCGCCCATATCTCAATTCCCCCCAACCCATAAGTTTTTGCCAGACGAAACCATTGTTCAGAAGAAAGTGTCCAAAACAATGTGGATGATACAAATAATAAAGATGTATCCATACGTTCCTCCTTTCTTGAAAATAATTCAACTTATATACATACTAACCAACCTTTGTAAAAAAAATGATATAAGTATGTAAAATACCTATAATATATGAAAATCCTCTTATTTTAAGGTATCTTAAAATAAGAGGATTTTCATATGCAATTGTATTACATATTTTTCCCTAATTAATTTTATCTATTATTTGAACTCCTTTTAATAGATGCTTGTTTTCTGTTATCTTTCCACTTAATATATTTGCAGTTGCCGCATGATTAAGTTCAACTCGAATCCGTCTTGTATTATAAATCATAGGCTGCCGTATTTGTATAACTATGAATACTTTTTTTAATATGGCGAATTGTCAAGTCAAGTGCGACAGTTCGTGTAAAAAGACTTCAATAGCAGATTTCCAACCTAAACATTTTCGTGGTCTTGAATTAATCAGAAATACATTGTGTATGAGTTCCTTTTCGTCTACGAGAGAAAGATCGGTCTTCTTAGGGTAAAATTCTCTGAGTAATCCATTGGAATTTTCATTGCTGCCCCGCTGCCAGGAACAATAGGGGTCTGCAAAATACATGTCAATTCCTAGTTTTTCTTTTACTGATTTATAACAGGAGAACTCTTTTCCTCTATCTGTCGTTGCTGTTTTAAAAGCGTTCAAGGGTA
>NZ_FNHQ01000053.1 GCF_900103535.1 Megasphaera paucivorans | reverse complement strand
CTTCCATTACTTTTCCAAAAATAGCTCCCAGCATAAAAATAGGGAAGAAAGCTTTGATATATGTAACAGCCTTGCCCATAAATAATTCCGTATAAGACGGCATAATCGCTAGTCCAGAAAGAGTAGCCGCCAATAAAGCCATAATAGGCGCCATCATAATTACAGAAAATCCCCGATATGCAAAAAAGATTAATCCCGCTAAACTAAGTACGATAACCAAAACGCTGATTTCCATAAGAGTCCACTTCCTTTCAATATACACAAATATTAGTGATTTTTTACAATAACCGCTAATAATAGTTCATTTTTTCACTTTTGCATTCACCATAAGGTCTGTTCTAAATTAATGGTTAGTACATCTTTTAAACAAACCATATATTAAAATTATCCATGGTATAATTTTAATATTTTCATAAAAATCACAAAAATACATTTTATGAATGCTTTGTGGTAATGCACTACTATATGTTGATAATATCATCTTCATAGTGTAAAGTAAAATATGTGTGCTTCATTATATCCATGAATTAATTTCATGGATATAGGTTTTATCAGTGTTTATATTTATTTTTCATTCTATATTACTATGACATAGTTTGTATTCATTGCTTTGATGAATTTATTTCACAAATGAGAAGGGATGCCTATCGAGTGCCTTTTTTTAATATTTTTTATCGATATATTGTTAAAAAAATCACTTTTTTGTTTTTACATATTTTTAAAATAAAATTATCCGAAAAACCTATGAATCAATTCTTAAAAGTTATTTTCAATATCCCATGACTTTAAAAATAATTTTTACAAGTCAATCCACAAATACATCCTTAACGTAAGGTATCAAAAATATATTACTACTTGCTACACCCTTATATCTGCCAACAGAAATTTTTAATTATGTATACTTTATCAGAAAAATTTCACTTTATCCCCATAATGGAAAATATTGATTATACTGTAGATAAACTGTTATCTATCATAGCAACATAATCAAATCTATTGAATTGAGGCTTAATTTCCCGACATATAAAAATAGGGGCTGTGACAAAATGAGAAATCATTTTGTCCACAGCCTCTTTTTTCTATGCAGATTGAGGTCGCAAGTAATCAATTACAGAAAAAAGGGCATACATCCCCTTTCCCCATAAAAACTGCTTTTCTACAGGTTATGCGACTTTCTTCAAACGTAGTCTTTTCTTGTGATATTTATAAAGATTGTGCCCAATAGAAACCAGTAAAATCTCTAAACGTACTTATTCTATGCCTTTTCGAACGATTCTTTTGTACCAGCGATTATTTTTCATGATGCCAAAAGTACCTTCGGATTGAATGGAGCGATTCATACGAAGAAGCGCTCCTTGAATACTTTCCAGATTATTCACTACTTCTTGATGCATCGAGGTTAATTCCTGGTTAAGCTGAATCGTCCGATTTTTATTCGTCTTTTTACACGCGGAGGCGTACGGACAATCCGTGCAATTTTCGCACTGGTAGACTTCCTCCTGTCGTCCATATCGATTTTCTTTTACATTTCGTCTGTACTGCAGATGAAATGCCTGTCCGGCCGGACAACGCAGTGTGCCTTTTGCATCAATTTTGAAATTCACTGCCCGAAACAGATTCTCTCGATACTTTGCGTTTGTAGTTTCTTGCTTGTACATCGTGAATTTCATGTATTTTTCCATTCCGTGTTGCCCGCAGTAAATATAATTGTTGTATAAACCATAGCCTGCATCTGCGACAGGATACTTTGGATAAAATCCATAGGTATGATGTTGTCCAATAAAAATTGGCACCCTATTCTCAAGGATTGTGATATATAATTGATAGAAAATAGGAGAAATAAGATGGCAAAACGAATTATAAAAACGTATGACCAAGAATTTAAATCACAGGCTGTAAAATTAGCTCAGGAGATTGGTGGACACAAAGCCGCAACGGAACTGGGGCTTCCTGATAGTACTATCTATACATGGGTTAAAGCCTTCAAAGGAGGTAGGTTGGAGGCAAAAGACGCTGTTCATACTCCTTCCAATGCCTTATCTCTTAACGAGGAACTTATTGAACTTAAAAAGCGTGTTAAAGAACTGGACAAAGAGAATCACCATCTTAAAGAAGTGAATGAATTTCTTGAGGAAGCAAGCGCTTTTTTCGCCGCCAGCCGTCGGAAGTCAACAAAAAACAGAGATTGATATTTATTGCAATAAAAACGGAAGACGGCACTATTAAAGGTAACATTTCATTCTATTGTAAAAGCCTATGCGTAACCAGACAGGGATTTCACAATTATCTTACATATAAAGATAAGCCTTGGAAATATCCGTCTCTTGCAGATGCTATGTTAGATATCTGTGCGGAAGATGAAACGTTAAAAAAATAGACTCATGGAATAGACGCATCTTATTGACAAAAAGCTACTTTATCGGCAACTCTTCTTGACATGCAAAAAAATATATCTTATAGTGCAGCTAAGGCTGGATAATATCCATGAGAATTCAGGAACATCCTCCAGCCTAGTAAATTATCATGGAAGACCAAAGATACAGAGATTTCTTCACACACTCGTCTGGGCGGACGACCACCGGCTCCACAAACGATTATTCCTCTGTCTGCATGACAGAATAGAATCAGTCAGACTAACATTGTTTTTGGATTAGTTTTTGGGGCCGTTCAGTTAGCCGCTTACGTTAGACTGCGCCCATGCCGGGGGCACTACTCAAAAAGGCTATCCCGAAAGTGATTTTCCACTTTAGGGATAGCCTTTTCTGAGTATTTGAATAATGCCTCACAACCCCCAGATGAGTGTTTTTAATTTTTTGTCTACTCACATTCTGCGGTTTGCTAGGCCACGAGAACATACGACGCCATATCATCGCCATAATATTGTTTTAGTCAACTAAATGCGTAATTTCAGGATTTTCAGGCTGTTTTCGGTGTGCGAAGTTTAAGCTACTCATACATAATTACAAACACGGGCAATAGCAATTTCGTTGTATCCCAACGATTCAGCTTTTGTCTGTTTACCATTAGCTGTTTCTACGACAATATCCAACAATTCTTCCCCCATCTGACTCATGGTTTTTTCACCATAAATAACAGGGCTTACATTGAAATCAATGTTATCCTCCATGTTTTCAAACGTAATCTTATTGCCCGTAATTTTAATGACCGGAGAAATAGGATTTCCCGTCGGTGTCCCGCGACCTGTTGTAAACACAATGATTTGAGCACCGCCGGCCACCATAGCAGCAACAGAAGATGGATCGTTACCAGGCGTATCCATAATAACAAGGCCTCGTTCATCGACCTGTTTCGCATAATCATAGACAGCGTTGATAAGACGGTGCCCGCCTTTATGGATGCAGCCAAGAGATTTTTCTTCCAACGTTGTAATACCACCGGCTTTATTGCCAGGAGACGGATTACCCTCCCGAACTTCTTCACCAACAAGTTGCAACGCTTTTTCATAACGATGGACGATATCGAGGACCTGTTGTTTGATTTCGTCTGTCTTGCCACGTTTTGCCAGAATGTGCTCTGCACCAATAAATTCTGTTGTTTCACTTAAAATAGATGTGGCTCCTAAATCAACGAGGCAGTCGCTTAATTCGCCAACAACAGGATTAGCCGCCAAACCAGATGTTGGATCCGAACCGCCGCATTCCGTGCCGACAATAAGTTCGGAAAGATTGAATTCTTCGCGGCGGCACAGACTTGCTTCCTGTACCATTGTCTTGGCGTAACGGACAGCCTGTTCAATAGCCTTCAATGTTCCTCCGGCTTCCTGGATAATAACACGTTGCAGTGGTTTGTTTGTACGAGCTTTAATTGCATCAACGACTAAATCCATTTGGCAGTTTTCACAACCCAGAGATACTACCACAGTACCGTATATGTTTGGATTGGCAGCAAAGCCAGCCATGACATCCATGGTCAATTCCTGATCAGGTGGGACTTGGGCACAGCCGTTCTGATTATTAAAAGTAACAGAACCAGTGACCTGTTGTGAAATAATTCTCGCAGTGTCGGATGCACAAATGCTGGCTGGCAAAATCAATACATGATTTCGTACACCAACTCGGCCATCCGGTCTTCCGTATCCATAAAAATTCATGATAGCTCAGAGCTCCTTTTATAATTCGCGAACACTTTCAACATTATGAATATGAACATGCTGACCTTGTTTAATATCTATCCCAGCACTGCCAATATGCTGGCCATATTTAACAACGGGTGCACCTTTTACAATGTCGCGAATAGCAAATTTATGATAAATCTTGATATCATCAACTGCTTGTATCTCTGCAGTTTGCTGATTTGCCATTACATAGGAAATAGTGTCTCCTTTTTTGATTGGGTAAATAACAACTCCTACATTATCCAATTCATCAATAATCATCGCATTAATCATACTATTCCTCCTCGTATAACAAATTTTGCAAAAAATAAATCCCACCAACTTACAAATCTTACTTTTTAATGACATGAAGAAAGTGTATCTTCTTCCTAACTTAATTTATATTAGTAACGTTGCACATCCAAACTGCATTACAATTAAGCTCTAAGGATTCCTTCTCTGATTTTTAATTGCACAGTCGGAACGCATGCGAGTATCGATATGTATATGCGTACTCGCATGCGTGATATAGCAGTCCATCATCTTCTTCAATAAAATGTTGAGTTTATTATTCGATAACTTCAATTGGTTTGATTTCTCTTAAAACAAACAAATAATTCATCGCACCGACAAAGCAAAACACACCTGAAACTACTAATGCAGGCATAAAAGATCCTGATGCTGTAATAATAAATCCGGTAATAATAGGTCCTAAAATCCCCCCACAATTGGAAATGCAGTTCTGTACGCCCCCCAATACAGATACCATATTTTTAGGCGCAACATCCCCTGGCAGGCACCACACGGCACTTGCGGCAAATGCCAATCCTGCATATGTCAGACACAACAACGTCATGAGTACAACAATATTGTCAAATAGACCGGCAAAAGCAATGGTGGTAGACAGCAGCATACCTCCTACCAAATTTATTTTTCTGGCCGTATCTAGCGAATGGGTTTTCTTATACATATGATCCTGGAACCACCCGCCGAACCATTCCGCAAATATTCCCACCAGCGGCGGCAACATAGCTAAAAAGCCCATGGCCGCAAATGATATGCCTCTTTCCCGTACCAAATAGGTCGGAAACCACGTGATAAAGAAATAGATGGAATAATTCAAGGTAAAAAATCCAGTACACATCGCAATAACATTCCGATATCGAAATAACTGATACCATTTCATCGGCTGCGTCTTATCGTTATCCTGTACGCGTTTTTGCCCACCATGAATGTATTTTAATTCTTCTTCATTAATAAACCGGCTCTTTTCCGGATCATTGTAATACCAAAACCAGACTAACGACCACAATACCCCTAACGATCCACAGATAATAAACGCAACATGCCAGCTGAATTGCGAAATGACCCATACTACTAACGGCATCGCAAATGCGGTTCCAAATCGAGAACCACTGTCAAAGATAGCCGTCATCTTACCACGTTCATCATCTGGGAACCATTTTGCAGTAATACCCGCATTACACGGATACGCTCCGGCCTCCCCTACCCCCATGAAAATACGTGCACTGATAAAACTAAACGGAGTTCGAGCTAATGCGGTACTTACAGTCGCCAAGGACCACCAAAGTACGGAAATTCCCAAACAGATCCGCTGTCCGATCCTATCGGCTAACCATCCTGACGGGATTTGAAACACGGCATAACTGAAAAAGAATGCTGACATGATAAGTCCCATACTTGCGTCCGTAATATGCAGATCATTCATAATAGCCGGAGCTGCCGCCGACATGACCGTCCTGTCGAGATAATTGATAACAATGGCAAAAAGCATCATTAGACCAACGCCATATCGTGCATGAGTTCTAACATTTTCCACTATAAAACCTCCCTATAATATATGGTAGTATAACACTACGCTTTAAATAAAAAAATATATTATCAGGAAACATCACTTTTTTCAACAAAAGCGATTGCCTCCTAAAAAACAGCATTATTAAATATATTCATGTTCATTGACAACTTAATGGTCAGCGGCATCGAGGTTCCCATAAATATCCAAGGTACTGTCGTGAATACGCAGATATTGCACTCTCCAATAATCATCCCTCTTAGTTCTTCGATATCATTGCCTGACTGGACCTTGGAAAACAAACTGTCACCACAGCGATATTCCTTCAACATGTATACCTTTTCGTTTTGTGCCACCGCTGTCCGATATCCCTCACATCTGGTATCTCGAACTGTCGTAGCTGTATCACCACATCCTCGTTTTTCTTCCAGATTATGGACACATGCGCCTATTCTCTCGATGGGTTAATCTACTGACGGAAGCATATCTGATACAGGCTTTCCTATAACTATTGCAAATATGACACTATTAATATAATCCGATACAGGAAAAACTACACTCACTTCTACACTTCACCTCGTCCGACGTTCTTCATCTATATATAGAACAGGGTATAAACGAAATGTCAGTTATCTCATTTATCGAAACCTTACGGTTATTAATAATATTGTTTCAAAAGATTCAATTACAAGAACGTATATTGTTAAATAGCTCGGTAGTACGCGTATGCGTATTGATTCGTACTTACGTTTCGCTATATATATTTTACATGTTTAATTCTCAAAGTCAAGATTTTAAAATAAATATGCTCTTTTGATATTATTAACACTAATTCGATGTTTTTAAATCATAAATTATGATACAAGAAATCATAATTATTTCATGTAAAAAATATAAAATTGATATTGTCAATATCTCTTTACACTTTTCCTCGAGGATATTCGATCTACGCTGCATCCTTCAATGAGCGGTAATACTGTTGTCTCTTAATCAATGGAGGTAATCCTCCATTGGGGGAGCAGATTCTTCGGTTATTCCAGTAACTAATGAAATATCTCCATATCATTGTTTTCATATGTTCAACAGTTGTTTTTGAAGCATTATATCGATTATAGATTAATTCTTCCTTTAATCTTGCCCACATGCTTTCGCAACGGGCATTATCATGGCATCTGCCACCTGCACTGTTCATACTTTGTACTATTCCGTATTGCTTAATTGCATTACGGTACAGCTCACTGATGTAATCGACTAAAGAAAAGGGATTGCTCCCTTTTTCTCGTCTAAGAACCGTACGTGAGAGTTTCCCGCTCATACGGCTCAAGCATTTCTTAACCATTTCTGGCGGCAAACAGTGATTGTAACTGGAGCTTTCTTTTTGTAAAATATGCTTCGCCTATGAAGGGATTTTTAGAAATCTGCAGTTTAGGATGTCGGACGATATCTATTCTTCTTAGGTTTATAAGACTAGATTCATCTGTCATGAACAGCCAAGGCTTGCCATTCTTTTCATGCCCGTATTTGTTCAACCGCCACCATTTATTTTTATTAGGATGGCGATGTTTTGCCCATTGTTGCAGTAAAAAGTAAATTGTGTTATTGATGTAAGAGAAGGCTTTGTTTGCAACTACGTGTCTGTGATAGTTTGATCATCCTCTAAGTAATGTCTACTGCGCAAAAACCACTTCTTGACACGGCAGCCATTTTAAGGCCCGTTTTACTTTCCATAGTAGTAACTGTAGGTAAAATAAAATTGGCGTACACTGAATAGCCTGTAGCTTTCCCAGGTTCAGTGACAAAATAGACAGCGCGATCACACTCTGTGTCGTTTCTTTCAGATATGTCCTGATTTGAGTAAGGCCAAACCGACGTTTCGCTAAACTGAAAGCGCGTTCTACTTCCACGCGATCGCAATTGTCTTTGTATTCCAACCGTCTGTCTCTGACAGCATCTTTCTTGGGCCGTCCTAAGGCAGGCCCTGACAACCGGATACCTCTTTCTTTGCAATACGCCAGATTGACACGGTTGCGGTATATCTTATCGGCCAGCACCCGTTCTGGATAATGACCATACCGTTCATGGTACCGTTCGATTTCTCGTGGCAGCAACGTACTTTCATTATAGGTTTCAAAACTCTGTCGTTCTAACCGTACCATGCCGTTCACGACGCTGATGTCCAGCTTGGCACCAAATTCCACAGGCACTTTGACTTTGCCACGCACAATTGGCCGCAGAAATGGCTGCCGCAGGTTTACAATGCGGTGTTCGATGCGATGCATCTGATGATCATACATGTACTTCTGCTGCGCATACATCTGTTGAATCACGGGTAACTGTTGTTGATACTTGGGTGCTAGCTGTCTGCCATCTTGTAACAGATTAGCGATATAGCGCTGATCTCTGGCAATATATTGCAATTGCTTGCGGATGCCATGCCGCAGTTTCTTTGCTTTGTTTTTCTTGGATCGGACGATGTTCAAATAGTCCTTCCGGGCTTTCCGACAATAGGTCCGCGGTTTCTTTCCATCAGTGGGAGTATGCAGCACGGTGATGATATGTTCCAGTTTTTCTCGTCCTTCATTCAACAATTCCATGTCCCTGGGATACTTGATACGAGAGGGCGCACAGGTAGCATCCACAATCAGCGTCCCTTCCTTGTCGGAGGTAGACGGCGGCGTATCATCATGATGAGAGTCATCTTTCTTGTCGGTGTCGTTTTCGGTGTGCTGCGGCGCTTGTTTGGCAGTTTCTGCCTGTTGGATAATGAAATTGTTGATGGCTTCCAACCGTTTCGGCGTTAGGCGTTTACGAAACTGTGTCATGGCAGACGCATCAAACGGTGCTTTATATTCATAGCCAAGCAAGCCGCAGAAGTATTGCAAATAGGGGTTTTCCTTGATTTGTTCGACGGTTTCTTCATCCGAGTAACCCGTATTCAATTTGAATGAGCAACGCGCCTAATGCCATTCTGGCAGGCTTTGCTACGTGGCCTTTGAATCCTTTGAACAGTTTTTTATATTTCTTTTCTACCAGATCCCACGGGATGAATTCCGCTTTCTTGATCCAGCGGTTGTTCGGATCCATTTGTAATCCCAAGGGTTGATTAAAATCTTCGAAGGAAAGTTGTTTAGAAGGAGTTTTATACATTTTACGTCACCTGTGTGCAAGAGTTTTGAGCTGTTTTCCACCATACTCATG
>NZ_FNHQ01000032.1 GCF_900103535.1 Megasphaera paucivorans | reverse complement strand
GTTCCGGCATTAGGTTCTGTAAGACCAAAAGCACCCAGTTTCTCACCCTTTGCAAGCGGCGTTAAATATTTTAATTTTTGTTTTTCCGTCCCAAATGTATAAATAGGCCAAGAACACAGCGTCGTATGAACTTCAAAGCTCAATCCCATAGAGGGATCAACTTTAGAAACCTCTTCACATGCCATTGCCATACTTAAAAAATCAGATCCGGCTCCCCCGTATTCTTCCGGATACGGAATACCTAATAATCCTAGTTTCCCCATTCCATTAATTAAGTCTCGGTCAAAAATTTCTTTTTCATCACGATCATGTATCGTCGGTGCTAACTTTTTAGCCGCATAGTCAGCCGCTAATTTAGCAATATCCTTATTCATCTCACTCATTGTAAAATCCATTACTAATCACTCCTCATCTTATTATAAATAATTCCATAGCATGCACTTTAAAAATTATTTCACTGCGTTTTTATTATCCTCCTCATTTTATAAATTTCTCTATATATGTAATCGTGATAATATTTATACCATATTATGATACATTGTACATTATTATGATATTCTGTTATTATATCATTATTTATTTTTCATTACAAGTTGAAAACCGTAAACTTTCTAAGCGGCTTAAACCATAGACGCTATTATTTTAAATTCATACTTTATAAAGATAAAAAATAAGTATGTTCTAATTACATATGATACATATTAGAATACGTTGAAAAAATTTACATATCGTCTTTTATACTATATATTAGATAAATTGACACAAATGAAGTATAATAATTATAAAAAGGAAAATCATTGTCATTTTAATAACTATTGGGAGGATATCCAATAATGAATAATACCGTTATACAATCGCTCGTCAAAGCAATCCATATATTAGAATGTTTTGAAGATGAAAAAGAATTAGGTGTAACAGAAATCAGCCGTAAAGCCAATTTAAATAAAAGTACAACTTTTAATATTATTACTACACTGGAAGCACATGGATTTCTCGAGCAAAATGAAAGTAATTCAAAATACAAATTGGGTATTGAACTATTTAGATTAGGGACTAAAGTAAATACTAATTTAAGAAAAATTGCTTTTCCTTATTTAGATGAATTGGTATCTCAATTTAAAGAAACCGTAAATTTTGTATTAAGAGACGGTGATAATGTAGTGTATATGGACAAAGTCGAAAGTCCACATTCTATGCGGATTAGTACAAATGTAGGAACGCGGCTACCTCTTCATATTACTGCCGTAGGAAAGGCAATTCTTTCCGGTCTTCCTGAAGAAGAGTTATTATCTATAATAAACAGGCTGAAATTTATTAAATACACAGATTATACATTATGTAATAAAAACGACTTAATGCAATACATAAAAAAAGTAAAAGCATTCGGATACGCAGAGGATTTTGAAGAACTTGAAATAGGATTAACCTGTGTAGCTGCTCCCATATTTAATTTTGATGGAAGGGCCTATGCTGCTATTAGTATATCCGGACCTACTCCCAGAATGAATGCTGAGATTAGAGAAAAAATGGGAAAAGCTTTAGTTGAAGCTACCCAGCAAATTTCAAAAAAGATTGGCTACAAAGCGTGATCAGTATAAAACATTTTCCATATTTTTATTTGCTCAGAGTAATCTAATTTATATTCTCTTACATAACAGATGAACAGAATAAAGCGCCCATAATGATTCGATGCTTTCTTTATCAATCGGTCAAGTAAAATATAATATATTTTTACGGTTGTCTCATGGATAGCCGTTTTTTTATACCGCTTTTTAGTTTTTACACTATTCATGCGTCATCATATCGATATTTCTGGCAGTTATTCATAATCGCATCAAAAAATATCATTACAAATGTAAGGCATCGGCCTTAACAATAGATAACGTCTTTTCTTTATGTACTATGAAAATACCCCTGAATAGGACAACGTATTTATTGTCCTATTCAGGGGTGGAAAATTTTACTCTCTCATTTTTTAATATATTACGCTGCTACATGAATTTATAAGTTATTGTTAATGAATAATTTTGCTTAAAAACTGTTTTGCCCGCTCATTTTTTGGATTCGCAAAAAAGTGTTCCGGTGTATCCGTTTCCAAAACTTTACCATCTGCCATAAAAATAATACGATCTGCAACCTCATAGGAAAATCCCATTTCATGAGTCACACAAACCATGGTAATACCTGTGTGGGCTAATTCCACCATAACATCCAATACTTCCTGAATCATTTCCGGATCAAGTGCGGATGTAGGTTCATCGAAAAGTATAATTTTAGGATGCATGTTTAATGCTCTAGCAATGGCGACTCGCTGCTGCTGACCTCCAGATAATTGCCCTGTTAGAGTCAGGTTAATTTGACCATTTTGGGTCAAACTAAAATCGCCAATTTTAGTCAAATTAAAATGACCAATTAGAGTGACTCCTTTTCAAGCGAACGTTTGAAATACTTTTTAAGTTTATCCAGAAATAACCAACAGCTCAGCATTCTAATTAATTTATAGTGTTGGTCGTTCAGATGACGTCGGTGCTTTTACCCGTGTAGTTTGCAACGAGATTGTTTCCAAATCATTACCACGAAAACTGTTTCCTTTTATAGTAAAAACAGTGGCATCATCAAAAATCCTATCCAATGCGCATAACAGGGCATCGTCTTCGTTAAAGTTGTCTCGCCAGGCAGATGGATTCTTGTTGCTTGTGAAGATAATATTGTAGCTGCCTTCTTTATTGTAACGTCGGTCAATCAAATCAAAGAACAGCCGGGTGTTTTCTTTGTCGAACTCACAATGGCCCACTTCATCAATAATCAAACAAGACGGACGCACCAAACCATTCAATACTCGAGCAGTTTTACCCACCTGTCTGGCTGTAATGAAACGATCACGGAGTTCCGTCATTTTGATGAAATATGTCTTTAATCCATGATGGCAGCATTCATACCCTAGTGCCTGTGCCAAATGTGTTTTACCCGTGCCGGCAGGGCCAATAAAAGCTAGGTTCTTATGCGCATAAATGGCAGATAATGTTTGTAATTTTCTTAAACGGTCTGCATTTTTGCCACGGATGACAGAAAAATCAAAGTTCTCGAACGTCTTAGGATCCTTTAGTGGTAACCGGCTTAACCGTAAAAGAGTGCGAACGGTTGTCTGTTTTTTCTTTTCTTGCAAATGTTCAAGAACAAGTTTAACTGCAGTTGCTGCCTCTTCAGAAAATTCCAATTCTTCTGCTAATGCTGCGAATTCAGCCGAAGAAAAGTCCAACCGTAAGCTACGGCAACTCTGCTCTATGCTTTCAAAAAGGCTATCATTCATCTTCTGTGTCCTCCTTATCGAAATTGAACTTATCAAAAGACAAGGATGACACGGGTTCTGAAAGCATACCGATGTGGCTTTGGATGGGCGCTGTAGGAAACTCTTCTGGTTGCTGGGCAGTAACATACTGGTCTGCACAGAACCTGTCCCGTTTGCTCCACGTTACATGGTGGGTGGTCAAAAGGTGCTGTAAATCAGATGAATAAATGTACAGCACATCATCCTCACGCTTAATTCTGGCAGTTTTTCCGGTATAACTGAAGGGGATACCGAAACGGCGGTTCTCATAGTTAACGAACCCATCAAACGTAATCCGGCGTTCCGGGCAAAGGTAACACTGAACATCCTGTTCATCCGGCAGCACGGATGCTAGTTTACTGCAAAGTCTGTCATGAATTTGTTCAGGCATGCCATCGACAGCAGGATGGTACATGGTATTTTGTTCATTGCACCAATCCAATGCTGCACGATTCAAATCGGTCACGTTCCAAAAGATCCGGCCAATCAGAAAGTTATCTTTAACAAAACGTATCAGTCGTTCCACTTTCCCCTTGGTAAAGGGATGGCGGGGCTTGCACAGTTTGGTCTGAAAACCAATCGTTTTCATAAAAGCTTCATAATCTTTTTGCCAAATAGGTTGTCCTGACCAATCCCGTTTGGTTACCACGCTTTTCATATTGTCCGTCAGGATATACGCAGGTACACCCATGTACCGGAACGCATGAATCATGCCAATGAACAGGTTTTCCTGTTTCGCATTCGGGAAGAACTCAATATACCGCTGACCACAGTGATGGCAGATCATGGCAAAGCAGGCAGCCCGTAATGTTTGACCATAATTAGTGGTGACATTCGTGAATCCCCAATCCATTTGGTAAGCTTCACCGGGTTTAGTGACAAAGCGTCTGCCACGATTTCCCTGCGGCATGATCTGTTGCCGTTTTGCTGGTAGCAAGGACTTATGCTGCGAGATGTAATTCTTTAGGGTAGTTAATCCTCCTGAATAGCCTGAATCGTGCAACCGTTGTAGACAAATAGATGAATTTTTAATTCCTTGCCTAAGAAGGTAATCAAGTTCATCTGTATAACCGCTAAGGATTGTTTTTTGTGCTGTATATCCCTTGCGTCCATGTTCTGTAACTTTGAAATTATTCTTCTTTAATTTTCTGAGCTTAGCACGGGAAATACCCGTTCTTCGTTGCAGTTCAACCAGATTAACTGCTTCGGCTTTAAAATCAATGCCTTGTTCTTCTTTCATTTCATTTAAAGCTTGTGATACAATAATATCCAAGCTATTACATAAAAATTTCTGCATAGGTCTCCTTTTGCTGAGTTGTTGGCCAACACCAGTTTAAAGGATTCACAGAAAATATGTAATGGCTTTTTTAATTTGACTAAAATTGGTCAAATTAATCTGACTCTATGTGGCTAATTTAACCTGACTCTAACACCCCGGATAGACGTTAGCTTTATCGGCCAATCCAACACGATCCAAAAGTTCTATTCCTGTTTTTTCTGCCTGATTTTTCTTAATACCTTGAACCATAACAGGTGCAATTGTAATATTCTCCAATACATTCATATGAGGATACAGATTGAATTGCTGAAATACCATCGCCACCTCTTGTCTAATTTTCTTCAAGGGTGCATTGGGAATTGTCAACTCTTTTCCATCAACAATAACTCTGCCGCTGTCCGGTTTTCCTAACATATTAATGCAACGGATCATCGTACTTTTACCAGACCCGCTGGGACCCAGTACTACTACTTTTTCGCCTTCTTTAATATGTATATTCACATCCTTCAAAACATGGTTTAATCCAAAGGATTTATTTATTTCATTTAATGTAATCATATCTTAACCTCTCTTAAGAATAAGGTACTGGACATCGTCATTATTTTACATTATTAGTCTTAGCTGCCTCTGCTGATAACACCATATAGTCATCAGGCAATCCATATTTTTCCAATATTTTTTTCAATGTGCCGTCTGAACGCATTTTTTCAAGTTCATTATTTACAGCATTCAGCAAATCTTTATCGCCAAAACGAATCGCCGCCCCTATTTTTCCAGAACTTTCCGGTGTGTAGGGAGTCAATATTCTTAAATTAAGCTCAGAATTTTGTTTTATTGTATATGCGGCAACGATTCCATCCGTAATACAAGCATCAATTTTACCCGTATTTACTGCCATCATTAATTCCGACTGGCTGTTGAATATTTTAACATCTTTTACCAGTCCTTCATTTTTCCACTTTTGTGCAAGATCTAAAAATGCAACACCTTTTTGTCCGCCTATGACTTTATCTTTAAGATCATCTTTGCTTTTTATATCTGAGTCCTTCTTTACAACAACCGCTTCTGCCTCTGTATACCAGACATTAGTAAATGCTGCTTTTTGCAACCGTTCCGGCTTAATATACATGGCATCAGTTACCATATCTATAGATCCTTTGTCCAATTCTACCAATAAATTTTCAAAAGGTACATGTTTCATTTCCACCTTCGCTATTCCAAGCCTTTTAGCTATTTCTTGGATAATTTCGGCATCTACCCCCCGAAAATTGATTTGTCTTTGCATCCATATACGCAAAGGGTGCATCATCGGAGGAGCCCACCACCAATACTCCTTTTTGTTTTATTTTTTCTAACGTATTGCTGCTTGAAGCATTTTGCGAAGACGATGTTCCCTTCGTATTTTCAGAACTACACCCCGCCAGTCCGATAGCTGAAATTACAACCATTGTCAATATAAACACTTTTCTTAAATTCATCATTACTCCTCATCCTCTCTTTTTATTTATTAATATTAGACATGGAAAGCTTATATTCGATAAATTTTATACAATGAGACAACGGTACGCTTAATATAAGATATGCAAGTGCCAAATAGGTATATGCTTCAATGGTATAAAATGTTTGGGAAGCATATGTCTGCGTCCGCAGCAAAAGTTCATTAACAGCCACATATGCTAATAACGACGTATCCTTAATCATCATGACAAGATAATTTCCTAAGGATGGAATAATATTGCGAAACGCTTGCGGCAATATTACGAAACGCAATACTTGTATACGGTTCATTCCCTGCGAATAAGCTGCTTCAAATTGACCTCTGTTAATAGATATGATTCCCGCCCGAATAACTTCCGACATATAGCATCCATAATTAATTCCCAATCCTGCAATTCCTGCCGTTAACGGCGTAATTTGAATATCTGTCTTATATCCAAACACCGCGGCAATCAAATCGAGAATCAGTGGAACTACATAATATATATATACTAGTTGAACTAATAATGGCGTTCCTCGTATAATTTCCAAAAACACATATAAAAAAACTTTAATTATTTTACAGCTGAAAAGTCGACCAATAGCAATAAGCATACCTAAAACAATGGCTAAAAAAAAGCCTAAAACAGTTGCTTCAATAACTACTCCTATTCCATCAATCAATGAAGGAATCAGATATTCCCATACCGTTACAAAATGTAAATTCGAAAGCAAATTATCCATAGCACATGTCCTTCCATAAAGATGTATTGAAAAAGCACGTTATATTGAGATTCAACAAAAAAGCACAATGATAACCATAAAAACTACACATCATTGTGCTTTGGATCGCTATTAGAAAGTTATTTTTTTTATAGATTGTTCAAAAATATCCAACCCTGCTTCCAGTTGATCATCCGTAATAACAAGAGGAGCCAAAAAGCGAATGCAATTATTATAAATACCGCAGCTTTCCGTAATCAAACCATGCTGTAAGTTTTCCTGAATAATGTCTGCAACGGCTTCAGGCCAAGGCTTTTTCGATTGCTTATCATAAACAAATTCGATTCCTATCATAGCTCCCAATCCCCGAATATCTCCAACACAGGCATACTTTTGTTTCCATTGTTCATATCGCATTCTCACTTTTGATCCAATTACGTTTGCCCGAGTTGCTAAATGATCTCGTTCCATAATTTCAATCGTTTTTAAAGAAGCTGCACAAGCCAACGCATTGCCGCCAAATGTTCCTCCTATAATTCCATTTGGTACTGACTGCATAATTTCATCCCGGCTTACTACTGCGCCTAAAGGAATACCTGCAGCAATAGATTTAGCTGTCGCAATAATATCCGGTGCACAATTCATTTCCTCCCAATATTGTGATGCAAACATTTTGCCTGTTCTGCACCAACCGGTCTGCACTTCATCTGCAATAAGCAATATACCATTATCGTCACAAATTTTTCGTAATCCCTGAACCCATTCACGTGGTGCCGGAATAAACCCGCCTTCCCCTTGCAGCGGTTCTACTACAACAGCAGCCACACTATCCGCCGGTGCTCCAAAATCAAATGTGTCATAAATTTTATCTATATACCACTGGATGGCCTTATCTTCCGGCATCCCTTCAGGCCGTCTATAAAGATATGGAAATTCCGCACGATATACTCCATCTGGGAAAGGCCCCATCCCTTTCGCATAGGATTTTTTAGCAGTCATGGCCATGGTAAGAAGGGTTCGCCCATGAAAGGCACCCGTAAAAACAATAATATTAGGGCGTTTGGTATATGCCTTTGCTATTTTTACAGCATTTTCATCTGCTTCAGCCCCACTGTTAACAAAATATGTTCTCCTTTTTGTTCCTTTTACAGGTGCAAGTAAATTTATTTTTTCTGCCAAACGAATATATCCTTCATGCGTAATAATATTAGCCATAGCATGAAAATATTTATCCGCTTGTTTTTTTACTGTCTCAACAACCTCAGGTTGACTATAGCCTATGTTTAAAACCCCTACTCCGCCAACCCAATCAACAAATATATTGCCATCCATATCTTCTACCATAGCCCCTTCTCCTCGTTTAATTGCTATGGGATAGACCGTACCAACAGCAGATGGAACAGCCTCTTTTCGACGATTCAACAACATATTTGATAAAGGTCCCGGCACAAATTCTGTAACAATTTTAGGTAATTCATTTCTTAACATATAACATGCCCCCAATAAAAAGGACATAGACGAAGCAATGGAATAAGCATCTTTGCTTTGTCTATGTCATAAATTAATATTTTAAAATGTTATAGTCATTGTAGTTTAATATTATACAAAACACAACGTGTTAACAGCATAAATATTTTCTCGCATATTGTTCTCACATAACAATATGAAGTATAATAGTTAAATGCAGCATCGATAAAACAAGATCCATGCTATTCGATTGGTACGCAAAGGGGGGTATAAAAATGCCATTACTTTTAAAAAATTTTTATAACGCTACTAAAAACAAATATAAGTTGAAACTGCTTTGCGGAGACCAAGGATTATGCCAAGAAGTATCTTGGGTATACTATTCCGAAGATCTCAATACAACGGACTATATACGAAACGGCAACTTAGTCGTTACTACGGGCATGATTATTCATTCTGAAGAAAACTTAAAAAAATTCATATATGAAATCATCCACCGTAACACTGCCGGCTTATTCATTAACATCGGCCATTATTTGCAGGAGAGCGATATCAACAAAGAAATTATTGATTATTGCAATGTCCATAATTATCCTTTATTTGTATTTCCCTGGGAAATACATATTGCAGACATCATGCAGGATTACTTAAATCGCATTGTGCTGGGACAACTCCATGAAGAAAGCTTAACTAAAGCATTTATTAACCTTATACATAGACCGGACCAAGAAGAACTGTACAAAGAAGAGATTGGAAATTCCTCATTTATGCAAGTAACGAATTACTGTATCCTCTGCTTTTCGCCGCACAATAAGCAAATTAACCCTGAAAGCAAAGAACGTATACTTTTACAGGGTCGCAATGCCATGAATACATATAATACACCTTATCTTTTTTTCCCTTATTTTTATTACTATATTTTAATCATAAGTGACTCGATGTGCAAAAATATAAAAAATATAGTGACTGTTATTGAAAATATATTTCTTCACGAATCACAAATTTGCCGTATTGGTATCAGTAATATTGCTACCGCATGGACAGAACTGCCGGAAAGTTATAAACAGGCGATCGGAGCTGTTACGATTGCAGCCGTTCAACAAGTTTCTCCATTATATTTTGAAAAATTAGGAATCTATCAGCTGTTATTATCTATCGAGGACAAGCGTATATTACACCAATTCAGCAACATCCGTTTATCCGTTCTGACAGAATACGACCACATTCACAATACCGCATTATCTGCCACTTTGAAAATCTATCTCGAAAACGGCTGCAGTCTACAATCAGTCGCTGAACAAACATTTTTACACCGCAACACGATTAATTACAGAATGAAGCAAATACGTCAGCTACTGCCTGTTGATTTTTCTAATGCAACAACACGAATGGAATATTTGATTGCCTATGCTATCGAAGAATATTTAAAAACACAGTAGCAGATCAAAATCTTCGCAAAAAACATGCCTGTCTATCAAAAAAAGCTTGTTCGCTAAGAAACTAAATTAAATACATTTCCAATACAATCTATTATTGTCAAACTCTACATTTATTTTTTGTGCATCTCGCAGCCACGATAAATAAGAACGCAGTGTACTACCAACAAGAACATATTGCTCAAAATTCAATTGCAGTGAATAGACATCAAATATTTGCTTTAGTATTTCTTCAAAGATAAGCGGTATACGGCACATACCATATATCCGTTCGCCAATTTCCATAACCTTTGCCCGATTATACTGTACCAAAGGTATGATATCCGAAGTTACAGCGGCATGAGATGGAACAAAAATAGCCGCTTTCATCGCTTCTACTTTGTCTAGTGTCTGTAAATATTCTTCTACATTATAAATAAAGCTGATATGATATTTATCCAATATTTCCCGACTGCTCAGACAATCAGCTAAAAAAACGACATCGTCGGGTGTCCGAAATCCCACCATATGAAAAAAATGTCCTGGTAAATCCACAGGGATTAATTCCTGTGGAAATCCATCAGCAGAAAAATCTTGAGCCGGACTTTCAGCTGCCCGTAAAAATTTGTGACGCAGGTCCTTCGGCGGATATCCCCCATATAAAAAAGATGTCTCTAAAATAGGCCAACGGGTAAACGCCCGTTCAATACCATTAGCATAAATTCCGCACTGTGTCTGCTTTGCCAAATATGCATTCCCCCCGATATGATCCGCATTGGAATGCGTATTAACAATTCCCCGTAAATGCCAGCATTTTTCGTCCAAAAGCTTACGAATCTTTCTTCCTGCATCTTTATCATTCCCGCTGTCAATAAGATACACCTCCGTACCGCTTAGGTATACACCTATCTTAGCAGGACTTTCAATATAATACGTATTGCCTTTCAATTTAATTAATTCAAACATATCGTTTCCCCCATCTTACACTAAAAAAATTCCCCTCATTCTGCAAAAATAAACCTATATATATTGTAATTTATATATTCATTTCCCATTTCTCCTCGTATATTGTTTTTCCCGAAAGGTCCCATACATTATTAGAAATACTTTCTGCACAAGTAAAACCCATAGTACTATAATGCTGTCTTGCTTCTATAAGGACATCGGCAGTCCAAAGAATAAGTTTTTTATATTTACAGGCTTGTGCCTTATTCATTAATGCGTTTGTTAACGCGGTGCCAACACCGTTTTTACGATATTTCTTGTCAACAAGAAACAGTCGGAGCTGCCCTATTTCCGAGTTCTCTGTTTCACTCAGCATAATGCACCCTGTTAATATCCCTTGGATTTCAGCAATCCATAATTCTTCTCTGGATTTTTTTTGCGTTAACGCAAAATTGCAAGCTACGCTTGCAGCATAATCGCCAAATATAGGCCCCCAATTGTATTCTTCCAAATAAACGTTTCTATGTTCATCCGCAACATATTGCTCTTCTCCTTTTTTATATGGGCGGATAGTATATGCATTATACATGATGTGCTCCCTCCAATATTTCTTCAATGCATTTCATGCAATGAGTTAATTCTGTCCTTTTCGTATCTGACAATGTATTTAAAATTTCCGCAATCTGTTTATCCGATTTGGCACTCAGTACATGCATCCGGTCCTGTCCAGCCGCAGACAGTTTTAAATATTGCACTCGCCCATCTTTTGGAGATCGTTGCTTTTCTATAAGTCCTTGTTGTTGAAAAGACTTTAAAATCCGGCTTAAATATCCTTGATCAAGAAACAATTTTGCAGACAACAATTTCGCCGTGCAGAATTCCATATTCGCAATTTCATATAATATCCGTACTTCGGACAAGGAGAATACGCTATCCAGTATATGTCGGTCCAACAATCCTAATACATTGGTATAGTATCTATTGAATTGTCTTATATCTCTAATTTCTTTTTTTAATTTCTCCTGCATAGCAATCACCTCCCATATATAGTATGGTATTGTATTTATTTGCTTTTGTCAACTATTTATTTGCTAAAAGCAACCATATGCAGTGACAATACAACCGGTATACTAAATAAAAGTAAGGTCCAAACTATTTAAAGTCCGGACCTTTTGCCAAAAAACATTTATTCTTTTGTGTAAATTTTTTCGATTTTATGATGAAGTTTCTGTATCTGTATTCTTGCTTCACAGCGTATCGTTTCCGGATCAACAGTGATACGTGCATCTCCGCTTTTCATAGCAGCTTCTGCAACAGCTGCTGCAACGGCTGGGGCTACCCGTTCGTCAAAAGCGTCCGGAATAACGTAAGCTTCATTTAATTCATCCTCGGAAACAAGAGAAGCGATCGCGTATGCTGCCGCAAGTTTCATCTCTTCGTTGATATGCCGTGCTCTTACAGCTAAGGCTCCCCGAAAAATACCTGGAAAAACCATGACATTATTGATTTGATTAGGAGCGTCGGAACGTCCTGTACCAACAATTCTTGCACCAGCTTGTTTGGCTGACGAATAATCTGTTTCCGGTATAGGATTGGCCATGGCAAATACGACGGCATCAGAATTCATAGAGCAAATAATTTCCTTAGTAAAAAGATGCGGTCCTGATACACCCAATAACAAATCTGCCCCAGCTGCGGCATCTGCCAGTATTCCCTGCATATTATCTTTATTGGTAATCTCTGTCAGCTGTTTTTGTACATTATTCAGCCCTTTCATACCTTTGTGCAGGATACCTGCTTTATCAACTACGATAACATGCTGTGCACCGGCCAAAATGAGAAGGCGCGCAATAGACGCTCCTGCGGCTCCCGCTCCGTTGATAACAATCTTAGCCGTTTCTAAATGTTTCCCAATACAGCGAAAAGCTCCAATCACTCCGGCCAAGGCCGCAATAGCAGTTCCATGCTGGTCATCATGAAATACCGGTATGTCCATTTCATTCTTTAACGTTGTTTCAATTTCATAACATTTAGGCGATGAAATATCCTCTAAATTAATCCCTGCAAACGAAGGCTGCAGCAATTTTACTGCTTCAATAAATGTATGCGGGTCTTTTGTATCTAAACAAATCGGGACCGCATTAACTCCGCCAAACACCTTAAATAATACAGATTTCCCTTCCATAACCGGCATAGCTGCTTCCGGTCCAATATCACCCAATCCCAAAACACGTGTTCCATCAGAAATAACGGCAATCATATTGCCACGGCAAGTCAAATCAAAAGATAACTCTTTATTTTTCGTAATCTCACGACATGGCTGTGCAACACCTGGTGTATATAATGTACTTAAATCATCACTTGTTTCTAACACAGCACATGGCAGCATCTCCAAAATACCTTTTTTCCCCTTTCTAACTTTCATTGCTTGTTCATCAAAATTCATAAGTATCCCCTCCATCATAAACTTAAAATATCATTAAATGCGCAATAATATATCCTACACAGCAACCAACAACGACAGTAATCATGCCAGTTGCCATAAAACTATGGTTAAGAATGTATTTCCCGATTTTTGTCGTACCTGAACGGTCAAAATTAATACAAGCTAAATCCGACGGATATGTCGGAATAAAAAAATATGCATAGGTTGCCGAAATAAAAGATATAATAATAACCGGATCCACTCCAGCCGCTAATGCCAAAGGTACGACAATCGCAACCGCTGCCGCTTGAGAATTTACGAATTTTGAAGTAAGAAACAAAAGAACTGCATATGTCCACGGATATGCAGACACAAAACTACTAATAAATTCCTTAAAATAGGGAATGTAATTGGTAAAAAAAGTGTCCGCCATCCATGCTACCCCATATACACAGACAATCGCAGTCATGCCCGCTTTAAATACGGTGCTTTCACCTACATCTTTAGCTTTGACGTTGCATGTCAATAAAATAACAGCAGAAACAAGCAGCATTATCATTTGAATCAATACCGTCATCGAAATAGTTTTTATTTGACCTGTTCCCGTTGTAAAATGAGGCAGCAGCAAGGGATTACTGCCAAACACAGCAATACAAGCAATTCCCAACAGGAAAAAAACTGCAGCAAGTGTATATTCTTTAGGAAATTTTTTACCAATAAGACTTTCTGCCCTATCTCCATATATATATGCTTTTTGCTCAGGATTTTTAATACGTTCCTGAAAACAAGCATCATCTTCTAAATTTTTACCGCGATACATACTCCATATAGCTGCACAAAGCAATCCGCAAAAAATAGAAGGAATAGAAACCATCAGTAAATCGACGATGGTAATATTAGGATAATAGACAGAAATAAATCCTGCCATAGATACCAATCCAACGGAAGCGGGCGACGCCATAATACCTGCTTGAGATGCTGTAGCCGATACAGCCATTGGTCGTTCCGGACGAATGTTTTGTTTAATTGCAATATCATAAATAATAGGATATACCGTATATACAACGTGTCCAGTCCCACATAGTACGGTTAAAATAAACGTTGTTATCGGTGCACAAATAGTAATGTATTTGGGATTTTTTCGCAAAATTTTTTCTGCAAATTTCAGCATAATAGTTAATCCGCCAGAAGTTTGTAAATAACCGGCACAAGTTACAACTGCCAAAATGGTGAGAATAACGTCAACAGGCGGTGACCCTGGCTGATATCCAAAAATAAAGGTATACACAATGAGCCCTATGCCGCTGATAACAGCTAAGCCTAATCCACCATGCCGGACTCCGATAAGCAAACACGCAAGCAAAACAATAAATCCCCATACTAATTCCATACAAACACCTCTTTTGTTTTTCGGAATACAATGGATATCACATTGCACAACCTATGTATGTATAGTATAATCGTCGCATATATAAGTCAAAGACTTTAATGATTATATAATCGATAGCTTTTATACTATATTATATTCATTTTTATATCCCTTCCCATGGTTTACAGCTTGATAACAGAAAGGAATGATCTCTATGAACGGATTTTCAAAGGAGTTTGAGTATCTGAATAAAATTGTTGAAGCCGGCAGCTTTTCTATAGCAGCCGAACAATTATATATTGCACAACCTTCTCTGAGCCAATTCGTAAAGCGTCTAGAAAAAAACATCGGTGCTGAAATTTTTGATCGGTCACATGCCCCTATTCAACTAACAGAAGCCGGCAAAATTTATCTGGAAATCGGGCGAGAAATACAGGAATTGCAACATTCACGCGAAAAGCAGATTCAGGATTTAGGAAATTTTATTCAAGGGCAAGTCCGTATAGGCAGTTCAAATTATCGAAGCTCCACATTATTATCCAAGGTTATTCCCATTGTAAAAAATCGCTATCCTCATATTCATATCACGTTGGAAGAAGGAAAAACAAAGGAGTTAGAGGATTTTATATTACAAGGAAAAACGGACTTTTCTATTGTACTGCATCCTTTCTTCAATCCAGGGTTGCAATATATTGAACTGTTCCGTGAAGAATTACTTCTGGTCTTATCTTCAAGTCATCCTTTATGTATACATAAAGATTACACGTTGTCTGCAAATTCTAAGTATCCGATACTTAATCCGCATAAACTTTTTCATGAACCGTTTATCGTTATGAAGGAAGGGCAGCGGCTTAGAAGTTCTTTTTTCGAATTTACTACAGAAAATGGATTTTTTCCTCCCATTGTCTTAGAATCCGGTGATATGTCTACTGCACAAACACTAGCTGCCGCGGGTGTCGGTGCCACAATCGTTCCTGCAAAATTAGCGGCACATTGTACCGCACCTATCCCTCCCTGTTATTTCAGTTTAAGAAACTTCTTATCAGATTGGCAAGTTGTTATTGCTTTTAAAAAAGAAAAATACCTTTCCAAAGCCGCCAAAACCGTCATTCAAATCATAGAAGAAATAACAAAAAATGATTAATTGGATATAAAAATTCAACGGCGTATAAAAAAACAGGATTCCCCTTTTTGCAAAAAACATCGGGGACATCCTTTGAGCTAGAGCTTCAAAAGGTGTCCCCGATGTTTTTTGATACCGTCAATTATTCGACAATCGACCATACTGATTTTCTCAAAAATTAAAATAAGTTTTTATAAATTTCAATCACATCATCTTCACTCAAAACGACAAAATTATTAGCCATTAATCGACCTTGATTTATCATCACAGAATCGGCAAATTCCTTTAAATCTTTTTCTGTTACTCCATATTCATGAAGTGCTTTTTTCGGTAAAATACCATTTAAAAGATTTTCCAATTGACTATAGACATCTGCTTCCTTACATCCAAGTATTTCAGAAAGGAAGCGATTCATAACGGCAATTTCTCCTTCGGATTTTATAGACATATACCGATTCATAACGCCTGTAAACATGGCATAATTTGACTCTCCATGAGCTACATGATATTTTGCCCCCAAAGGATAACTCATTGCATGAACAGCCGCACATCCAGCATTGCCAAATGCAATCCCTGCATAATTACTAGCCAGTAAAAAATCCTTCATCAAAGAAACTCGTGCCTCTCTCCCTTGTTCTCTGATTTGGATAAATCCGTTTAAAATTTTCTCAATCGCTTTGTAACTGAACATACGTGTCGTTTCGTTTGCTTTGGGAGATAATGCAGATTCAACAGCATGTACCAAGGCATCAATCGAACTTGTCGCAAACACGTTAAACGGAAGAGTCTTCAACAGTTCCGGTATCAGGACAGCTTGATCACTATACAATGGTTCAACGGCCAATCCTTTTTTCGTATGACGGCTGACTAATGCCAGCACCGCCACATTCGTTACCTCACTGCCTGTACCGCAGGTTGTCGGTACAATAACAAGCTCCTTATCTTTTATTGGTGTAATTTTTCCGTCGTACAAGTCAAGCACAGGTGAAACATTTTTAAGTACAAAAATTTTTGATAAATCAATGACAGTACCGCCGCCGATAGCAATAATTCGTTTTATGCCTTTGGGTATATCCCTGTAAATAGCTTCAGCCATCTCATCTGAAGGTTCTCCTTCTCCATATTTTTCCTGAAATAGTATCTCACACGCTAAATGTAAATCTCTAAAATTAGGATCATAAATATATTGATTCGTAATAATCAAATCTCCCTTGCCAATATGAAAGTCATCGGCAAATTCTCTGCACGTAGTATAAGACATAATTGTTGGTTTAATCATTAACTCTTGCATATAAGTTCCCCCTTTTAACATAACAACATAATTTATTTATTCCAGAGTTCTTCCGCTGCCGGAACATGCGCATCTGCAATACAATAGGAAATCCTGGAAATATTCAGAAAATGTTTATATGTAATATTTTCCGACACACTGTTTCCTCCCCATGTACCACAGCCTAAGGTCGTCGTCGGATTCAAGCCATTTGCATAACTTCCTCCCGCAGTTATAGCGCAAGACTGGTTTACCATAATACGACTGACAGGCAGCTCACAGCCAGCCATTTCAATATGGACTTTATTGTACGAATGAATAGATGCCGTATGTCCTGCACCTTTAAAAAAATAATTTTCTTTTGCCATTTGAATCGCTTCGTCAAATGTATGATATTTTAATCCTACCAGAACAGGACAAAGTTTTTCATCACAAAGCGATTCTTCTATTCCATATTTTTCAAGTTCAACAAAAAACACAGTAGTATCCGCAGGAATAGTAATTCCTGCCGCTTCAGCAATTTTCTGCGGATCTTTACCAATTAGTTTTTTATTCATTTTGTTTTCCGGAAAAATAGTATGCCGCATTATTTCAATCTGATTGGGATCGTGTATTACAAAAACCCCATTTCGCTTAAATTCGTTGATAATATTATCATACATATCATCTGGGATAAATACACACTGTTCTCCAGAACAAATAATTCCATTATCGAATCTACGGCCTGCAATAACTTTAGAAACAGCATCTGCAATATCTGCATCACGATCAATAATAACCTGTGTATTTCCTGCACCAACACCTAATGACGGCTTTCCGCTGCTGTATGCAGCTTTAACCATATCCGTTCCTCCCGTTGCTGCAATAAGGTCTACCGAAGCCATTAACTCCTTTGAAATTTGTATGTCGGCTTCCGGGATAATCTGTATAAGATCTTTGGGAACTGCGATTTTATCGAGTTCCTCTTTTATAAGTTCTACTGTTTTCATACTGCATTTTACAGACTTAGGATGTGGAGAAATAATGATGGAGTTTCTCCCCTTAAGTACTGCCATGCTGTTCATCATGAGTGTAACGACCGGATTGGTACAAGGCTGGATAGCCCCCACGACACCCACAGGCTTTGCCAAATATACTAACCCACGCGCCGGATTCCTTTTAATAATTCCCACACTTTTTTTATCTCTCAAATAGTTCCAAATCATACCGGATTTGCTGCGGCATTTTACAATTTTATCGGCGGCAACTCCCATGCCGGTTTCTTTCGCAGCCATAGGTCCTAATATCTCAGCATTTTCATACACAACACGTCCAATACATTGAACCACTTCGTCTACTTGTTCCTGTGTATACATTTCAAACTTTTTTTGTGCGGACCGTGCTTTTTCAACTGTTTCCGTTACATTTACCGCCATACATATCGCATCCTTTCTGCATAAAGATAGAAATATATATGTACTTTGCCACTATGCCACACAATATCTTTTAACTTATTATACAGCAAACAAGTTACACATACAGCCATATTTTTCTAAATACCATAACAAACTATTTTTTTATCTATATATTGCTAATAAAATAACAGCAGGTATCAAAACTAATTTTGCTCACAATATGTTCATACCCATAAATCTAATGAACCAAGCAAAAGTCCTAATACTGCAAAAAAATGCTGCCTGACACGGTTTACTTATAAATTAATGCCGCTGTAAAATGAAATCCCCAATTAAAACACAGAATACACTATCTATGTTCTAGCTGGGGATTACTTGCACAATTCATTTATTAAAAATTAGAACGTATGATGATTCCACACTATATCTTATAATAATTTTCTTTTACTCCCGGATGTTTGATTGCTTTTTTATCAAAAACACTTACTATATAAAAAGTTATGACACAAACTATCCATTCCATATAAATAGGGTGTGCAACAATATGTGTAGCGGGAATAAATTCCCAAGCAAATAAGGTTATAATCCCCATTAAAGTAGTATAAAAGGCTGTATTTTTTCGACATAACCGAGGTATAAAAATCGTACCTAAAAATACTACCGTAAACGCAGTGGTCAAGGATAGTCCAATTAACATTGTTTTAACAATTCCACTAGCATTGAACGCCATCCACAACGTGCCTCCTCCTAAAATTAAAATTGCCCAGCGGTTGATAATCGTATATTTGTGATCGGATATTTGTGGGTCAAAAAATCGTTTATAAATATCTTGGCTGAACAATGTTCCTGCCGCTAAAAGGATATGACTGCAAGTACCAATATCAGCAGCCCATAGTGCGGCCAGTGTAATACCGGATACGATAGGGTCAAGACCCATTATCATATTAGGCAATGCCAACGTTGCATTTAAATCAGGATGAGACACACGGGCTGCCATTCCCATAATGGCACAAAGAAACCCAATAGGAAGCATCAGTAATGCCCCCCACAGAAACCCATGTTTTGCCGTTTTTGCATCCCCTGCAGCACATGCAATCTGTACAGGCCCTTGTGCCGTCAACGTCTGTGTAATCATAACGACAAACCAGCCAATCACGGTTGCCAATCCCAGAGGTGCAATAGGGTCGAACCATGCCACTCCCTCAGGCAGTGATAGTACAAACTGGTTCCAGCTGCCTTGCTGCTGAATAATGGAATACGTGCTAACCAAAACACCAAAATAAATTAAAGTCACACTCAGAATATTAGAAATACCGGAAAACCACAATCCACCGATAAGCGTCGTCCCAATGAAAACAACAGCACTGACAATCATGCCTTGTTCAAAGGTAAAAAACTGCGGCAGCAAGCTTGATAAAATAGCTCCGCCAGCAATATATTGCAAAGACGTAATAACGAGCTGCACTGTAATCATACCTAAAACAGCAATTGCTCGGCCTTTTTTGTCGTAAAATCGTTCAAAAAATTCCGGAATTGTCGTACATTCCATCTGCCGGTATTTTCCTGCCGCTACAAAGGCCATTGCTACTGCTCCCGCCGCCCAAGCTACATTATACAAGCCTGCTGATATACCATAGGTAAAGGCATTTTCCGCAACCCCAATTGTTGAAGCAGCACCTACCGCGGTTGCAGTAATATTAGCAGCAACCATCGGCGTCGTCAAACCTCTTCCCGCAAATAAGAATCCCATACTGTTCATTGTACGCCGCCGTACATATATGCTGATAGCGACGAGAATACACACATACAAAATAACGATACCCAATTGGATATTCATTTTTCCTCCTGCCTTCCCCTTTTCAATTTACTACCTTGTATTACTGTTAACTTTTTCTGCACATCATTATCCCAGCCAACCTTTGTCTATTTTCAACAATATATAATATACGCTGCGTAATAAACAAATCTAATGATTTTTATGCAATTGACTTCATTATATCACAATGTCTCATTTAATACATACTAAAATAGATTGCTGAAAATTAACAATGAATTATTATTTATACCATCGTTAAAATACTTAAATTCTTAAAATTATTATCTATAATATAGGCTTGACTAATAAAAATTTTAGTGTAATAATAAAAAAAAGCAACGGTGCTAAATAAAGTATCGTTGCTTTATTTTTATAAACTTACATATCTGTCATTCCTTATCAACGTGCCCCATTACGATATGGAATTTATGATGAGGAGATGTCCCAATGAAGGAAACACATGCTGATTATGTACGCCGTTTTCAAGAATTTATAAAATTCCCTACTATATCCACTACCAATGATGAGGCTACTGATTTTGCTCCTTTCTCTCAATTTCATGAATATTTAGAAAAAAACTATCCCTTGGTACATTCCTATACCCAAAAAGAAAACATAGGAAATGCAAGCTTATTATTCCATTGGAAATCATCACATCCTACGCTGCCTCCCGTTTTACTTATGGGTCACCAAGATGTTACCTCTGCCGGAGATCCTGCATTATGGCACTACCCGCCATTTTCCGCCGAAATTGCAGATGACTGTATATGGGGACGCGGAACAACAGACTGCAAGCATATTATGTTTGCAGAATTAGAAGCTGTAGAAGCCTTACTGTCAGAAGGTTTTTCTCCTGCGTATGATATATATTTAAGTTACGGCCATAATGAAGAGGTGGGAGCGGACAACGCCCATAAAGGAGCCGTCTTAACAGCAGCAGAATTAGCCCGCCGAGGAGTACATCTTGAATGCCTGCTTGATGAAGGCGGTATGGTAACAGCGGGAAAAGAAAAAGGATATGATGGCTATATTGCAAATATCAGCTTAGCGGAAAAAGGATTTAATAATTACAAATTGTATTATGAATGCAGCGGAGGTCACTCTTCTACACCCGGACAAGGATCCGCTCTAGGTAAAATAGCCCGCGGAATTATAGGTGTTGAAGACAATCCGTTTCCATATCGCTTGACGCCATTAACACGCAAACAACTTTCTGCAATGTCCCTTTATGTATCAGAGCCAGAAAAAAGTATCTTCGCTTCTCCTGAAAAGCACTGGAACGAACTTAAAAAACTTGCTGAATCGGATAAAAAACTAGATGCTATATTACACACAACAATGGCCGTAACAATGGCCTCTGGCAGCCAACAGGCCAATGTTCTCCCCTCTCAGGCTGAAGCAGTTATCAATTGCAGATTATTGCAGGGTGATACCGTTGAATCCGTATTATCATACATACGCAGTCATATCCCCGCAAATCTTACGGTGCGCAGTATGTATGACGCGGATCCCGTCCCCGTACCAGACGTAGATGAAAATGGTACATATGGGCTGTTATCTTCTGTATTAAAAGATATGTATGGCAAACAGACCATCCTTGTTCCATCTTTAATGACCGGTGGCACAGATGCACGATTTTATGCTGATATATGTGATAATCTATTTCGCTTTGGCGGTTTTCTTCGCGATAACAGATGGGGGCAGGCCCATGAAATAAATGAAAAAATCCCTTGTGATGCATTGCCATCAGGAATTAATTTTTTCAAAACATTCCTGAAAAAATATAACATAAAAAACCAATAATACCATTATCGCAATCAATTACGATACAATGAAATGGAGGAATTACCCATGGATCCAAAGCAGAAAATCGAACAGCTTGTAGAACAAAAAAAAGATAAGTTTATTGCACTTAGCCGAACTATATGGGAATTTGCTGAATTAGGGTATGAAGAATATCAATCTTCCGAAACCCTATGTAAATCACTGGAAGAAGAAGGTTTTGCCGTCACCAAGAAGCTGGCAGGTATTCCTACAGCCTTTAAAGGCGTATGGGGCAGCGGCAATCCTGTAATCGGCATATTAGGAGAATATGATGCATTGCCCGGTTTAAGCCAAAAAGCCGGATGTCCTGTTAAGACACCCTTACACGAAAACGGTGCGGGACATGGCTGCGGCCATAATTTATTAGGTGCCGGAGCCATGGCAGGTGCCGTTGCCTTAAAAGAATACTTAGAAAGTACAAAACAAGCGGGAACCATTATATATTTTGGTACTCCTGCAGAAGAAAATTTAAGTGGCAAGGCATTTATGGCGCGAGACGGTGTGTTTGACGGGGTAGACTTTTTTTATACTTGGCATCCCTCTTCTTTCAATCGTATTGGTGCCGTACATATGAACGCGAATATAAGTCGCATTTATGAATTCAAAGGCATCACTGCTCATGCCGGTGGTGCTCCTCATTTAGGACGAAGCGCCCTTGATTCCTGTGAATTAATGGGAGTAGGTGCAAATTATCTTCGTGAACATATCATTATGGAAGCCCGCATACACTATGCATATTTAGATGTTGGCGGCCGAGCTCCCAATGTAGTTCAGGATCATGCTGCCGTACGATATGTGATTCGTGCCCCCTATTTACGACAAGTAAAAGACATTATAAAGCGAGTCGACCAAATTGCTGAAGGGGCTGCTCTTATGAGCGGTACAACCGTGACATATCACACAGAATCCGGGTATTCAGAATATATACCAAATAACGTTCTTGCCGAAACGGCAGACAAAGCGCTTCATGAAATAGGAGGACCGCTTTGGGATGAACAAGATTTTGCACTGGCTAAAGACTTCACAGAGGCATTTAATGACCAATCAAAAGAGAAAGAACGAGAAACTATCATCCAACGCTATGGCCGAGATAAATTAGCAGAAAAATTACAAAATCCGCTGGATACGCAAATTGAAAAATATGACAAAAATCATATAATAATGGAATTTGGTTCCACTGATGCCGGTGATGTTGGCTATATTGCTCCTACGGTGCACCTCAACATTGCTACCGAAGCTCTTGAAACACCTGGCCACTCCTGGCTGAAAGCTGGACAAGCAAATTCTTCGATTGGATTAAAAGGAATGGTAACAGCAGCCAAAGTAATTGCTCTTTCTTGTGTCAAAATGATAGAAGATCCCGATAAAATCAAACAAGCCAAAGCAGAATTTATGCAGAAAAACAATGGCATATATGATTGTCCCGTGGCCGGAGTTACTGAATTACCTAAACTATAAAAACATATATATCTATAGTATGAATCAATACGGGCTGATAACTAATCTGTTATCAGCCCGTATTGATTCATACTATAGATCATGTATTCTTTTTACGATGCAACTTCAGCCAATTAATCGCACTTTGTGCATATACACCGGAACCGCCAGATAAAACAGAATCATCCATTGTAAAATTATTGCTATGATGTGAATGAACTGCACCTACTGCCGGATTATAAATACCCACAAATGCAAAACATCCCGGTTTATGTTTTAAATAATAAGCAAAATCCTCTCCTCCCATTGTTTCAGATATATCAAATAACGCATCTTTCCCTAATACATCAACAACTGCCTGAGACATGATTGCCGTGCATTCTTTGTCATTAATAGTCGGCAAAACCATTTCTTTATATTCTAACTCTGCCGTCGCTCCATAGGCATGTGCCGTATCTATAATAATCCGCTCCATTGTACTTTTTAAATCTGCCCCTATCGCGGGATCAAAAAAGCGAGTTGTTCCTTCCATTACCGCTTCTCCTGCAATAATATTGAAACGATCACCACTATGCAGCATCCCAATGGTCAGTACAACAGGCTCTGTCGCACTATAATGCCGAGATACAATGGACTGCAGATTCATTACAATAGCCGCCGATACTACAATAGCATCTACCGTCTGCTGTGGCTGAGAGGCATGTCCTGATTTTCCATGAACCCTGATTGTAAATTGATCTCCTGCTGCTAAATTTGCTCCTTCTTTTACAGAAATTTTTCCCGCCGGAGTATCAATCCATGCGTGAGCACCAAAAATAGCTCCTATTTCATCATACCAGTTACCAAAACGCATCATATAGGAAGCTCCACTGCCTAATTCTTCTGCCGGTTGGAAAATCAGATATACAGTTCCATAAATATCATCTTTCATAGCTAGCAGCATACGCGCAGCTCCCAACAACATCGCGATATGGCTGTCATGTCCGCAGGCATGCATCTTTCCTTCATGCCTTGATTTGAAATCTACATCATTAATTTCCGTTACATTCAATGCATCGATATCAGCCCGCAAAGCCACTGCGCTTCCCTCATGAGCTCCATGAATTATCGCAATCAATCCGGTGTTTTTTTCTGGGTGTATCTCATAAGGAATCCCCATTGTCTCCAATTCAGCTGCAATACGTTTTGTCGTTTCTATTTCTTCATAACTAAGTTCCGGATATTGATGAAATTCCCGTCTTAAATCGCGCACATATCCTTCCAACATCTTCACCAATTCTGTTATCTCCATTACTGCATCCCCCCTCCGTAGCATAACAATATATTCCATACATTCCCCTGCATTCAAATATATCAAGTGCAAGGTTTTACAGCCATTACGCTTAAAAACCTTGCACTTGAATAGGTATATATGCTGTTTCCACAAAACGGCACCCAGTAAACACCACTTTATTTTCATATCATGAATAAATCAGTATATAAATACTTTCCCACCGCATTCATGGCGTTTATCATATACCACCATTATTCAAAATGCCATTCATTAAGATCATCCAAGGAACCTTCCCAAAACTCTTTAATACCGCCTTTTAAATTTTTTGTTTTTGTAATAATATCATCCGGCACATATAAAGATACGATAAATTGATTATCTCTCATATATTTCTGAATTTCTGAATATGCAGCTTTGCGTTGATCAGCAGAAGTCATAGCTGCTGCTTTTAAGAACATATCTGTAAGTTTCGGATCATCTGTGTGCGGATAATTATTACTTCCTCCGGGAATAAAGTAAGAACCATAATCCGGATCTACCGTCATGCCATATCCCAAAAGCAATAATTGATAATCACCTTTTTTTGCATTGCCCAATGTTGTTGGAAAATCCAATTTTTGCTGCTTAACATTCAATCCAATAGCTTTCAGATCTTGTTGAATCAAATCAGCCGATTGTTCACGAAGTACATTTCCAATAGGTACCTGCAAAGTCAATTCTTGAGATGTATCAAATCCTGATTCAGCTAATTCCTGTTTTGCTTTAGCTACATCATAAGGTAGCATTTCTACATTTTTGTCATATGCCGGACACGGTACTGTATACACAGTGGGAGCTAATCTCGCGGCACCTTTGAAAAGTTGATCTACAATCTGCTGCCGATTAATTGCCATTGTAATAGCACGCCGGAATTTTACATTAAAAGCCGGATTGCTATTGTTAACTTCCAAATACTGTCCCCCTAATGCAGGAGCTGTTGATATGTCGAGTTTACTGTCTTTTTTCAACATATCTAAATCCTTAACCGGAATTACACCAATCCCATCACCTGCTGTCATCTGAATATTTCCAGACTTAAGTTCAGTTACCAAATTGGTACCATTCATAATGCGGATAAATATTTTATTCAGCTTAGGTGCTCCTTTATAATATTCTTTATTCGCTGTGTATTCCACATGATCATTTGTAACGTACGTCACAAATTTAAACGGTCCGCTGGTAACGGTAGGTTTAGTGGCCGCTTCAGAATTAGCAATAGAAGCGGGGTCTAATTTTTCAAATACATGTTTTGGTATAATGAATACCTTGAACCCTAAAAAGCCTTTAACGTACTCAGGGTCTACCGGTGTTTTAGTCTTAAATGTTATTGTATGTTCATCTTTTGCCACTAAATCCGGAATTTTATCTCCACTTGTTAGTTTTCCTTGATCATCTACTCCTTCTAACATATTGATATACATCCCTTTGGTTGTTTCCACTTTAGGATTAGCAATCAAATTGAAGGTATATATGACATCTTCCGCTGTAATCGGCTGTCCATCCGTCCACTTTGCCTTTGGATTAAGTTTTATCGTATAATTCTGGTTATCTTGTGTTTCAATACTTTCTGCCAGTTCCGGAGTAAATTTGTTCGGTTCCGGCATTCCCAAAAGTGAGTCATACATAAAGCGAATAGAAAATTGTCCTGCAATCCCCGGGTTAAATAGTGGATTAAGCGAATCCGGCGCATTAGTCATACCAATATATAACGTATCACTTTTACTTTTTCCGCTGTCGCCTTTACTGCCACACCCACTAATCATTATTGCTCCCGCCAGCAGAGACACCCCTAATATAAATCCTTTTCTTCTACGTATCCAGTTTAATACTCCCATAATACAGCCCCCCAAAAGTACAAATATCAAAACGCTTCATACAAACCTTTCAAAAATCAATTATTCATATATATCCGCTAGATATTTGTTTTATTCTCCCCCTCTATTCATTAAATTAAATATAATACTAAATTAATATAAAAAGCCTCTGCACGTCATATATGCAGAGGCATCTTTACCTATATTAACTTATATCACATACTATAAGCTACGATCGTATATTTGTCAAATATTTTTTCTTATTTATCATAAAATAAATAAAATAAATATGTTTTTTTTCATAATTTTATTTAAATTAATAAAATTAATGCGTTTGTTTCTTTATTTAAACAGCTCAAGATGGTGTCGTATGAAATATACTTTATATTATCTGTAAATACGTATTTTTCCTTGTATACTATATAGTTATAATTCGTGTCCTATGTTTAAAAACATCTTAATACTACTGGTATCACTCTATAAATACAACGAATACGGAGAAAAATAAATATTTCTAAACAACATTCTATCATCATTATAATCAATACAGTTTACTTTTTCATTTTCTCCGCCTATCTTCCGATAGTGTCAAGATAAATGTGTAAACGTTCCTGCAAGCATTTTAGGCTGTTCTTACCGATTAGGATTATCAAACATATTCACTAAATCACTTTCGGCCGCATTGAACCCTAAATGGATTCGAGCAGCTTGCTTTCGATTATAGTCACTGTAATATGTACAAACGAATCGTTCCAGTGATGCCTCGTTTGGGAATTGTTCTTTTAACTTCGCATGATGTTTTAATCCTTTATTATTATTTTCAATGAGGTTCGACGTATAGACACTCCTCTGAATACTCGCTGGAAAACGATAAAACTCAAAGAGTCCGTCCTGACTTGAAAACATA
>NZ_FNHQ01000011.1 GCF_900103535.1 Megasphaera paucivorans | reverse complement strand
CGGGAGGGACTGCGATGGTGAAAGTGATTACGGCCATACGAAACAAGGAATTAGATCAGGCGTTTGCCGACTGGACCAAGGGGTTTACCGCTCCAGTCAGCCGCACTTTCCGTGGGACGATGAGACGAGTCATGCGGAAGATTCCCTTTCAAACGCATGTAGGGATTCATCACGGACGCATTTGCAATAATGGCCCGTCCAGCAGTGCCATAGGGAAGTTAGCTAACAGTTTCTCAACGCCTGCATTTTTATAAAAAAACGATGTCGATGAGGCTAGCTATTATCTAGGTCAATACATTCACCGAGAACTTCTTGACACATACTCGTTCCGCTGCGCGTATATACACGCGGTACACGCCGGGCAAGCATACAGATGATTTCATAATTGATAGTGCCCAATATGTTTGCCAATTCCTCTATGGGTAATTCCGTACCTTTTTGCTCTCCAAATAATACTACTTCATCACCTGTTTTAACATCAGGAATATGTGTTACATCAATCATGCATTGGTCCATACAGATAGACCCAACTTGCTTTGCTCGCTTTCCATGTACTAAGACCTCGGTTTTGTCGGATAGCATTCGTGTATACCCGTCGGCATATCCGATGGGAAGAGAGGCAATACGTGTCGGCTTGACTGCCATAAATTTTCTTCCGTAACTTACACTGTCTCCTGTTTTGATTGTTTTTATATGATCAATACGGCATTTTAGGGATATTACTTTTTTAAAATTAAATCGAGTAATATCGATATCTGCCGAAGGGGACAGACCGTACATAATAATGCCGGCACGCACCATTTCATCGTGATATTCCGGCAAATCTAATATGGCAGCGCTGTTACAGCAGTGTCGAATACGGATGGATATATGTTCTTCCTGGAGACGGTCACATACACTTTTAAATTTTTTATATTGTTCCCTGGTAAATGTTTTATCTTCTGTATCGGCAACTGCAAAATGTGTAAATATGCCTTCTAAGATAACATTTGGCAACTTGCTGATTTTTATTATTTCCTGAACGCTTGCCTCTGAGGGTCTATAGCCGATACGTCCCATGCCGCTATCTATTGCGATGTGAAGGCTGACCGGCTTGTTTTGCCGTACAGCTTCATCAGAAAATGCGACAGCGTCTTCATAATGAAAGACGGGAGCATCAATTCCGAAATTGATTAATTCTTCGGCTCGGGAGCCAGAAGTAGGTCCGAGTACCAGTATTTTTGCAGTAATGCCGGCTTGTCGTAATTCTACGGCTTCATCGAGTACGGCTACGGCTAACCGATCAGCGCCGTTATCCAGCAATTCTTTTGAAACGATAACTGCGCCGGTACCGTACGCGTCAGCTTTTACTACGGCAGTCACCAATACACTCGGAGCAACAATACGGCGTATTTCTCGCATATTGTTGTCCAAGGCGTCTAAATCAATTTCGACCCACAGGGGACGTCTCTTTCTCATATCCAGCATAATTACCTCCATCGATCATAAAATCACCTGGAATGTACTATACAGCTGAAGATTGCTAAAAAAGCTGAAAACATGATTTGAGGAGAGCGCTTGTTTTCAGCTTTTTAGCACCTACGACAATTTTATTAAAGTATGTGTTCTACAGGTGTATAATCCAGATTCAGTGCATCGGATACCGCTTTAAATGTTACTTTCCCATCGACAGTATTTAGACCTTTTGCTAATCCCGGGTCATCCTGCAATGCTTTTTTCCAGCCTTTATTGGCGATGCTTAATGCATATGGCAGGGTGGAATTTGTCAGAGCTATAGTAGATGTGCGAGGAACTGCTCCGGGAATATTGGCTACCGCATAATGGATGACTCCGTGTTTAATGTAGATTGGATCGGTATGGGTTGTGATCTTATCACAGGTTTCTACACCGCCGCCTTGGTCAATGGCTACGTCTACAATTACAGAACCGGGTTCCATTGTTTTTACCATTGCTTCTGTTACTACTTTAGGAGTCATAGCTCCTGGAATTAATATGCAGCTGACTAATAAATCGGCTTTTTTAACCCATTGTGCCGTGATGTAGGAATTAGAAACAATGGTTTCTACTCTGCCGCCAAACATATCATCTAAATAGGCTAACCGTTCCGGATTCATATCAAGAACGGCTACTTTGGCACCTAAACCGACAGCCATTTTAGCTGCATTTGTTCCTACCGTGCCACCGCCTATGATAACTACCTGCCCCGGTTCTGTACCGGGAACTCCGCCGAGAACAACACCTTTGCCACCATATTGTTTTTCTAAGTATTGTGCACCTAATTGTACAGACATTCTGCCGGCTACACGACTCATTGGTGATAGTAAGGGCAGCGTGTTGTTTCTATCACGGATTGTTTCATATGCGATGCCGACAACTTGGTGATTTAACAATGCTTTTGTTAATGCTGGTTCGGGGGCAAGGTGCAAATAGGTAAACAGTATTTGGCCCGGATGGAACATATCATATTCCGGGGGAAGCGGTTCTTTTACCTTGACGATCATGTCGGACTGATCAAATACTTCCCGTTTGGAAAGAAGCGTAGCACCTGCTTCTTTATAAATAGCATCTGAAAATCCACTGCCTTCTCCGGCACCTTTTTCAACTAATACAGTATGTCCGGCAGTTTTTAGTGCGTGGCATCCTGCAGGAGTTAATCCAATTCGAAATTCATTGTCTTTAATTTCTTTTACCGTACCTACGATCATATAAATCCCTCCAATAATATAATAAAGTTTAGTGAATACGTATTGTTCCACCTATACAAATATATGAAATAATTGTGCCAAACAAGTAAGACTTGTAATTACGGGTTTTACAATATAAATTGGACACAAAAGTTTCCAATAGATGGAAACTTTTGTGTCCAATGGTATCAAATCATTCCATTAAATCATTTTTGTGAGAACTTTAAGTTATATTTGTGCATCTTTTTTATAATAGCTGTATGAGATATTCCTAAAGCACGGCCTAAACTGCGAGAGCTATGGTACTGCTTCATAGCCTGGACCAGCATATCATATTCTAAATGAGATATAGCTTCTGTAAGGGTAGAATGAATGTGTTGTTGAGAAAGTTGTGAATTGTCGCGTTTAAAATCAGAATCAAAAACGATGTGTTCTTGTAAAATGATAGTACCAGTTACTACATTTACAGCTCTTTCCATTACATTTTCTAATTCTCGGACATTGCCCGGCCAATCGTATTGCATTAATTTAGACATGGCAGTTTCACTGATGGTACATACACTTTTTTGAAATCTGATAGAGAAATGTTGTAAAAAATCTTGTGCCAGCAGCGGGATATCTGTGCTGCGTTCTCGTAAGGGCGGAACATATAATGGAATAACGTTTAAACGATAATATAAATCCTCACGGAATTTTCCGGTGTCAATCATTTTTTTTATATTCTGATTCGTAGCGGCGATGATTCGCACATCAATGGGCCGTTCTTCTAAACTTCCTATTCGTCTAACCGTTCGTTCTTGCAATACTCGCAGCAGTTTGGCTTGCAGTGCCATAGGCATTTCACCGATTTCATCTAAAAAAAGCGTCCCGCCGTCAGTAAATTCAAATAATCCAGGTTTGCCATTTTTATCGGCTCCGGTAAACGCGCCTTTTGCATAGCCGAATAATTCACTTTCCAGCAATGATTCCGGAATAGCAGCACAATTAATAGGAACAAATTTTTTCTGTGACCGAGGCGATGTCATGTGAATTGCTCGAGCTACAAGTTCCTTACCGGTGCCGGTTTCACCTCTGATAAACACGGTAGAAATACCGTTTGCAATTGTGTTGATAGTGTCCACAACCTGCTGCATTGTGTCGCTTTGATATACAATGTCATGAAAAACATGCTGTTTTCTGCTGGTAAAGGAAGCAACTAATTTACGAACTTCGCCGATATCTTTAAGAAGAGCCACGGCACCGTTTATTTTTCCTGCCGTATCTACGATAGGTCGTCCGCTTGTTGAATAATGACTGCTCGTTTGTTTTAGAATTATTTCCCGATTATCATATGTCGTTCCCTGTTTTAAGGTTTCCAATAAGGGAAGGTCGGAAGGAAATATTTCGGCGAATTGATGGCCGATTACTGTATTATAAGGCAGGCGAACAATTTCTTCGGCTACCGGATTATATTGTGTAATTCGCTGATTGCTATCAATAGCAATAATACCATCACTTATAGAAGATAAGATAGCTCGCAGTTCTTGAGTACGCTGCTGTCGAGGCATATAATTAATTTTTTGCACATCAATGATACTGGAAATGCTTTTCAGCTTGTCGAAAACTAAGATTATTTTTTCTTTCGATAATTGTTCAATTTCTACATATAAGGAATTGAGCTGCACTTCCATCGATAAAATATTGATATGATATGCGGTTAATATTTTTGATACATCTTGTACTAAACCAATTCGATCTACATTGGGAATTTTAAAGCATATTGTTTCCATGATATAGTACCTCCTCATACTGTATGTATACTTTCTTCTTTCTAAGGGTATACACCTGCTGAAAAAATGATTACATAGTTAAATCAAATCTAAATTGTTTTATACTATGTTGGCAAATCATAAAAATAACAGAGATAATAAATGGTCATGAATAAAAATAAAAAAATAATTCGAATAAATGTATTATTATGCATCTTGTAAAACGAAATAGTACAGATATGAAAACACCTAAAATAATTATACTAAAGATACATTTCATTAATTCTTTTTTTGCATTAAAAATTATAACCCCATAAAATGTACACTGTCAAGAGAAATTTGTTTTTAAAATTTGAACGTTTGATTTATTTATTTTTTTAAATCATGAACAAAAAATGTGAATTTAATCTATTTATAGCAACATAAATAAATGGGTAAAGAAAAAATATTATTTTTAATATAAATATAACGAACAGCGTTCGTGTTTTTTAATTTTTTACATGTCCGCTATGAATAAACATTTTTAATGGATAATTTCATACAGAATCTGCGAAGGTATTAAAAAATATTTACAAAAACACGACCTGCGTCATTGAATTATACGATAAATAATAAAAGATTATTTATGCAATACAATGATCGTTAAAATATATATGGAGGTGGAATAAGAGTATCGGTCATCTTTATTTTCTTACGTTGCGGGACGTTACAGTGAGAGGGTATCATTACTGATTTATAATGCAAAAATAATATATATAAAATAAGTGATTGTAATTCATTGAATTCTTGTGATATGATTAGCATTATTTAAAATATTAAAAATAATAGAATAAATTCATAAAATAATAATTTAAAATAACGTAAATAGAATATTATAAACAAATATTTAAAAATATTGACATTAAAATTATATCGTGATATTATCACGATATAAGCTCGAGCCGTAAAAAATATAATATAGCTGTATGGAAATAAACGCGTTATTTCCATACAGCTAAAAGTTGACAGGAGGTTTTAAAATGATAAAAAATGAATCGAAAATTAATGATGATGCGATGGTAAATGTACGTCGCAGTGCTACAGAACATCGTGCGACCTGGACCGGTCTGACGTATGTAAAAGCATGTGAAGCGGGTAAGGCTGAGTTTGCAGAAAAAATTATTCGTGAAGCGGTTGCTGCCACGGGAGTGATGCAAGGAAATGAGATAAAAGAAGCGTGTCCTAATCCGGATGATTTGAGCGTTTTTGGGGATACTTTTTTACCACCTGATGCTGTCAAAACTTTTGAACTTGAATATGTCACAAAAAATGCAGATAAATTAGAAATGCATTTTCATTATTGCCCACTGTTGAAGGCATGGCAGAAATTGGGTTTTGACGAAGCTGCTTGCGAAAAGCTTTGTGATATTGCCATGGATGGAGATCGGAATATTGCAAAAGCGATGGGTTATGATTTTGAATTGGGTGATACGATAGCGAATGGGTGTCCGACTTGCCATATCACATATTCTAAAAAGAAATAAAAATTCTAATTAAGGAGTATTGTTATGGATACAAAACAATATACTAATTATCTTACTATCCTGAAGGAAGAACTTATTCCGTCTATGGGCTGCACTGAACCGATTGCCGTGGCATTATGCGCAGCAAAGGCCCGGGAAGTACTAGGCATGATACCGGAGCATATGGTTGTGTGCTGCAGCGGGAATATCATCAAAAACGTAAAAGGTGTCGTGGTTCCTAATTCCGGTGGCCAAAAAGGCATTGCACCTGCTGCAATTTTGGGTGTTTTGACAGGAAAATCGGAAAAAGGTTTGGAGGTTATTGCCGAAGCCGATGAGGATGCCATAGAAAAAACAAAAAAATTGTGTCTCACTGATTTTTGTACATGTGAATTGGCAGAAGGGGTAGAAAATCTATTTATCCGTGTTGAATTAAAACGTGGGTTAGACACGGTAATTGTAGAAATCCGTACCAATGATGATCATGTAGCACTTATTCAAAAGAATAGCGATATTTTATTTTCCCAACCGGATATATCTGAATCGCGGGCAGGCGATAAGAGCAAACTTAATATTAAAGACATATATACATTTGCCAATGAAGTTAATATGAATGATGTACGTGAGGTGATAGGCCGCCAAATTGAGTATAATACGGCGATTTCTCATGAAGGCTTGATTCATGACTGGGGGGCGGCTGTGGGTAGAACGTTATTGTCGGCGGAAGAGCAAGGTATTCGGACAAAAGCAAGAGCTGCGGCTGCAGCTGGTTCCGATGCCAGAATGAATGGGTGTTCTATGCCCGTAGTTATCAATTCCGGAAGTGGTAATCAAGGGATTACTTGTACGATGCCTCTCGTGGTTTATGCGAAAGAAACCGGGGCGTCTGAAGAACTCCTCTATCGCTCCTTGGTACTAACGAATTTAATGGCACTATATCAAAAATTTTTTATTGGTAATCTTTCTGCGTATTGCGGCGCTGTATCTGCGGGAGCTGCCGCAGGTTGTGGGATCGCCTATCTTTACGGAGAAACGCTGGAAGTTATCGAACATACATTGATAAATGCAATCGGAGATGTTGGCGGGATTGTATGCGATGGTGCAAAAGCGTCTTGTGCTGCTAAAATTGCCAGTGCTGTTGATGCCGGTATTTTAGGATATGAAATGGCTAAACGCAATCGGTGTTTTCCCTTTGGCGAAGGGTTGGTTGAAACGAGCGCGGAACAAACGGTACAAAATGTTGGCCGTGTAGGCCGCGTGGGCATGAAAAGTACGGATATCGAAATTTTAAATATTATGTTAGGGGCGTGAGCTCTGCAATACGTATGTACGGCCATGCAGCTGAGTAAGTCTAATTGCATATAGACACTACTCTGCTGCATGTTGTGTATAGGAAACCATAAGGAAAACAATACGTATATTTGACGGGAGATGACATAATGGAAAATAGAATCCGATTTAAAAAGGTGTTTATATTGGCCGGTGCTATATGCGCATATTGGATAGGTGCAGGATTTTCAACGGGTCAGGAAGTTCTTCAGTTTTTTGCGGTAAATGGTATTAATGGTCTGTGGGCAGCCTTTGTCTGCTGTGCTTTAATTTGTACGTTCTCTTATATTTTATGGAATGCAGGAAACCGTGAGAAATTTTCAAATCCTTATAATGTTTTTGAATACTATTGTGGGAAATATTTAGGACAAGTATATATTTGGTTTAGTGTAATTTTAAGTTACGGTATATTTGTTGTGATGATGGCCGGCGGCGGTGCTACTATTCATCAATATTATGTAGTTCCCGAATATCTCGGTACAGGATTTATCGGAATACTTTCCTTACTTACCGTATTGCTGGGAGTAGATAAGTTAATTAATATCATCGGAGTGATAGGCCCTATTAAAATTTTTTTTGTGGTCATTATTGGAATTGCGGCAGTGGCAACGGCTCTGGCAAAGCCTGATATGCTTATACAGGGAAGCGCGTTGATGCCGCAGCTAGGTTTTAAATCCGCTTCTGGCAATTGGGCTTGGTCCGGGGCCTTGTATGCCTTTTTAGCTTTGATGATGAGTACGCCGTTTCAAGTTACTTGCGGATTAAAAGCGGCAAACAAATGTGAAGCACGTGCCGGGGCGATAACTGGCGGCATTTTGTTTACTATCGCTATCTTATTTTTGGTATTTGCTGAAATTGTGTATCACGATATTATTGTAGGACAACAGGTTCCTACTTTAGCTATTGCCAATCAAGTTTCGCCGGTTTTGGCATTAGCGTTTACCGTTATTATTGTCTTATGTATTTATTCTGCTGTTGCCTCTGTTTTATTGATGGTTGTCCGTAAATTTGCCGTAGATAAAACAAAGAAATTCAATAGTATTGCGGTTGTATTAACTGGTATAGGCATGTTTTTTGGCAGTACCATTCCGTTTGATAAACTGGTTAATCTTTTGTTTCCCATCACCGGGTATGCGGCTATTGTCTTTGCGGTTTTAATGGTTGCTAAGGAAATTAGATTAAAAAATGGTTCTGATAAAACAGAAAAAGGGGAAGGCAATATGTCTGTTTAGGAAAATATAACTCAATAGATTTTTTTCAGTGTCGTTGAAATGAATTATTTTTAAAATTAAAAACTCCTTTTATCGCAGTGAATTTTTTTATGAAGCTGTGATAAAGGGGGTTTTTGTAATATTCAGTGATAAAACTGCATAAACTTGACTTTTAAAAAAATTGCAGGATATAATGGAAAATAAGACAGGGGGACGGCTGAACATGAAGAATACATCTCGCACTACTTTAAAAGATCAAGTTTACGTGCAATTATTTACAGATATAATTAATGGAGTATATTCTGCGGATACCGTTTTAACAGAAAAATTTCTGATGGAAAAATACCAGATGAGCAGAGCGCCTATCAGAGAAGCATTGCTCCAATTGACCGGGAAAAAATTTTTGGTCAGTATTCCTAGACAAGGCTATAAAATTATGTGTCCGGACAAAAAACTTATTATGGAATTACAGCGTTACCGCGCAATTATGGAACCTGCTTTTTTAGAACGCAGTGCGGATAGAATCAAAGCAGAAGATCTGCGAGAACTTAGAGATATCTGTGAGCAGTATGCTGGATGTCCTTCTGATGACTATATGACAAGATGGCGGCATAACTGCAAATTTCATTTAAAGATATTTTCTTTAAATGAAAATATGTATGCATACGAAATACTTAAAAATATTTTATATGTTGAAACCATTTATTTTGTACAGGCAAAAGTTTTTTCTACGATGGATTTGCACTTAGCTGTTGTCGATTATTTGGAAAAGAAGGACATTCCTATGGCAATAAAACTGTTGGAAGCGGATATTGACCATTTAATAGCGAAGGCATAGATATTGGATAATATTAAAAATAATAGTAAAGAAAAGTACTATCTATGAAAGCATATCAAGTGAAAATTACAATCAAAAATTTGCATCCGCTAATTTGGAAAATCAACGGGCATGCTATATTACGTTAGAAATCGTATTGTTTGATTAGAATAAAAAATATCCTTGTGTATTAATAAAGATTTCAGTTCTCCTGCATCTAATACTATTTGTGTGAATGATAGAGAACATCATACGTACATTTTTGAAAGTGTTTAAGAGAAGTAATTACGAATGGTGCAAGATATAAATAGAATAATAAAAAAAACAGCTATCATAACGGATATTTGTTAAGGATGGCTGTTTTTTGCTAGTTTGGAACTGCATTAATTAAGGTATATAGTAAAATAAAACGGTTTCTCATAGATGAATATCCATTGCTGTGGTACGAAATAAAGCGGGAAATGGACGTTAGCATCGTACTTCCTTGTTTATTATTAATATGGTTTTTTGCAGGACGTGTACTGCTTTGACTAAACTTTCCACGGCAGTATATTCTTCCGGGCAATGACTTTTCCCATCCTTGCTTGGGATAAAAAGCATGGCGGTTGGTACTTTATGTGAAATGGGTTGAGCGTCATGACCGGCGCCGCTGCTCATTGTCATATAGGTATAGTTGCTTTTCGATATAGCCGATTGTAAATATTTTTGCAGCTGGGGATTCATTTCTGCTGGTTCACTACAGAAGGTTTCTTTCAAATTATACGTTACACCTCGCAGTAATGCTTCTTGTTTCACTTCTGATGCAATTTTACTGCTAATTTCTGTTATGTCTATCATGTTCCGGCTTCGAATATCGATTGTGAGTGTGGCTTGAGATGCGATAGTATTAATTGTATTAGGAACTATTTTGCAAAATCCGACGGTAGCTACCGCATCGGAGTGCTGCAACGCAGCCTCTTCTACAGCTGAGATTATCTTTGCGGCTGCTGCTAGTGGGTCATGACGCATGAGCATCGGCGTTGTACCGGCATGATTGGCTTGACCGCACAGTGTTATTTCATAGCGGCGCAGCCCAACAATACGATCGACAATTCCCAAATCACATTTTTTCTGATCCAGTATGGGACCTTGTTCGATATGTACTTCTAAAAAACAACGTATTTCATCAAGATTCCAAGCAGTATCTGCGATATGTTCCGGATCTAAGCTCATGGAGTTCATGGCATCATATATACTGATCCCGTTTTTGTCGCGAATTGTTTTTAAGTCGCTGACAGTCCAACCGCCTAGAAATGCTTTGCTGGAAAAATAACTACCGTCGAAGCGAATGCCTTCTTCGTCGTTTAAAGCGATAATTTCGAGCGTGTAATCCAATTCCTGATCAGCTAAGAGACGAGCAGTTTCAATACCGCAAACAATACCGGCGATTCCGTCAAAAGGACCGCCGCATTTCACGGAATCATAGTGTGATCCGATAATGATTCGTTTTTTTGTTTTTCCGCGGTGGATTCCATGCACGGCTCCTGATACATCTATATAGGATTCCAAACCGATTTCACGCATACGGAACTGCAAATATAAAGCGGCTTGTTCCGCTTCTTTTGTAAATGGTAATCTGGTTACACCGGTAGTGTCTGCTGAAAATTTCATCATATCCTGCAGCATTTTTTCCAAATTATCACTGACTATTGTATTGGTCATACTAGAATCTCCCCCTAAAACATAGATATATAATTATTATTATATCTGCTGAGAGGTATTGTTGTCATGCGAATATGGTAATTTATCGTTTGAAAATATGTTTTTCGACAGATGGCGAAAGACTTCTCCTATAGCTCGATTGTATGTGAACGTTTGATTTTTCTAATTCAATAGCCGTAGCGCGATCATTATACCCATACCGATTGTTAGTGTAATCATGATGTTTTTGCTTTTATAGGCGGCAGCGGCAGCGGCTATACCGGCGATAAGGTAGTGATTTTGCAGAGAAAAATCCATTTTTCCTTGCGGCAAGAGTAATGCAGGCACAATTAATGCGGTTAAAATGGCAGTGGGGATATGTTTCAGCCATCGTGCTAAGGAAGAAGACAGGCCTTTTTGATTTACTATGGCGATACAACTGAAGCGGGTGATAAAAGTTACAGCTGCCATGGCAATGATGATATAGAATATTTCACTTCGCATATTTTTTTGCTCCTTCCAGCAGACTCGCAATAAATATGGAACCTAAGCAAGCTGCTATCATATATAATTTTCCGGGAAGATAAACGGCACCTATGACTGCCAATATAGCAGCGGTAATACTGACGGCAATACTGACAAAATCTTTCAGTCGGGGAAGCAGCAGTACTAAAAAGGTAGCAGGCATGGCAAAATCAAGGCCCCAAGACAGGGGATCGGGAATGTAGCTTCCAACCAGAACACCTGTCAAAGTAGAAAGGTTCCAGATGATATAAAAACAAAGGCTGACACCCAGTTGATAGGAGGAACTGTAACTATGCCGACATGTATGGCTGATTGTTACAGCATAAGATTCATCAGTCATTAGAAACGATAAAAGTAATTGCTGCGGGCGTGTTTGATTGATCATGTAAGGCGCCAAGGAGGCCCCCATCAACATATGACGTGCATTGACTAACAGTGTAGTTAATGTGATAAGGCCAATTCCGGCTAAACCTGTACCCAGCATAGTAATTGCGATGAATTGAGCAGCTCCTGCAAAAACAAGTAAAGACATAAAAAGTGTTTCAGTTGGAGTAAGTCCTGCGGTAAGTCCTATGATTCCGCACGTAATTCCGAAAGGAACTATGCCTAAAAGAAGTGGGCATCCATCTAGAATTCCTTGCTGAAAATCCGCATCAAAGAATCGGAAATTGGACAAAAATATAGTACGTTTACTATGCATAAAAATACCTCCCCTTACGTGAGTTGATGTAGTAGTTCATAGTATAACATTGTCATTTTATACATACAATGTTATAATTGCATGCAATACAATTTGGAAGGGCGGATGGGTGTATGCCAATCAATTCTTTTGATGATTATCCTATGAGCTGGAAACCTGATATTGAAAAGTGTATGGGACCTCTTTATAAAACAATTGCGCAACAATTGGAAAATGATGTCCGGGAAGGGGTTTTGACTCCGGGTACACGATTGCCGCCGCAGCGGGAATTGGCGGATTTTTTGGATATCAATGTAAGCACTGTTTCCAGAGCATTTAAATTGTGTGAACAAAAAGGTATTATTTGTTCGACTGTTGGCAATGGTACTTTTGTTGCGTCTGATGCGGCTGCTGATCCGTTTTTATTGTCTGAAAAAAATTTGTCTGATATTATTGAAATGGGTCCGGTTTTTCCTTCGAAGAATAGTAACGGGATTATTGCGGCACAGATGGAAAAGATGATTGCAAAACCGGATTTTCCGGAACTTTTTCAATATGGACGAATTAATGGAACGTTGTGGCAAAAGGATACGGCGGCAAAATTAATACGCCGGGCAGGGTATGATGTAAAATCATCTCAAGTATTGCTTGCCAATGGAGCTCAAAATGCTATTATAGCTGTGCTGGCGGGACTTTTCCGTGCAGGAGATGTGATCGGCACTTGTGAATTTACATATCCGGGGATAAAAACGGCGGCGAATATGCTGGGGATACGTTTATATCCTATTCCATCGTGTGATGATGAGGAAATAACTGCTGAAAATTTATTGTATGCTTGTAAAAATGGCAATATAAAGGGAGTGTACATTATACCGGATATGCATAATCCTACGACACATACCTTGTCGGAAACAAGCAGAAATGCGATTGCTGATATTGCTAGGAGAGAACATTTAATTGTAATTGAAGATGCTATTCACAGCTTGTTGTATGATACGCCGCGCATACCGATTGCAGCGCGCGTTCCGGAACGAACCATATATATATCGAGTCTTTCTAAAGTTATTTCACCAGGGCTGCGGATGGCATTTTTGGCTGTTCCTGAAAGTTGCAGGCAGAAATTGACGGAAGCGTTATACAATATGAATATCTCCGTGCCGCCCATGATGGCGGAGCTGGTATGCCGGATGATCGTATCTGGAGATGCAAGAAAAATCATAGAAGAGCATCGTAATGAAAATAGACAGCGAAATACTATTGTAGACAGGTATTTGAAAAATTATGATGTTCGAGGCGTGCCAGAAGGGATTATGCGCTGGCTTATTCTGCCATCACATATTACAGGAGAAGCGTTTGCAGCAAGCGCGTATCAGCGGGGCGTGCATGTTTATGGAGCCGAGTGTTTTGCTGTAGGAAATGCGAAATCTGTAAATGCCGTAAGATTGGCTGTAGCAGCTCCGGGAACACATGAACAGCTGGCTGACGGGGTACAGCTCATTAAAAAAATGCTGGATGAAAGGTGTGCAGGTTATTAATAAAGAAACTATGCATACGTCTATAAAAAGTTATGCATGAAAACAAATTATCCAAGCCGCATATATATTTTTGATAATAATATTGCGGATAATGGTATGATATAATAATGATGTAACTAAAATTGAGGTGAAACAGGAATGACGGATACTATATATGGAGAATATGTCCCGGCACTGGAAGCCGTGTTGAACGATCTGGTAAGGCGTATTCAAGCATATAATGAAAAAGAGAAAAAACAAAACGGAGAAGCCGCGTATGAACATTTGATTTATCGTCTTAAATCACAGGACAGCATGACGGCTAAGTGCCGGCGCAAGGGATTGCCGCAAATTCCGCATTCGGCTGTACATGATATACGGGATGCAATCGGACTCCGGATTGTCTGTCGGTTTATTGATGATATTTATGTTAATGTAAATTATATTAAAGCATTTACAGAATGCCGTGTGGTTCAAGAAAAAGATTATATCAAACATGTTAAGCCGAATGGATATCGCAGTTATCACATGATTATCGAACTGACAGAGCCATATAAAGATGTAGACGGGGTAAATCCGGGACACTTTTTTGCGGAAATACAAATCAGGACAATTGCCATGGATTCGTGGGCCAGCTTGGAACATCAAATGAAATATAAGCATGATATTCAGAATCCAGAAATGATCGTGCGGGAATTGAAACGATGCGCAGATGAGTTGGCAGCTTGTGATGTATCTATGCAAACTATACGAAATTTAATTCATACGGTGCAGTAGATTCAGGGGGAGTGTGAATAGGATGAGAATATTGCTGGCAGAAGACGAACGTGATATGTCGGCAGCGTTAACTGCTATATTGCGTCATTCCGGATATGAAGTAGATGCTGTATATGATGGAGCGGCAGCAGTAAATAAAGCACAGGAAAATACATATGATTGTATGGTTTTTGATATTATGATGCCTAAGATGGACGGGGTTGAAGCGTTAAAGCACTTACGAGGCAAAGGGGATGTAACACCAGTCATTATGTTGACAGCTAAGGCTGAAATTGATGATCGAATCAGTGGTCTTGATGCAGGTGCAGATGATTATTTGACAAAACCATTTGCAATGGGTGAATTATTGGCACGTATCCGATCCATGACGCGCCGCCTTAGTTCTTTTACGCCGACGAAGCTTTCTGTAGGCACGGTTGCTTTGGATGTGGAAGAACAGGAATTATCTTGTAAAAATTCTATCCGTCTGGCCAATAAAGAGACGAAGCTTATGAAATTTTTTATGCTGAATGTTGGAAAAGAACTTTCAACAGAAGTGATTTTTTCACATGTTTGGAAAGATGAAACGAATGTAAATATGACTATTGTTTGGATATATGTATCCTATTTGCGGGAAAAATTGGAATCTATTGATGCAGATATTCAGATTATAGGGGAAAGAGGCAAGAAATTTTTACTGACAGAAAGAAGAAAGTAACACTACATGTAAAGGCAGGTGACATCAGACATGAACATGATAAGGGATCTGCGGAAAAAGTTTATTCTAGTTGCTACGGCAGCTGTCGTTATTATTGTTGCCGGAGCACTGGGAATGATCAATACAATTGCGTATATGCGCATGCATGCCCAAGTGGAATCGGTTCTTTCCTATATTACACAGAATGGTGGAAATGTGCTGCCTAAAAAAATACCTCCGGATAGCAGCTGGTTTGGAGATTCTAATTGGTCAGATGACACTCCGGAATTTTCCTATCAAACTCGTTTTTTCAGTGTACTGGTCGATCCTGATGGATATGTAAAAGAAATTGACCTTAAGCATATTGCTGCTTTTACGGAAAATGAAGCAATTCAATACGCGCGGACTACGGTACAGGAAGGAAAGATCAAAGGATTTTTCAAAAAAGACAGAGCTAGCTATGCGTATATGATCACTAAAAATAAAGACGGAGATTTTCTTATCGTTATTATGGATTGCACACGGGACGTAGGTGCGGTAGAGGCCTTTATGAGGTACTCTGTAATGCTTGGATTCATTTGTATTTTACTGTACGTGTTTATTTTGGCGGCGTTGTGTAACTTGGCGATTAAGCCGTTTGTGCGTAATATGGAAAATCAGAAACGGTTTATCACCAACGCGGGACATGAATTGAAAACACCGATTGCTATTATTTCCACTAATACAGAAGCAATAGAACTTATCAATGGAAAAAATGAATGGACTGGCAATATTTTAAAACAAGTAAAGCGATTGTCTAATTTAATTGATGATCTGATTATGTTGTCTAAAATGGGGGAACGTTCTAATGTAGATCTTACTATCACTACATTGAATGTCTCTGAGACTGTTACGACTGTGGCCGAGTCGTTTCGACAGATGGCAAAGGATCAGGGAAAACAGCTGAATTGCCGTATTGTTTCTCCGGTCTATGTGCGGTCTGATGCGAAATGTGTATATGAACTGATAAATATTCTTGTTGATAATGCTGTCAAATATTGTGATGATGAGGGTGTCATTGATGTTGTTCTTGCAAAAGAAAAGAGGAAAAAGGTTGTCATTGCTATTTCCAATACCTATGCTGAAGGGGCAGCTATTGATTATTCTCGATTTTTTGAACGGTTTTATCGTGGGGATGTATCTCATAATAGTCAGAAAAATGGATATGGTATTGGCTTATCTATGGCAGAGGAATTAACACAGCTTATTAAGGGAAAAATTCAAGTGTCTTATACGGATGGGAAAATTACGTTTGTTGTCAAGATGAGTACGAGTACATGAGTTTTTTGCATATAAGTTTTTAACATTATATTATGTTTTATAAAGAGAACTGACATTTATTTTTTTAATGTCAGTTCTCTTTTTGTAACAGGAATGTAACTTATACGTAACTGTTGCTTGATATACTTTCATTACTTAAATAAATACATTTCATTAATAAATGTAATAATATGGTCAAGAACACCATACTTTATGTACAGCGGATGTTATCTGGTAAGGAGGTGCTGTCTGTGTTTATAAAAATTAACAACATACAACTAAATTATGAGGAAAAAGGAAGTGGAACCCCCTTAGTTTTTATTCATGGATTGGGAGAGTGCATGCAATCATGGAACTATCAGGTTGCCTGTTTGAGCCGAAAATATAGAATAATCAATTTTGACTTGCGGGCTCATGGACAAAGCAGTAATGATGATAGCGAAATCATTACAATCTCTCTTTTTGCAAAAGATATTATTGAATTACTGAATAAACTTGGCATTGAAAAAGCGGTTTTTATAGGTCATTCCATGGGAGGATTGATTTGTCAGGAAATTGCGGTCCACTATCCGGAAAGAGCGATTGCTTTTGTGTTAAGCGATGCTGCTGGATTTTATCCACCGCCGTTTAGTACGGATGGATTAAGAGAGAGGTTAGCGTATCTTAAAACAGCTGCCATGGAAGATTTGGCGGAAATGGTTGCCGAGAAATGTTGTGCTCCGCAGACATCGTGGGAGGTGCGGCAGGAAATTAAAAAATTGTTTTTGCATAATGAGCCGGAATCGTATAAACAAGCAACTATTGCTACCTTTAAGGCAGATTATCGGATATATCACAAGCAAATGAATTTCCCTTTTTTGCTGCTTGTAGGAGAATTCGATCAGACGACACCGTTAGCCTATGCGGAATATTTAGAAAAAAATCTTCCAGCGGCGCAGCTTGCTGTTATTCCGGCGGCTGCACATATGTCTAAAGTGGAAAACCCACAGGAATATAATCGACTGCTATCTCAGTTTCTTGAACAATTATCTGATGTATTATAGAAAAAATCTTTTAGAAAGGAGGAAAGAGTGTGCCGTTTCTAAATCTGCCGAAATGGAGAATGTATTATCAAGAATATGGAACCGGACCGAATGCGATTGTGGCTGTTCATGGCAATCTAGCGTCTTCATTGTGGTGGAAGTTTTTATTACCCCACATTCCCAAGCAATATCGTTTCATTGCAATGGATCTTCGCGGTTGCGGTAAAAGTACGCATACAAGCAGTGGATATGAAATTTTACAGTTTGTTGATGATATAAAAATATTGACAGAAAAATTAGAATTAAAACAATTTCATTTACTGGGACATTCCATGGGTGGACAAATATCTTTGGCATATGCAGGGGTGTATGCCAAACAGATTCAATCGCTGACATTAGTTGATAGTGTGCCGGCAGATGGACTGCGATTGACCGAAGAGGGGCGGCAGAATTTTAAAGAGTTACAAAAAAAACAATATAGTTTTAAGAAAAGCTGTCGAAAGTTGCTTCCCCTATTATCGTGATGCCGCAGGTATTGATCGATTCTGGCGGGATGCTATGCACTGTTCTCCTGAAATTTATTTCAGCAATCCAGAAACTATGCATGATACCATCTTGCTTCAGCAGGCTGCAGAAATAAAAGTTCCTGTGTTAATTCTGCATGGCCGGCAGGATGTGATTATTCCTGTTACGGAAATGATCCATACGATAGGTGTGATGCAAGCGGCACGTGTGGTTTTGTTGGAGAAATGCGGACACTCCCCGTTTATTGAACAGCCAGAATGTGCAGCGGGAGAATTTTTTGGATTTTTAAAAGCACACGGATATTAAAAAAGAGAAAGGATGTGGAGACGTTGATTGACTGTAAAAAAACAATAAAAACAATGTTGTTGATGTCAGGATTGTGTTTTTTTAGTTTAGCTCCGAGTTTTTTAACAAACGCTATGTCTACCTATATTACGGGTGCACATAATGTCAATGTAGTACAGTATGCAGATTTGACTACCAATAATCCGGACATAGGTAAATTAGCGGAAGGACGCCGCATTGCGCTGGCAGTAAGTGATTGGTCAACGGGGACGCCGCAGCGCCCTGATTGGTATGCGCCCAAAATTAAGATTTCTGGTAAAGAGATAAGCGGATATTTTGATGATTGTAATTTTGTTATTCGTGTTCCTGATAAATGGAATGGTCGATTGGTTATTGTAGGAGCACCTGGTTTCGGTGACTCTCGTTCGACGGATGCACTTATCAGTGATTATGTTCTTACAAAGGTCGATAAAAATGGTGCCAGTTATGCATATGCTATTTGTGATAAAGGGACGACGGGAGAACAAATACCAGCTCCGGACGGTGTTATTTATCCTTGGGCGAAGGCAATGAATGCTTTTAGCAATAAAGAAGATTCCTTGAGCGAATGGAATCAGCGTTTCTATGAACTGACGATGGCCTCACGAGAAGTTTTGAAGAAACTGTACAATAAAGAGCCGGCGTATACTTATTTGTGGGGATATTCTAATGGCGGGTACGTAACTCGTTATGCGATGGAACATCATCCGGAATTATACAGCGGTATGATCGATTGGGAAGGTGTTTTATGGAGAGGGCACGAAGAAAATCTTATTTCCAGTCTTTCGACAGCGGTTAATGCATGGCAAATTTTAAAAGATCAAACAGCATCGCCGCAGGCGAAGAAATTAGCAGCAGCATCTTTGGAAAAAATGGGCTTGCCCGAACAGTCTCGCATGTTATGGCCGATATACGGTACGTTATATTGGCTGCCGACGTTAAATCTTCACCGAGTCAAATATGATCCGGAATACAAAAATCGTAATTGGTGGGAATTTTTAAGCCATCCTGAAGATTATAAAAATTATGATTGGTTTAAGCGGCCGGAAGCGATGAAACGCATTGCAGCTATTGAAAATACGGGAAAAATTATAAAACCGACAATTACTATTCATGGAACTTGGGATGCACTGCTATTCCCTAACGTTCATGCAGCGGCTTATGAAAAACTTGTGGAAAAAAATGGTGATATCCGTATGTACCGCTTATATATGGTCGAACACGGCAATCATTTTGACTCTTTTGTGAATAATCCCAAAGTAGATCCTCAAAATACATTACAGCCGCTTATGCCATATGTACATCAGGCTTTTGATGCGTTGGTAAATTGGGTAGAAAACGGTGTTCCGGCACCACCAAGTATGACTATCGGTGTTCCTGAATCAAAGAATAAAGTTTTCAGTATTTGGGATCACAGTGAAATTGATATGTACTAAAAGAGGTAACATATGATGAAAACGCTTCATTATTTTCGTTCTGGAAACGGGATGGAAAAAATATTGTTTATTCATGGCAATTTAGCTTCCTCTCATTGGTGGAGACCGGCTATGATCCGTCTTGACGATTCTTTCGACATGCTGGCAGTTGATTTGAGGGGATGCGGCCGATCAGAACGCGGGAAAGCAGATATAACGATAAAACAACATGCTGAAGATATTATGGAGATTCTCCAGCAACAGCACTTTTTTCCTTGCACTGTTGCGGGGCATTCTCTTGGCGGAGCAGTAGCGATGCAGCTGGCGGTGGATATGCCGAGTTATTTGAAGGCCATGATTCTTGTGGATTCAGCTTATATCGGAGGCATGGGGCCGTTTGATTATTCTTTGCTGGAAACAGTAGTGAAAGACGAACAAGTATTACTGATTTCTTTAAAAGCAACTTTGGCTGTAGATGTACCTCCGGCACTTATGAAAGGGTTGCTCGCAGATTGTCTTTTGGCTAAAGACGTGTTTATTCCTAATTCTCGGGCGTTGACTACGGTGGATTTCTCTGAAAAAGCGCCTTCCTTTATGAAACCGGTTCTAGTCATGCAAGGAGAAAAGGATGCAGTTGTTCCTTTGTCGGAAGCACAAAAAACAGCACGATTGTATCCTCATGCATCCTTAGTTATTTTGCCGGCGTCCGGACATAATCCGCAAATAGAGGTACCTGATTTGTTTGCAGAGACAGTACGACAATTTATTGCATCATTATAATGTCAATGAAAAGTATGAGGCATGATGTAAGCTACAACACTATTGAAGGAGGGAAAGAACGTGAAAAAAAGAATGTCAAAAAATGTTTTGGCAGTTATGACGGTTGTAATGGCTGTTGGTGTAACTGTTCCAGGGTTTGCCGCCCCTTCAGCTATATTTTATGATGTCCCTGTGAATGACTGGTCTTATAGTGCAATTAAACAATTAACCCAAGAAGGTGTCGTATCAGGAGACGTGACACGCTTTGATGGGAAACGGACGGTAACACGGTATGAAATGTCTATTTTGGTAGCTAACGCAATGACAAAAATAGATGAAGCAACACCGGAACAAAAACGTGTAATTGAAAAGTTAGCTGTAGAATATGCGCAGGACTTGGAGAAAATTGGTGCTGTTCAATCGACTAAACCGGCTCCGGCAGAGGCAAAGCCGATAGCTAAGCCTAATGTGAATTTCTTTTTTGATAATCGCATTGAATATACACATAATAGCATAGGCAATAATAGTGGTGGAGCCTGGGTTACGGGGAAAAATATTAAGAATTCCGATCAATTAATGGAACGTATCCGAGTATACATGAGTGCGGACGTAGGAGATCGATGGACATGGAATTCGCGCTTAGTGCAGGCGAAGTGGAATTGGCAGTCAAATACGTCTGAAACAGTTCGCTTTGATCGATTCTGGATGACAGGAAAGAATATGCTTGGCGGTACGCTTGAAGTTGGTAAAATGCAATTATATCCGGGGAAAGGCGCTTTTTTTGGTAATACAGGTGATACGGAAGGAGTATACTATACTCGCAAGCAAGATAAATGGACTTTCCGAGGCGGGTTAGCCAATAGTTCTTATTTAATATCATCGGGACAACGCGTTAAATTTATGGAAGCGCAGTATAAACCGAATGGTAAAATGGACATCGGTGCGTATGCATTACGTCAAAGCTATTCCGATACGGTTGACGATTTAGATTTGCGCGTCATTAACGGTGCTGTTGAAATTACACCGAAATTGGCACTATCCTTTGAATATGCACATAATAATGCTAATCCCGACAATTATGCTTACGGACATGCTTCTGGCAAACAAAATGGTTATTTCATAGCTCTTCAATCTAAATACAAGGCGACAAATTATATGCCGGCCTTATACACGAATATGGTCAATCCGTTTAAACAAGGAGATTGGGGATGGGGAATTTCCTATCGACACTTGCCAAGCGGTGTGGCTGGTTTGTGGAATCGCGGTGCTTTTAGCTGGGTTCCGCTTACGACAGATGTCGATGGTAATTGGCAGAATGCACTTGATGGTATTAATGCATGGCGGGCTGATTTTGTCTATGTACCATGGCGTAATGTACAATGGACTTTGACATATGACCGCATTAAATATATTGATGGAGATAAGCTAAATAATAGTTGGCAGTCAACTTTTAATTTCTTCTTCTAAGTATAAAAGATTTTTGTAAAATTCATTATGCATGCAACATCTTCCTACACAAAATAAAAGTGAACCCAATAAGGGACTCCGAAAAAGGGGTCCCTTATTGGGTTCACTTTTTTACCTGTATTTTATTGAAAATAAAAAGCTTTAGTATGCGTATATACTTAACATGATATAATATGGTAGGAAAGGAGGCATTGCTGTGAGATGCAAACTATTTCAAGCTATCATTTTTATTATGATGTTGACGGTGCCTGCATTTGCGAAAGACATTGCGCCGCAAAAAATACAACATTATCCTGTTCTAACCAAAGAAATTCTACCTTCTTCTAATGTTATGGGGAAGCGGTTGCAAGATATTGATTCAGTGATAGAAAACGATGTTAAGCGAGGATTTCCCGGAGCCGTTCTGCTTGTGGCAAAAGATGGGAAAATTATAAAAGAAACGGCATATGGCTGGGCAAAAATGTATGATCAAAAACAACTGCTCCCCAAGAAAAAACGTCAACCTATGACGGTGAACACCTTGTTTGATATTGCTTCTAATACGAAAATATATGCTACGATTTTTGCTTTTATGAGGCTTACAGGAGAGGGGAAAGTCCGCCCTGATGATTTGGTATCAACGTATTTACCTGAGTTTACCGGTGATGGTCGTGAGAAAATCCGCCTTTGTGATCTTATGGATCATACGGCTGGTTTTTCTCCGGAAATGTGTTTTTATGAACCCCGGGCAGGCGCTTTTTATTCTTTGAATAGAGATAAGACATTAAAACTTTTAGATACTATTCCGCTTTCTTATCCCACGGGGACCCAGATACAGTATAGTGACACGGATTATATGATTCTTTGTGCGGTAATAGAAAAAGTTACAAAGCAAAGGCTGGATACATATACGGAGAATGTGATTTACCGGCCATTAGGGTTGACCCATACGTTGTTTAATCCGTTGTGCAAAGGATTTAAGCCAGAAGATTGTGCGGCTACGGAACCTTGTGGCAATACGCGTTGGGGAATGGTAACTTTTCCCGGGATACGTACAGGTACTTTACAGGGACAGGTACAGGATGAAAAAGCATGGTACTCCATGAAAGGAGTATCTGGTCATGCGGGTTTGTTTTCACGGGCTGAAGATTTGGCTGTTTTGGCACAGCTTATATTGAATAAGGGAGGATATGGCAATTACACACTTTGCAGTTCCCGCATTATAGATGAATACGTGCGTCCTCGCAATACCCGATTTGCATTGGGATGGAATGTAAATTGTTTACAAAATCAGGAATGGGAGTTTGGCTCCTATGCTAGTTCTCAGGCTATAGCGCATACGGGGTGGACGGGAACGGATATTGTCATTGATCCTAAATATAATTTATGCATTATTCTTTTGACCAATCGAATTCACGAACCGAATGTACCGGGACAACTTAATACCTTTGTTACAGATGATTTTGCGACTGTAAGCTATGGCGATATCATTTCCATGGTATATAAAGCAGTGCAATAAGAGACGATAACTTTGTATTGACAGCACAAGGAGCGGCATGTTAGAATAGCAACAACAATTTCATAACGATATCATCCAGAGCAGTTGAGGGACTGGCCCTATGACACTGCGGCAACCTTCCGAAAGGAAAGGTGCCAATTCCAGCGAAATATTTCGAAAGATGATTGATTACGTTATTAATCTTCGTCTTTTTTGACGAAGATTTTTTTTTGTTAATTTTATTAAGGAGAGATGAAAATGAGATGTAAAAAAATTGTACTTGTTGCGCTTGCGCTGGTTGCTGCGGCAAGCCTGTTTGCAGGATGTGGAAATCAAAGTAACTCTGCTTCGCAGGAAAAAAAGGAAATTACTGTTGGTGTTACACCGGGTGCCAGTGAACAAATCATGGATTTGGTAACAAAAGAAGCGGCTAAAGAAGGATTGACGGTGCATGTAAAAACTTTTTCCGATTATGTAACACCTGATCAGGCATTGGCCAGTGGAGATATTGACTTAAATTCTTTTCAGCATAAACCTTTTTTAGATGCTTTTAATGAAAAAAATGGTACACATTTAGTTAGTATAGGACAAACCTATTTAGCTCCGTTAGGGTTATACTCCCATAAATATAAAACCGTTGGAGATATACCCGATGGAGCAACAATTGCTATTCCTAATGATCCATCAAACGGCGGCCGGGCATTGTTGCTGCTTCAGAAACAAGGATGGATAACGCTGACAAAGGGAAAAGAACCAACGAAGGTAACCGTTCAAGATATTGTGGATAATCCTAAGCATCTTCATATTATTGAATTGGAAGCAGCACAACTTCCTCGTTCCTTGGATGATACAGCAGCATCTGTTATTAATGCAGGCTATGCTATTTCTGCCGGTCTTAACAGCCAAAAAGATGGTATTGCCGTAGAAGATAATACGAGTCCGTATGTCAATATTATTGCTGCTCGTGAAGCAGATAAAGATAACCCGGCTTATAAAAAATTTGTTAAAGCATTTCAGTCACAGGCAGTAAAAGATTATATTGACAAGGAATTTGCGGGTGTTCTTGTTCCGGCGTGGTAGAATAAAAAGGAAATCAATCTAAGTATTCGAGGTGCATGACATGAAGGTTACGAAAGATAAAAAAATGACAGCGCATTTTCAAAAAATAATTCAATGCGCTACTATATCCAATGAATATGGCAATAAAGTTGATTGGCGGGAATTTGGCAAACTGCATCAGTGGCTGCAGAAATTTTATCCAACGATTTATCGTGAATTTCGATTGACGGAAATAGGCGAAGCAGGATTGCAATTTTGTTTTAAGGCAGATAATCCGGTAAAAGAACCGCTTATGCTTATGGCGCATCAAGATGTGGTTGAGGTTGGTGATTTAGCGCAGTGGACATATGATCCTTTTTCAGGAGAATTAGTGGATGACTGCGTATACGGTCGTGGTACAACAGATTGCAAGCATTTGCTTGCCGCAGAGATGGAAGCGGTAGAAGATGTATTTGCTTCTGGTTGGCGTCCACAATATGATTTATATATTTCTTTGGGATTTGGGGAAGAGATTTATCGAGCAGATGGTCCGGATGGCGCACGCTTATTATGTCAAAATCTGCAGGCGGAAGGTGTGACGATTGGCTGTACCTTTGACGAAGGTGGTTCTATTGTCCATGGCAAGGATGATACGCTTGTTGCACGGATTGGGTTAGGTGAAAAAGCTTGTGTTAATATTGAAATTTATAAAGATTCTGCGGGGGGGCATGCCAGCAAACCTGGATTGGGAACCGCCTTGGGTGCAGTGGCTAAAGCAATTGTAGATATTGAAACACATCCGTATCCGTATCGATTGATTCCATTGGCAGAGGCACAGCTTAAAGCTGCCGCAGCAGTTGAAGATGGAGATAAAAAAAGAATTTATCAAGAGCCGAAAAAATATTGGGAGGAGTTGTGTGCGCTGGCACGTCAGAATCCTGAACTAGATGCTATGCTTCATACTACGTTTGCATTTACAATGGCGCAGGCCAGCAATCAGCCGAATGTCCTTCCTTCCCATGTAGGAATGACAATGAGCTGCCGCATATTGCAGGGAGATACCATAGAATCGGTCATGCAATATTTACAGCAATTTTTGCCTGAAGGAGTCCGGATGCGCCATGTTTCAGGAGAAGATCCTATGCCTACCTCGACGCCGGATAGTGATGATTATAGAACGGTAGAAAGAGTGCTCCATACACTTTATGGGAAGAACATTACTCTTGTTCCGTTCCTTATGTTGGGAGCTACGGACACTCATTATTATGCACCTGTTGTCCGGCGCGTATTCCGCTTTGATGGATTTTTGGTGGATGATCGCTGGGGTGGAGCTCATCAGGTCAATGAAAGAATTCCGGCTGATGCATTGCCGGGATCAAAACAGTTTTTCAAGACATTTTTGCTGGAATATTAAAAGCGGGGCGGTATTCTCATGAAGAAGAAGGCTTTATTTACGGTGTGTACGGTTATAGCTGCCGGATGGCTTTTATATAGTGGTTTTACACCATTGAATATGCTTATTCTTATTGTTATGCTAGGATTCTGTGTGGCATCTTTTTATAAATGGTAGTATGTATGATTTTATCAGCAGAGTATATTTCTTTAGAGAAAATACTCTGCTGATTTTTAATATATTTTGATAAAGAGTATTTATTTTAAGATTAAATAAAGAATAACATGTTAAAAAAATCACAAAGTTTATTGCTTGTAAGATGCATTATTGTAATACATAAAAAGCTTCTTTTTTTTCATCTACCAAAAAGAAACTTTTTTTTATTATCCATAAAACCATATTTTGTATAAGTTTTTACTAAAATTGGACATTATTTCATAAGATATGCTTATCTTATAAACAAAACACATAGTTATAATGTTAATTTAACAACGAAATAGATGAATAAAATGCATAGCGTTATTGTAAAATTCACAATGAAATTGTATAATGTAAACATAATCTCAACGGAATTTATTTCAACAGAATAATTTAAGTAAGGAAAATTGCAAGGTTTTCAATAGACTGAGACGTTATTGCCAGAGCCTTCCGGATAGCAGATATTTTGAACAATGTTGGCTGTGCCTTATTTTTTAAGAACTGCCGATAATGCTATAGGCTTATAGGCTTTTTTATATTATGGTTTTATTATTTTATGGACACATACGTAAAGAGACAGCTGTGGTTTTACATGATAACGGTATTTAGGCGGAAGTATTAGTTGTTCTATACTACTTGCTTCTGTTGGCTTTAAATAAATTCCTTTTATTACTTACGTTTTATTCTATATGGAGAAACTCTTTCTCTGCTCTGTTGATGGGGTGGGGACTTTAGTGAGGTGGTATGGGAAAATCTATCTTAAAATTTCTTCAGGTATGACATCTTTTTATTTTATGTCATACCTAGATAGAAGAATGACCTACGTTTTATCAGTGCTATTTTTATGAAAGAGGTGTGAAAATGGAAAAAGCAGATGAATTGTATCAAAGCTTTGAGGAAAAATTGACTGCCTTGACCGGACAATGTGCACATTGCAGCAAGGTGGAGTTGCTTCCAACATTGAAAAAGGTATTTTCCGATAGAGGAGATACTACAGCAGCCGTTGTTCAAACAGAATATATTAAAGAACTTGGCATTGCAGAAGGATTGAAGACTGCCGGCATTACGGTTCACACGGATCATATTCGCTTGAATTGCGAAACAGATCAGGTCGGCATTATTGATGCACAGTATGGCCTCGCAGATTTGGGATCGGTTATTCAGCTGCATCAAAATGTGGATGAACGTATTGCTGCTATTATGCCGCCGTTTTCTATTGTCATTATTAAACGGTCTACTATTTTAGATAACTTAGATACAATGATAGATATGCTTAGTGCAATGCCTGAAATGCCTAACTTTGTAGGTTTTATTACCGGTCCGAGCCGTACTGCCGATATTGAATGTGTCGGTACCGTTGGTGTTCACGGTCCGCTGGAAATTCTGGTAATCGTAGTCGATGATCAATAATAATAAAGGAGGATACTTGATATGGATAACGAAGAATTGAAGCAGGAGATCGAGTCAGCCATAGAGAACAATGCCCTGCAAAATGCCCTAACTAAGTTTACCAGTGCTTATCCGGGCAATAGGGCTAAGGTTTATAAAGGGTACGACTTTGAAGCGATTCGTGAAAAAATTCATGAAGGTAAATCGTATGCGGCTGAACATATTCATGAATTAGTAGATGAATTTGAAAAGAATTTCAATGCCAGAGGCGGACATGTGTTTCGTGCAGCCGATGGCGAAGCTGCGATGGAGTATATTCGTAAACTGGCTAAAGAAAAGGGAGTTAAAGCCATTGTAAAATCTAAATCCATGACGACCGAAGAAATCCACATGAACGAGTTGCTGCGTGAAGATGGTATTGACGTGCAGGAAACCGACTTGGGGGAATTTATCAATGCGATTACCGGAGATACTCCTGTTCATATGGTTATGCCGGCAATTCATCTTTCTAAAGAACAAGTAGCAGAATATTTCACGGAATACCTTCATGAACAAAATAATCCGGTTATTTTGGAATTGGTACGTTCTTCGAGAAAATATATGAGAGATAAATTCTTAAATGCAGATATGGGAGTTTCCGGAGCTAATATTGCTGTAGCTAATACGGGCACCGTTATCACTTTTACAAATGAAGGAAACGGACGTATGACTGCTACATTGCCTCCAATCCACGTATACGTTGTAGGTATTGAAAAATTTGTCGCTAAGCTTAGCGATATCAGATATGCTATGAAAGCTCTGCCTCGTAATGGTACTGCCCAGACACTTACCAGTTATGTTTGCATGTATACTGGATCGAATGAAGTTGTGGTAAATAAAGAAACGGATGAAAAGGCGCAAAAAGAATTTCATGTAGTTATTTTGGATAACGGCCGCAGCAAAATTCTGGAAGATCCTGATTTTAAAGATATTTTCTGCTGTATCCGCTGCGGAGCCTGTCTTAATGTTTGTTCTGCTTTTCGCCTTGTAGGTGGTCACGTGTATGGCGGTAAGGTATACACTGGTGGAATTGGTACCTTGTTGACAGCATTCCTGACTTCTCAGGAACGAGCTGAAAATATTCAGAATCTCTGCTTGCAGTGTAAAAAATGTAATGAAGTATGTGCGGGCAAACTGGATATTGCGGGCATGATTTTGAAACTGCGTACGAGATATGCAAAGCGTGATGGACTGAATCCGATTCATAAATTTGCTCTTGATACAGTGAGTGATCGTCATCTTTTCCACTCCATGCTGCGTATTGCTTCTGTTGCACAGGGAGCGCTCAGCAAAGGTGAACCGATGATTCGCCATATGCCGATGTTTTTATCCGGTCTTACAGCGGGACGAAGCTTGCCGACGGTTGCCAAAGTACCTTTTCGTGATGTTATTCTTACAATGAAACAGGACGTACCAAATCCTAAGGGCACGATTGGTATTTTTACGGGGTGTTTGCTAGACTTTGTTTATGTAGATATTGCAGAAGCGGTTGTTAAGGGGCTAAATGCATGCGGATATAAGGTTGAAATGCCTCAGGGCCAGTCTTGCTGCGGAGCTCCGGCGACTTATATGGGTGATGAGGATAATGCCAAAAAATCTGCTGTTATTAATATTGAAGCAATGGAAGCCGAAAAATATGATTATATCGTATCTGCCTGCCCAACTTGTACGCATGCTTTGATTGATTATCAAAATATGTTCCAGGATGATCCGGAAATGCTTAAACGTGCAAAAATTCTGGCTGAAAAAACTTTTGATTTCTCCAAACTTGTTTACATGCTCGGCGGTATTCCGGGTGATGGTGACGGCGTCCCGATGAAGATTACATATCATGATTCCTGTCATATGAGAAGAACCATGAATGTTTGGAAAGAACAGCGTGAACTGCTTACGCAGACCCAAGGAGTGGAACTTACTGAAATGACCGAATGTGACAGCTGCTGTGGGTTCTCCGGGTCATATTCCATCAAATATCCAGAAATTTCAGCACCGATTTTGCAAGCAAAAATAAATCATATCCTTGAAACCGGAGCAGATACGGTTGCTGTTGATTGCCCGGGGTGTTTATTGCAGATCAGGGGCGGTCTCGATGCTCGCGGCAGGGATGATATCAAAGTTAAACATACGGCACAGATCCTTACGGAAAAACGTGGTCTTTAAAAACAAGTTTCTGTGACTCAATCATTTCTGTAACAAAGATATAAAATCTGTGATATTCACTGCAGAATTTCACTAAAACGAAAACATTCTCTGGAAAGGTGTACGTGAGCATATTGATGACCAAACAAGAATTATTTGACAACAAAGTCAGCAAAGTAATGCCGATGCACATTGGGAATGTGTACGACAAGCGGATGAAAGCAGTGGAAGGGTATATTGATCTCTTTTCGGTTCATTCTTTTTCCGGATCAGAAGTGGGGACTGTATTGGATGATGTGGTTTCTACCCGGGGAAAGATGATCCGGCCTAGGTTGTTATTGCTGGCAGGTGAGTTCGGATCAGCTTGCAAGACAGCTCAGGACCGACTTTGTAAACTGGCTGCTATTGTGGAAATGACACACATGGCATCATTGATTCATGATGATATTGTTGATGATTCAGATTACCGCAGAGGAAAACCTTCTATTCAAAAAAAGTACGGGAAAGATGCTGCTGTATATGCAGGCGATTTCCTCATGGGAAGAATCAGTTATTACATGATGAAGGAAGCTATGAATCGTGCAGGTATTGTTTTATCAAAGACCATTGAGGCGATGTGTGCCGGAGAAATAGGTCAAGCCATGTGCCGATATAAGGAAAACGTGACGGTTGAGGAATATTTGAACAACATTCACGGAAAGACAGTTGCTTTATTTATGGCTTGCTGCCGGATAGGAGCTATGGAGAGTGGCTGTGATGAACGGTTGGTCCGTAATTTGGAGTTATTCGGTGAGTGTCTCGGCTTGATGTTTCAGATTCGGGATGACTTGCTGGATTTTACGTCAGATGTTTTGACCATCGGTAAATCGGCGCATAAGGACTTCCAGGAAGGCATATATACAATGCCGATACTTTGTGCCATGAAACAGCCAGGAGGACGGGAAACGCTGATTCCATTCATGCGGCGTAATGCTGAAGGTGCATTGACATTACAAGAGATGTTTCAGATGGAAACGGCAGTAACTAGATTGGGTGGAGTCGAAGCAGCCTGGCAGGAAGTAAAAAAGCTTCAATCCCAGGCAGAAGCAATTGCAGATGAACTTCCGCAATGCGAATATTCTCGGTTGTTGTTAAAATTGGTTCGCAAGCTGGGGACGGTGTGATATGGAACAACGGAATGTGCTCACACCCAAGCTGGCATTACGGTTGGCAGCGCCTCATACTTGGCCTGCTTCGATTTGTCCGGCTTTGTTTGGAGAACTGTATTGTGTACTGGCAGGATACCAATTGCATATTATAGTAGGCATACTGCTTTTGTGTGCGTGTATATTGATGCAGTCCTCCGTAAATACGTTTAATGATTTTTTTGATTATGTTAAAGGTGCCGATAGTGCGGCAGATTACGTAGAAACTGACGATGCAGTACTGGTGTATGAAAATCTAAATCCGGCACATGCGTTATTGCTGGCAGTAATGTATTTGGGAGTGGCGGTGCTGGTGGTCATGCCAGTGCTGCTGACTGCCGGCATTGCACCTATTATAGTTGGTGTTGCCGGCGGAGCTGCTGTCATTTTTTATTCGGGAGGACCTTTTCCGCTTTCTTATTTGCCGGTGGGAGAATTGGTATCGGGACTTGTCATGGGCGGATTGATTCCTTTGGGAATTTTAGCAGCAATTACAGGGGATTTTCACTGGATTGTATTATTTGCAGCTTTGCCGTTTGTTCTAGGGATTGGCCTCATTATGATGACTAACAATATTTGTGATATTGTAAAAGATAGTGAAGCTAAACGAAAAACACTGCCTGTTCTTTTGGGATATGAACATGCTGTACGGTTGTATCATATAGTGACGGTACTATGGATAATGTTTCTCTGTATACTGCCGGTATGGTTGGTGGGCTTCTGGGGAATTATTTGTCCCATGCTGATGGCAGTATCGGCGCATAAGATATTTAGGTTTTTACTTACTTCAAGTTTGCCCCCCGGACAGCGTGTCGTACAGATGAAAGGAATTCTTCGAGCCAATGTATTCGGTAACGGTGCGTATATCATTACGCTGGGCTTTTGCGTATTGATGGGAGCGAGTATTTATGGCTGAGGTATCAAAACGAGATCGGGTGTTTCAGGTGTTTCAGCATATTTCTCATTCTTATGACAGCGGAAATCGCCGTATTAGTCTGGGATTGGAAAAGAGCTGGAAAAAACTTCTGGTTGATGCGGTTTTAAAAAGTGCAGCAGGAGCGGTGCTGGATGTATGCAGCGGTACCGGTGATATTGCGATTGCTTTGGCAGCAAGGCGACCGGATTTGCAAATCACAGGACTGGATTTTTCCCCGGCGATGCTGACAATAGCACAGGAAAAGGGCCGGATGTTAACTAACCTTGTCTGGCAGGAGGGGGATGCAATGAAACTTCCTTTTGCTGATAATAGTTTTTCAGCTGCTTGTATTTCTTTTGGTCTTAGAAATACGTCTGATTATGAACGGGTGCTGCAGGAAATGAGACGAGTTGTTTGCCCTGGCGGATGGGTATATTGTTTAGATTCCTTTGTTCCTGATTCTCCGTGGGTCCAGCCTTTTTATGATATATATTTTCGTATGATCATGCCTGTTTTAGGAGGTGGGTTTGGTCATCATAAAGAGTATCAATGGTTGTGGCAGTCGACACGGAACTTTTTGCGCAGGGATCAGCTTTTAACATTATTTTGTAATGTTGGACTGGTGGAAGCAGGTTATAAAAGCCGTTTGTTCGGAGCCTGCGTATTGCACTGGGGACAAAAACCATATGCTGTAAAAAATGATGTAGTAACTATGTAAGAAAGTATATACGCTGTAGAGATAAAAAGAAACCTGATTATACTGCGGATTTATAATGTCAACGGTTGATTGATATTAATCGTAAAATCAAGGAGGATAAGACTATGAGTGAAGAAAAGTTTGATGCCATTGTCGTAGGTGGCGGCTTGGCAGGATTATCTGCGGCCTATGCAATGGCCCAGGCGGGTCTGGATGTTATGGTTGTAGAGCGCGGCAAATTTTGCGGTGCCAAGAATTCCAGCGGCGGCCGCCTTTATGGTCATAGCTTAGAAAAGCTGATTCCGAATTTTGCAGAAGAAGCGCCTATAGAACGTAAAATTGTCAAAGAGCGCATTGCTCTAATGACGGAAGAAACCGCTATGACGATTGAATACAGCTCAGGAAAATTAGGTGCGCAGCCATGTGCCTCTTACTCCGTGCTGCGTGCCAAATTTGATAAATGGCTGGCCGATAAAGCTGAAGAAGCCGGTGCCATGGTTGCTACGGGACTTCTCGTAGAGGATATTATCATGAAAGATGGAAAAGCGATTGGTATTTCCTGCGGCGGTGAAGAAGTATTTGGTGATGTGGTTATTTTAGCTGATGGAGTTAACTCTCTGCTGGCTCAGAAATTGGGAATGAAAGAAGAACTTGATCCGACGCAAGTAGCGGTGGGTGTTAAGGAAGTTATCGCTTTGGATCCACAGGTGATTAATGAACGATTCGGAGTTGCGGACGGAGAGGGAACTGCTATGATGATGGCGGGTGATCCGACATGCGGCAACCTGGGAGGGGCCTTCTTATATACTAATAAAGACAGTATTTCTCTTGGAATCGTTACGACCATAAGTGATATTGGTCGTGTGGATACCAGTGTGCCAGATATGGTAGAACGTGTTAAGAATCATCCGGTGATTAAACCGTTGATTGCTGGTAGTAAATTACAAGAATATTCTGCTCATTTGGTGACAGAAGGCGGCTATAAGATGGTGCCGGAATTGGTTAAAGACGGCGTTCTTTTAGTTGGGGACGCAGCTGCTTTCGTTATTAACCTTGGGTATACTGTACGTGGTATGGATTTTGCTATTGAATCCGGCCGGCTGGCGGCTGAAGCGGTTATCAAAGCAAAAGCAAAAGAAGATTTTTCTGCCGGTGGACTTGCTTGTTACAAAACCTTGCTTGAAGATAGCTTTGTACTAAAGGAATTAAAGATGTACCAGAACTTCCCAAGTTTGCTTGAATGTCATGCGGTATTTAATGATATTCCTAAAATGGCAGATGAATTTGCATCTGAACTGCTTACTGTTGATGGCAGAACACCGATGGCGATTCCGATGATTGCTATGATGGTTCTGGCTAAGAATGGCGGGTTAGCAGGCTTGGTTGATCTTGGTTCTAAAGCATTGGAGGCGTTCTAATATGGCAAAAATGAGCATTGATGATAAGCTGGGGACTCTCAAGTTTACCACAAATGAGGAAAAATCCCATATCATCATTAATGAAGATTTTACTGATGAAAAAGAAATTATGCGTATTGTAAAAGCTTGTCCTGCCGAATTATACAAATACGAAAATGGGAAGCTTGTTTTCAGTCACGAAGGGTGCTTGGAATGCGGGACTTGCCGAGTATTGTCTCATGGAAAAGTTATTAAAAGCTGGGAATATCCGGAATCTGGATATGGCGTAGAATTTCATCAGGGATAAGAAAATTTTCAGTAGATGTGATGGGACTGTGTGTTGAAATAAAAAAAGAAGAATTCGGGCACTTTATTGCCGAGTTCTTCTTTTTTTATAGTTATTGTCACAAAAATGTGATAATAGCGTAACAATAACGTAACATAATTGCAGTATATTGACTACGTATATATTAACTACGTATAATAACAGTAAATGCAAGCAAACCGCTATATATTTATACATAATGCTGTGATGAACACATCACATACAGGGGGAATATTATGTTAAAAAAACCATCCAGAAAAGTATGTTTTGGAATTATAATATTTATTATGGCAGCCGGCATAGGAATAGCTAAGTCGGGGATACTGTTTAATTCTCACATACCTAAAAGGCCGCAGGCAGTAGAAGTGAAAGCCATGAAGGTAGAAGCGAAGGATACTCCGGTGACCTATGAATTTGTTGGAAAAGTAGCGTCTAAAAATGAAGTTTCCATTATGTCTAAGATATCGGGAAATATCATAAACAAGATGGTTAAAGGCGGAGACGTGGTGTATAAAGGACAGCCTCTTTTTCAAATTGATGATAAACAATATCAATCTAAAATTAATGCCGTCAAAGGAACTTTGTCAAAAGATACAGCCGCGTTACGGAGTACACAGCGAGATCTGGAACGATATAAGATGTTAGCACAAGTCCAAGGAATAGCACAGCAAACGGTAGACTCCTATGAAGCGCAGGCGGAAGAAGATCAGGCTACGGTTGACTCGGATCAGGCAGCACTTAATGAAGCGATGGAAGATGAACAAGATACATTGATTTTATCTCCTGTAGATGGGCGTATTGATGTTAATGATTTAAGCGTAGGACAATACGTTTCAGCAGGATCATCGACTTTGGCGACCGTATCTTCTTTGGATCCGATATGGGTACAGTATACCATCAGTGAAAATGAATATATTACTCTGGCACAAAACGGACAGGCGTCTCTGCCGGAAGATTTCAAAAGTAATTTAAAGTTAATTTTGAGTAACGGCAGTGAATATCCGCTGCGGGGGAAAATTGATGCGATTGATAAAGGAATTGGCAGTGATACGGGTACATTGACGATAAAAGCTGTATTTGATAATCCACAGCACTTTTTGATACCGGGGATGTTTGCTAAAATTATTGCAACAGGAGAAATACGAAAAAATGCTGTATTAGTGCCGCAGCAATCGGTAAAAGATTTATTGGATAGTTCTTTTGTATATATCATTAAGGCAGATAATACAATTGAAACAAGAAAAGTGAAATTAGGACCTAAGGTCGGGAATATGGTTATTATTGATGATGGAGTAAAAGCAGGAGAGTCTGTTGTCGTCGATGGGGTAGATAAAATTAAAGATGGCAGTATGGTAGAACCTACATTTGTTACTGCAGATGAATTCAGTAATACATAAACAGAAGTGAGGAGTAAGCATGGCTAAATTTTTTATTGAACGGCCTGTTTTTGCTATTGTACTGTCCGTTATTATTGTTCTTTTGGGAATTGTATCTATTTTGAATTTGTCTATTGCACAATATCCTAAAATAACGCCGCCGACTGTTTCTATCAGTACTTCCTATCAGGGTGCCAATGCCGAGGTTGTCAATGATTCTGTGGCACAGGTCATAGAACAAGAGGTAAATGGTGTTGACGGAATGGACAATATGACGGGAACTGTGGCCGATGATGGGTCGTATAAACTGCGGATTCAATTTGAAGCGGGCAAAGATCCCAATGTGGCAGCTGTACAAGTCCAAGATCGAGTGTCGTCAGCAGAGCCTTCTTTGCCAACAACGGTACAACAAAAAGGAATTGCTAGCAGAAATTCATCGGAAGATATGGCTTTTGTTTTTCAATTATATTCTCCCAATCATACCTATGATGCAAAATTTTTGAAAAATTATGGCAGTTTATACCTTGTTGATGGGTTGAAGCGCATTGATGGAGTTGGTGATGTCAATGCCTTTGGTGCTGATTATAGTATGCGTGTATGGCTCCAACCGGATAAAATGGCAAAATTAGGAGTATCTACTAGCGATGTGGTAGCAGCCATACAAAAACAAAATTTAGAGGCACCGACAGGTGCCTTAGGAGCTCGGCCGGCGGATGACAAACAAGCACTTCAATTTACAGCGCGTATAAAAGGACGATTGTCTGATGCAGCTCAATTTGGTAAATTAATTGTTTTGGCAAAATCAGATGGGTCCATTGTTTATTTGAAAGATATTGCAAAAATTGAAATGGGTAGTGAAAACTATACTAACATTACCGAACAAAATGGTAATGAAAGTGCTGGTTTTGCAATTCTTTTAAATAGCAAGGCGAATACGTTGAAGTCTATTGATGAGGTAAAAACGTATTTGGAAAATGCAAAAAAAGATTTTCCGCCGGATATGGATTATGTTGTATCTGTTGATAATACAAAGTTTATTCGAGAATCTATGCTGGAAGTGAGTAAGACTTTTGTGGAAGCGTTGATGCTGGTCGTTTTGATTGTTTTTTTATTTTTACAAAATTGGCGGGCTACGCTTATTCCACTGCTGGCGATACCGGTATCCCTTATTGGAACGTTTGCGGCATTTATCATCTTGCGATTTAATATCAATACGCTGACACTGTTTGCACTGGTTTTGGCAATTGGGTTAGTAGTAGATGATGCTATCGTTGTCATAGAAGCGGTAGAACATCATATGCGATATGATCATTTAAATCCTCATGATGCCACTTGTTTGGCTATGAAAGAGGTATCGGGTCCTATTGTGGCTATTGCCTGTGTATTGACTTCCGTATTTTTACCGGTTGCGTTTTTTCAAGGGATGACAGGAATTTTATATCGTCAGTTTGCTTTGACTATTGTTGTTTCTATGGGATTGTCCGCATTAGTTGCATTATCCTTGACACCTGCTTTATGCGTAAAACTTCTTCGACCATATCAGCCGATTTCTGAGATAAGTGTACTTGGCCGGTTTTTTAAAAAATTTAATGGTAAGCTTGCAGCGTATATAGAAAAATATGGAATATTCCTACGTCAGTCTATGCTTAAAACTAAGTTAAGTATCTGTTTTCTTATATTTTTAGTTATTTTCAGCGGGGTTTTATATAAATTAGTTCCGACTAGCTTTATACCGGAAGAAGATCAGGGCAGGTATATTGTCGCGATAAATTTACCAGAAGCTTCCAGCTTAGGACGTACAAAAGAAGCGGTAGAAAAGGTTTCAAAAATGATACAGCAGCAGCCGGGAGTCGCTCAAGTTATGGCGCTGACTGGCATGGATTTGTTGGGAGGCGGTAATAAATCTAGTGCCGGAGTGGTGTTTGTCTCGCTCAAGCCATGGGAAGAACGAAAAAGCAGTGATGTAAGTGTTCAATCTGAGATAGGAAAAACGATGATGAGTGGAAGACATTTACAGGAGGGGACATTATTGGCGCTTAATCCACCAGCATTGCCGGGATTGGGTGCAGTTGGCGGTTTTTCGCTCATGCTGGAAGATCGGGCCGGTGGAACATTGAATAATTTAGATGCTGTATCGCAGCAGTTTATCGCAGCGGCACAGAAACGACCGGAGATTGGCCGGATTTCTTCTAACTTTAAAGCCAGCACACCGGGATACGAATATGACATAGATAGGGATAAGGCCAAAGTATTAGGTGTATCTATCAGTGATATATTCTCTACATTGCAGGTTTTTCTGGGAGGAAATGAAGTGAATGATTTTACCCTGTTTGGACGTAACTATAAAGTGGCTGTTCAAGCAGATGGTATGTTTCGCGGAGATGTGAATGCTTTACAGTATTTGCATGTAAAAAATGCAAATGGTGATATGGTGCCGCTCAATACGTTGATTACTCCTAAGAAGGTGTATGCCCCTTCTGTAATCAGCCGCTTCAACGGCGTAAAGGCGGCACGAATTAATGGAAGTCAGGCGCCTGGATACAGTTCCGGGCAGGCAATGAAAGCCTTAGAAGAAGTTGCAGCTCAGACGCTGCCGCAAGGGTATACGTATGAATGGTCCGGACAAAGTCGAGAAGAACAAAAATCTTCATCTAAAGCTCCTATTTTATTTGGGCTTGCCTTTCTGTTTGCTTTTCTTTGCTTAGCTGCTTTATATGAGAGTTGGAGTGTTCCTTTTGCTGTTTTATTAGCTATACCGGCGGGTATATTTGGAGCTTTTTTCTTTCAATATCTGCGTGGTCTGGAGGACAGCATATACATGCAAATTGGATTGGTAATGCTTGTCGGCTTAGCGGCTAAAAATGCAATCCTTATTGTGGAATTTGCCAAAATACGCGTGGATCAGGGAATGAAGGCATCCCAGGCTGCGGTAGAAGCGGCACAGTTACGAGTGCGTCCCATTATTATGACTTCATTGACATTTATTATTGGCTGCTTGCCTTTGATGTTGGCAAGTGGTGCTGGAGCCGGAGCACGTACCTCTATGGGAACTGCTGTCGTCGGTGGCATGTTTGCGGCAACAACAATCGGAATTTTTCTCATTCCTACTTTATTTGTAGTTATTGAAAAGAAAACGGGGAAATTCCACTTTTGGCATAAACAATAAAAAAATATATAAAAATTCAAATTTAACGTGATGAAGCAAATATGAGGAGAAACATGGCTAAATTTTTTATAAATCGACCTATTTTTGCTATTGTAGTGTCTATCATTATCGTGCTTTTGGGAATTGTATCGGCAGTGGGATTGTCGGTGGCGCAATATCCTAATATTTCCCCACCTACGATTTCCGTCAGTACCAAATACCAAGGTGCTAATGCCGAGGTTATTAATGACACCGTAGCACAAGTAATAGAAGAACAAGTCAATGGGGTAGATGGTATGGAGTCTATGACGTCTACGAGTACGGATACGGGGTTTTATACACTGAATGTGCAATTTGAAACTGGGACAAATTCGGATATGGACTCTGTTCAAACACAAAACCGCGTATCGGAGGTTAAGGCATCTTTGCCTGATTCGGTTCAAACGCAGGGGATTTCCACAACGAAATCGTCAGATGATAGCGCACTGACGTTTACCTTGTATTCTCCAAATAATACATATGATGCTAAATTTTTAGAAAATTACGGAAATCTTTATTTGCTCGATGACATTAAACGCATTAAAGGTGTCGGTGAAGTGTCTGCATTTGGTGCGGATTACAGCATGCGGGTATGGCTTCAGCCGGAAAAAATGGCGAAACTGGGTGTGTCGACGAGTGATGTTATTTCAGCTATTGAAAGTCAAAATGTCCAAGCCCCTGCAGGTTCTTTGGGAAAAATGCCGACAGAAACAAAACAGGCTTTTGAGTATACCGTACGTGTGCAAGGCAGACTTATAGATGCAAAAGAGTTTGGCAATATTATTATTATGGCAAAACCAACGGGTGCGGCGGTACGGTTGAAAGATATTGCCAAGGTCGAAATGGGAAGCCGGGATTATATTTATGATTCTAAACAAAATGGGCATGCCAGTGCTGGCTTTTCTATTAAATTAAACAGCGATGCTAATTCATTGGATACAATTGGGAAAATCAAAGAGTTATTGAAAAATGCCAAGGATAAATTTCCGACTGATATGGATTATGCCATTACCATTGATAATACTAAGTTTATTTATGAATCTATTCTCGAAGTATGCCGGACATTTTTAGAAGCACTGGCACTCGTTGTTTTAGTAGTATATTTATTTTTACAAAGCTGGAGAGCTACGCTTATTCCTCTTTTGGCAGTACCGGTATCGTTGATTGGTACATTTACAGCTTTTACGTTTCTAGGATTTACAATTAATACACTGACATTATTTGCCATGGTCTTGGCGATTGGGTTGGTGGTGGATGATGCAATTGTAGTTATTGAAGCTGTTGAACGACATATTAAAGACGATCACATGAGTCCACGGGAAGCAACGGTACAAGCCATGAAGGAAGTATCCGGACCGGTTATTGCAATCGCGTTTGTTTTGGCTTCGGTATTTTTACCCGTAGCATTTTTTGGCGGCATTATGGGGGTATTGTATAAGCAGTTTGCTTTGACTATTGCTATTTCTATGGGATTATCGGCATTTGTAGCATTATCACTTACACCGGCACTTTGCGCACTTATCTTGAAACCGGTTCGTGAATCAGAGAAGCAGAGTATATTGAAGCGATTTTTTAAATCTTTTAATGAATATTTAAGAATGACTACGATTCGCTATGGCAAAGAAATACAGCATTTAATCCCTAAAGCGAAACTGTGTATGTTGTTTTTAGTGGGTATCTTGGCTGTTACCGGATTACTATATCGCGTTGTTCCCAGCTCCTTAGTACCAGAAGAAGATCAAGGATATTATATGGTGGGAGTTACGCTGCCGGAGGGAGCTAGTTTGACCCGTACGATTCATGCAATGGATCATATTTCTGAAATGATTCAAAAACAGCCGGGAGTTACACAAGTTATGACCTTGGCGGGAACAGATCTTTTGACAGGATCTTCCAAAACAAATACGGGAGAACTTTTTGTAGCATTAACACCTTGGTCAGAGCGAACTTCTCCTGCATTACAAGTCAAATCGGAGATACAAGATACATTAGCCGATGCGTCATCTTTCTTGGAAGGAAATGTAGCGGTATTTAATCCACCGGCACTGCCCGGATTGGGTTCAGTCGGCGGATTTTCACTTATGATAGAAGATCGAAATGGAGGAACACTGACTGATTTAGATAAAGTAGCGACGCAATTTGTTGAACAGGCTAAAAAACGTAAGGAAATTGGAGCGGTATCTTCTAATTTCAGTACATCAACACCTAGTTATCGATTTGATGTAGATCGCCAGAAAGCAGAGATTCTGGGAGTATCGGTAGATGATATTTTTTCCACTTTGCAGGTTTTTTTAGGTGCTGATGAAGTGAATGATTTTACGAGATTTGGACGGAACTACAAGGTTATCGTTCAAGCGGAAAGTCCGTATAGAAGTAATACCGATGCCCTGCGTTACTTATTTGTCAAAAGTAGTAATGGAGATATGATACCGCTTAACACACTGGTTACAATGAAAAAAGTACTGGCACCGGCTGTTATTACTCGATTTAATGGTGTACAAGCAGCTAAAATAAGCGGGACACAAGCCGGTGGCTACAGTTCAGGACAAGCTATGGAGGCATTGTCCGAAGTCGCAAAAGAAACGTTGCCGGATGGATATACCTATGAATGGACTGGTCAAAGCCGGGAAGAACAGCAATCGGCAGGGCGAACTCCGATTGTGTTTGGGATGGCGCTTTTGTTTGCGTTTCTCTGTCTGGCAGCTTTATATGAAAGCTGGAGTGTGCCATTTGCTGTGTTATTGGCTATTCCCTCAGGAGTTTTTGGCGCGTTTTTGTTCCAATATCTCACGGGACAGGAAAATAGTATTTATATGCAAATTGGGTTGATTATGCTGATTGGTCTGGCTGCTAAAAATGCTATTTTAATCGTAGAATTTGCAAAAGTACGAGTTGATCAAGGCATGAAATTAGAGCAAGCTGCCATTGAAGCGGCCCAGTTGAGGTTACGCCCGATTATTATGACTTCACTCGCTTTTATTATTGGTTGTCTGCCTCTTATGCTGGCGTCTGGGGCAGGTGCGGGGGCACGTACCTCTATGGGAACGGCTGTTGTTGGGGGAATGTTGGCGGCAACTGCCATAGGAATATTCCTTATACCTATATTATTTGTCGTTGTTGAAAACGTAGTAAGACGTTATAAATGACCGGTGGATAGGCTTTGATATATTTTTTCTAAATTTTCCTTTTGTGTTTGTAAATACGTTTTGCTGCCGTTGGAACTTTCTAATGTATAAATACCTTCTACGTTAGCGCCTACTTCGTGTGCGAGTGTCTGGGAAATTTTGGGACTTTCCATATCTTCTACAAAAATTGTTGAGATATGATGATTTAAGCAAAAATCAGCAAGTTCTTTTAGGCGGCGGGCACTTGGTTCACCAGAGGCAAAAACATTTTCCAGGCTGTTCTGCTGCAGCCCGAAGTCACGTGCCATATAAGAAAACGCAGCGTGACCAGTAACAAATACCTTGGACGGACTTTGGTCGAATTTTGTTTTATAGTCGGTATACAAATAATCTATCTTGGCGGAAAACGCATCATAGTTCGCATCGTAGTACGCTTTATTTGCCGGGTCTGCTTTTATGAACGCGTTATGGATATTCTTGGCTTCCCATTTGGCTCCTTGTAGACTAAGCCAGATATGTGGATCTATGTCGTGACGCTGAGATTGGCTATTCCAAAAAGCGGAAGCGGCAGTATCATAAATGGGGGTGGCTCCATTTGAGGCAATGACGAACAGCAAGTTTTTGTTTCCTGCGGTTTTAATTGCTTTTTCCGCCCATGATTGTTCCATACCAAATCCATTGATAATAAAAACAGAGGCAGTGGAAAGTGCTGTTACATCAGATGCTTTAGGCTCAAAATCGTGCGGCTCTACACCGTCGGGGATGATAGTTTTAATTTCTATTTTATTTCCGCCTATAGCTTCTGCTAATTCGCGCATGGCATTAAACGAAACGACAACTTGCAATTTTTGGTTATTTGAGGAGGCTTCCGAAAAGGGGGCCTTTTCTAGTGTACAGGAAGTTAATAGAAACAGAGAAAAAATAAATAGTAAGGCATATACTATGCGTTTCAAGAAATCCCTTCTCTCTAAATGCGAACAACTTGCATTTGCGCTTTAAAATAGGATATAATATGTTACGCAAGATGTCAAGAAAATAAGGATTTATGCATTGGGAGGGAGAACATACCATGATTTTGCTGGAACATGTATATTATGCCTATGAGACCGGAAGTCCGTATCTTCTCCGGGATTTGAATCTTATGATAAAAAATGGGGATTATATTTCTATTGTCGGTGAGAATGGCAGTGGTAAGAGCACATTTGTTAAATTGCTGCTAGGCCTTTTGAAACCAGTGAAAGGGTCTTTGCGTAACGATTTTACGCGGACCGCTTATGTGCCACAGCGTTTTGAATCGTTGAATAGTCAATTTCCTATTACAGTTCGGGAGGTCCTGAATTGTTATCGGAAGGTGCTGCATATTAAGGATAAAGATTGTATTAACCATTATTTGGAGTTGATGGGAATGAAAGGATACGAAGAATCTCTTATCGGAACCCTTTCCGGCGGACAATGCCAAAAAGTTTTTATTGCAAGAGCGCTCATGGGACACCCAGATCTTATTATTCTTGATGAACCGTCGACCGGGATTGATGTAAAAAGTCAAAGCGAGTTATATCCATTTTTGAAGAGCCTTAATCAAGAACACGGTATCACCATTATTACAGTGGAACATAATCTGCGTGCCGCTATTCGAAATTCCAAGCAGATGTATCATGTTGCCGGCGGCAGTGGTCATCTTTGTTCACCGGAAGAATACATCCGTGAATATGTATCCGAAAATACAGGAAGTGAAGCTTATGTTTGAATATGCGTTTATACAAAATGCTTTTATTGTAGCGGTATTAATATCTGTGGTATGTCCCTTGATTGGAATGTTTTTAGTGCTGCGGCGATATTCCATGATTGGTGATTCCTTGGCACATGCTTCTTTAGCCGGAGTAGCTGTGGGACTATTATTGAATATAAATCCGATTCTTAGCGCTTTTTGCCTTACGTCTTTTTTTGGCGTAGTAATAGAAGCTTTGCGTCGACGATTTCGTCGTTACGCCGAACTTATTTTAGTAATTGTATTGTCTTTATCGGTGGGTATTGCTATTACAATTATTAGTTCCGGCTTGGTCCATGCAAATGTGGAATCTTTTCTGTTTGGAAGTATACTTACTGTTTCGCGCGAAGATGTCTGGTCTGTTTTTATTCTCAGCATTATTTCCATTTTTCTTATTTTACGGCTTTATCCTCAATTGGTTTTTCTGACTTTTGATGAAGATGGAGCAAAAATTGCCGGAGTAAAAAGTCAGATTATTAACTATATATTTGCGGTACTTGTAGCGGCAACAATTTCTGTTTCTATTCGAATTGTTGGAATTTTAGTTATTAGTTCATTAATTGCATTACCCGTAGCGACAGCACTGCAGTTGCAGCGGGGCTTCCGAAGAACATTGCAGTTATCGGTGCTGTTTAGTTTTATTGATATTCTTGCAGGACTTTTTGTTTCTTATTGGATAGATGCGGCGCCTGGCGGGGTAACGGCGATTGCTTCTGTTCTTCTTTTGATGATGGTTATGGCGTTTCAACAAATCCGGTTAGCTGGACATCATACTGATATAGAAAGGATGTGAAAGTATGGCATGTTCGTTAGAAGATCATCGTGAATATTTGCATCAACATGGTATTAAAAGTACGCGGCCCCGTAATTTGGTATGGGAAATTCTGTTAACTCATGATGGAATATTGTCGGCAGAAGAAATTTATCAAACTGCCGTTCAACAGGGAGAAACTGTGAATTTTTCTACGATATATCGCGTTTTGGAACTGTTTGTTGAAAAAGGTCTTGTGGAAAAATCTTTTTTTCCCGGTACGCAGAAAAATGTTTTTTCTGTATGCCATGTAGGGCATACACACCACTTGATTTGCTTGCGCTGTCATAAGACTGTTGATATTTCACCGTGTCCTTTGTCTGATTTGGAAAAGCAGATTGCAGCGAAAACAGATTTTCAAATTGTCGGGCATCATCTTGAAATCTATGGGTATTGTCCGGAATGCAGAAAAATTATGAAATAGCGGGATAAGCCATTTTTTGTAAGTTTTTATTTTTCTGTATCTATCATACATCACGCGCAGCGAAGAAATATTCGCTGCGCGTGATTTATGTATGTTGAGACTTATATCGTGTTTTTACTGTAATATATATAATGTACGGCAGTTAAAGAAAATCGTATGTTATATACGTGAAGATAATAATTCTTTTGTGTAGTTTTCCTGCGGATTTGTAAAAATTTTCTCTGTAGGACCGTTTTCAATTAGCCTGCCATTATGCAGTACCATCGTTTTAGTGCTGATCCAGCGGGCTAGACAAAGATCATGTGTAATGAAAAGACATGCAATGTGATGGCTGCAGCATATGCTTTTGATAAGGTCTGCAATTTTTCCTTGTGTGCTTACATCGAGCGCACTGGTTACTTCGTCACAAACAAGAAGCTTTGGATTAATGCATAATGCCCGTAGTAATGCTGCTCGTTGGCATTCTCCTCCACTGATTTGATGGGGATAACGGTCTAAAAAAGAAGTATTCAGTTGTACTTCTTCGACAAGTTGATGCCATGCTGCTTGACTTATATGAATATGAAAATTTTGAGGTCCGGCAATGATACTTTTTCGCAAGGTTTTGCGTGGATGAAAGGATTCAATGGGATTTTGAAAAACCATTTGCATCTGGCTATATATTTTTTTGCAGTGTTGTTCAGAAATATGAGTGATATCTTGTCCATCAAAAAAAATTTCACCCTCGTCGCTATTTATAAAACGACATAAACATTGTGCTAACGTGCTTTTGCCTGAACCGCTTTCACCGATTACAGCAATTATTTCTCCGGCATCCATCTGGAAAGAAATGTGATCTAACGCTTGTATCGGTTTATATTGATAATACGTTTTTGTTAAATTTTTAACAGTGAGCAGCATATTAGAAGTCCTTTCGTATTCCGGCCAAGAACAACAACTCTTTTGTATACGGTTGTTGTGGATTTCCGATCACACTGCTGGCTTTGCCGTATTCGATCAAATGACCTTGCTTGAGAACAAGCAGTGTGTCTGCCATATAACGAGCCAAGCGGATATCATGTGTAACAAAGATAATCGCCGTTTGATGATAACGGCGCAGACGCAGTAGTGCATCCGCAATTTTTTGTTGTGTTAAACTGTCCACTGCAGATGTTGGTTCATCCGCCAGCAGCAGATGAGGAGGCATAATAAGGGGGAATAAAAGTTCAGCTCTTTGAATCATGCCACCGGAAAACGTAATCGGATACTTGTGTAGACTTTCCTCGGGAAGTCCTAGCATTACGGCACGTTTTTTTACAATTTCCGTAAATTCCGAATGATTCATTTTCCCTGTAAGACGTACGGCGTCCCATAATTGAGTTTGGATGGTTTGTACAGGACAAAAAGAAGATAATGCATTTTGAAATAGTATCGACAATTCATACCCGTATATTTTTTGCCAGTCGGATGACTGCAATGTATGTCCCTTGTAACAAACCTCTCCCAGTAGCTGCAGTGGAGGTGAAATCATACCGCTGGCAGCTTTTAACAGTGTTGTTTTGCCGCTTCCTGATTCACCGACAATAACAAGAATTTCTCCTTTACAGACAGTAAATCGGAGCGCATCTAATAAGATTCTATTTCCATTGGTGACAGTTACGTCTTGAAACGATAATATGGTAGACATTGTTAGGTATACTTCCTTAGTTTATATCTAATTCAGGGGTTATTTCATAGTAGTCTGAGGGATGTGCTTCTAATCCAGTTACATTTTTTTTCATAACAAAAGACATTTTTAAAAATGCCGTGTAAATAATTGCGTTATCATCAAGAATATGTTGCTGGATCTGGATTGCTAATTCATTTCTTTTGTTAGTGTCAAATGTATTGCGCAGCTGATCGCAGAGGTGGTCTACATCGGGATTATTATATGCTCCGTTATTATAAGGTGAATCAGACATGACATTAGAGGTAAAATAATATTCAGGATCTCCTGTGGGAGCAGTGACAATGGCCTTGGCATATATATCAAATTCGTTTCGTTTTAGAAAGTCCTTATAATTATCGGTAGCATTTACCTCTAACTTAATACCAATTTCTTTTAAGGCTGATTGCGCATATTCCGCAAGAAGAGGCAATTCCTGCCGAGAGGTGTAGGTAAGCCAGCGCAGTGTCAGTGGTTTCCCGTTTTTTAATACATAACCGTCAGCATCACGTTCTGTGTAACCGGCTTGTGCTAACAGACGGCGTGCTGCTTCCGGATCATACGGGGCAGCCTTAAGCCCGCGCCCAAAGGGCATATTGTCAGGAAAGGCACCTATGGCGGGTACGCCATTTCCATTTAATAGTACAGATACAAATTGGTCTTTATTAATTGCCATAGCAATAGCTTTGCGGACGTTGTTATTTTGAAGAACCGGGGTCCTGTAATTCATGAGTGCTTGATATACACGGGAGGTCGCGGCAGAATTGATTTTATATTTATTGGTATCTTGAAAATTTGATAAACTGGCATAAGGAAGACCTTGTGCAGCGTCTAGTTCCCCACTTTGCATCGCCATTGAAAGCGCATCTCCGTCTGTAATGCTGCGGACAATAATCTTATCTAATTTTGGTTGCACTTTTCCCCAATAATGAGCGTTTTTCTTTAAATCAATTTCGGTGTCTGTTACTTTTTCTGCGACATAAGGTCCCGTACCCACGACAATTCGATCTTTTTCTCCCGCTGTCATGTCAATGATCGCTGCATAGGGATCAGCTAGATAATGAAGTAAAGCGGGCACTTTTTCAGAAGATTGAATGGTTACCGTTTGTCCGTCTGCGATAATGTTTTTGATTTTTAAATCATGCGGAGCACGATCGTTTTTTTTCAATAAATCTTCCAAACATGTTTTTACATCATTCCCAGTCACTTTTTTGCCGTTAGAAAACGTAATATCATTGCGTAGAGTAATTTTTACCGTATAATCATCTAGTTGGTTAGCAGATTCGGCCAGCCATGGTTCAATTTTCATTTCTTTGTTGAAACGGAACAATGTTTCACCAATGCCATAGCGGACAGTACTCCAGCCGCAGTATGTATCATGAGGATTTATTCCGGCATCCTGCATGGCTGTTCCATATGCCATAGTGCCGTAGTGAAATATTTTTTCACTGTGGGGGGAAGTTGTTGCAGAATTATTTTGGCTGCAACCAGATAAAAGTAACATAATTCCTAATGCAGCAGTAAAAAAAATAGTTTTTTTGTTCATATAAATACCTCGCTTAATGGATATCAAAAAAATCACGCAGAGAATCTGCGAATAACTGAAATAAAGAAACTGTGATAAATATGGCAATACCAGGAGCAAAAATAGTCCAAGGTGCTGTTTGCAATAAATTACGAGCTCCGCTCATCATCGAACCCCATTCTGCGGCTGGAGGTGCAGTTCCCAATCCTAAAAATGACAGACCTGCAATTTCAGTAATAATGGTACCGATATCGAGTGCTGCTGTAATACAAATGGGACCGACAATGACGGGTAAAATATGAAAGAACATAATTTGCCAAGAAGACGAACCGCTCATGCGGGCGGCCTCTATATATTCTGTCTGCCGTAAAGGTAGTGTTTGCGTACGTACCAGACGGGTGTATTTCGGCCAGGAAACAAGCATAATAGCCGCAGCTGCATTAAACGTACCTCCACCCAGTAATCCAGCGGCAGCAATAGCAAAAACCATGGACGGAAAAGCTAAAAATACATCCGTAAGACGTAAAAGAATTGTGACTAGGCGGTTGCGATGATATCCGCAAAACAGACCGATGAGAGATCCTAAAGAACTTGCCAGAAAAGTTATAATCAATGCGGTGAATACTGTTATTTTAGCACCAGCAATTGTACGAGCCAGCATGTCTCTGCCGAAACGATCAGTACCAAGCAGGTGAGCCGCGCTTGGTGGTTGCAACGCTTGCAATAAATTTTGACTATAAGCATCAAACGGGAGGATATATTCGGCTGCCAATGAAAAAAGAAGTCCGGCGGTAATCAGTAACAAAAGAGTAAAAAAACGACAATTTTTAGCAGTGTGTATCATCTTAATGTCCCTCCTCATGAATCGTGATGCGAGGATCAATAAAACAGCAAAGTATATCAACTGCTAAATTAATAAGGACGTAGATAAGAGACATCCAAATCACATAGGCTTGAATAATAGGATAATCGCGCATAACGATGGCATCTACGGCAAGTTTTCCGATACCGTCCCAGAGGAAAATAGATTCGACGATAGCGGCGCCTCCCAGCAGAGAACCGACAGATACTCCCAGAAGTGCCAGCAGTGGAGCTAAAACAGAACGCAATACATAATGAGTAAGAATATAGAAATAAGGTACGCCTCGTATGCGAGCTGCCTGTATATACGGTTTATGCAGTTCCTCCAGCAGAATACCGCGTATTTGCCGCGTATATTTAGCACTCATTGCAATTGCCAGTGTCAGGGCGGGAAGTATAGGAGCCGTATTGCTGTCAGTATTCAAAAAAGAAAAAACAGGTATTTTAACAGCAAAAAAATAAAGGAGCAGCAAACCGATGAAGAAATCAGGCAAAGCATTGCCGGTAAAAGCTGAAAAACGAATCATATAATCCATCCAGCTGCCTTTTTTTACAGCAGTTACCATGCCTAACGGTATTGATATAAAAAGTGTGATTAATACAGCTATAACCATCAGTTCGATCGTAGCAGGAATTTTTTCTATAATGACCGATGATACGGGTTGCCCGGATACAAATGAAGTACCCATGTTTCCCTGCAGTATATTACAAATCCAGTCACTGTATTGACCAAGAAAATCTTTATTTAAGCCGAGTGCAATTTTATGAGCGGTGATTGCGGCAGGAGAAGCACCGCCGTTTTGCTCATATAGTAAATCGACTGTATCCGTTGAGGCTGTATGCATAAGTGCAAATGATAAAAAGGTAATGCCTATAAGTATGGGAATCAGATGGAGCAATCTGGTTTGTATATAATGTTTCATTGTTATAAAAACTCCTTTATGTAAAACATATTCTTTTATCATATTACATGGAGGGGGCTTCATGTCAATGGCAGTTTTAAATATATTTTGTTAAAATAAAAAATTCTTGTATAATAGTACGTAAAGTTGAAGGAGGATTAGCATGGAATTTGATAAGCGAGTACAAAATTATTGGAATGTGCGCAGTAAAGAGTTTGGTGATATACGGCGCGTAGAATTGGCAGGACCTGATGCACAAGCCTGGAAAAATTTTATAACGTCCTATTTACCGGAAAAAAAGACATCTGTGTCCTTGATGTAGGAACGGGAACAGGTTTTTTGGCTATTCTTATGGCACAATCAGGGTACTGTGTGACGGGAATTGATTCATCAGAAAAAATGCTGCGGGAGGCAGAACAAGCGGCGCAGATCAATGAAATGAGTATCCATTTTGAATGTGGCAATGCGCAGCAACTTGATTTTGCCAGTAATACTTTTGAAGTAGTTGTTTCACGGAATTTAACGTGGAATCTGCCCAATGTGACAGCCGCATATACGGAGTGGCTGCGGGTTCTTAAACCAGGGGGCATTTTGCTGAATTTTGACTCTAATTACGGATCTGTTAATTTTGCAGCTGAAGCCGAAAAAAAAGAAAATGTACATCATAAGCTAGATAAAAAAATATTGTGGGAATGTGAGAACTTAAAAAAAGATCTCTCTATTAGTCAGAAAAATCGCCCGCAATGGGATTTACAGTGCTTACAGCGTGTTGGCTTTGTCGATTGTTCCTATTGTGCTGATATTCGTCCCATGGTACACTGTTCACAAGATATGCAATATGATACCTTGCCATTATTTGCTTTGTGCGGATATAAACCTGTATATTGCAATATGTGAAAATTACATACGAAATATAATAAAAATAAATAAATAAACATAAACAAATTGCGAAACGTTTTTTCATCATATATAATGTTAACTATAGTTATATAGACATAGTAAACAAGATATTTGTTTTTACTGAACAGATATATTCATTTGTTTTTTTTATGGAGAATGTGTTGTGAAGGCGGATGCTATCGGACAAACAGAATTTGCAAAATACGATGGACTGACGGGACTTTACAGCCGGCAATATTTTTTTGCACAAGCAGAAAAGGTATTGTCGACTCATCAGCGGAAAGAATATATCGTTGTTTGCAGCAATATTGTCAAATTTAAATTAGTTAATGAGCTTTTTGGAACCTCTGCCGGCGATTATGTATTGAAAACACTGGGGGAGGTTGTCCGCAGCTGGCAAAGAGACTCACATGGCAGAGATATATTTGGGCGTCTTCATTCGGATCATTTTGTCGGATGTTTGCCATTAGGCCGGCTGCATATACGGTCTTTCATTGAGTATTGTCAGGCGGTATTGGAAAAACTGGATTTAAATATCAATGTTAATTTTACCTTTGGCATATATAAGGTAAATGATGAAAATATGACGGTCAAAGAGATGACGGATTGTGCTATCGTGGCTCTCCAATCCGTTACTCCGAATGGAATTAAACCATATGCTGTATATGATAATATTATGCATGATAAAATGCGGCGTGACCAAATGCTGGCGGCTTCAATGAAAAATTCATTGGATCGTGGTGAGTTCCAAGTATTTTATCAACCTATGTATGATTTTTCGACGAAACAAATTATTCGTGCGGAAGCCTTAATCCGGTGGTTTCATCATGAATTAGGTACAGTACATCCTAACGAATTTATTCCGCTTTTTGAACGAAATGGAATGATTGTTGCTCTTGACCAATATATTTGGGAAGCTGTTTGCCGGTATCAACGGCAGTGTTTGGATGCTATGCGTTCCATCGTACCGGTTTCTGTTAATGTGTCACGTGTAGATTTTTATCATCAGGATATCGTCGAGCTGCTTACTATACTATTGAGAAAATATGACTTGCCACCACACGTATTGGAACTGGAAGTGACCGAATCTGCCTACATGGATGATCCACGGCAAATGCGTGTCATTTTAACGCAGCTTAAAGAAGTGGGCTTTCATATTCTTATGGATGATTTTGGCAGTGGGTATTCATCATTGAATATGCTGATGAATCTTCCCGTCGATACACTGAAGATTGATATGTTGTTTATTCGACAAATGGATATTTCGCAGCGGGCGGGAGATATTATCGGAAGTATTGTCCAAATGGCACAATGGCTAAATCTGGAAACGGTTATGGAAGGGGTAGAAACAAGGGAACAGAGTGAATATTTGAAGAATATAGGCTGCAATGCAGGGCAGGGGTACTATTTTTCGAAACCGATTTCGGAAACAGATTTTTTTCATTTTATGGATGAATATACGCCGCCTGTATCAGAAGAAATTATTAATATAGATTATAATATGAGTTGTTACAAAACAATAATGGCGTACGACAGAAAAATTATGGCCTTGCTTGATTTACTCAATGGAATGGGTTTATATGAACTTAAAAATAGTGTATTGACCTTACTATGGGCTAATCATGGATATGCACAAATTTGGGGACGGCATACATTATCAACAAACAATGATGGATGGAATCCGATTCAACCTGCTGATCAAATTATTGTGCAGCAGTCTTTGGAACAGGCTAAATGTAAGAAAAGGCCTGTTTCATTTACGTATCACTCCATCCATTATGATGGACATTCTATGTTGATGCATGCGCAGGCACATTATTTGGGGATGCGTAATAATGGAGATATATATTTAATAACATTTTTTGACTTAACGAATTGTATACGTTCGTAAATGAATCATTAAGAAAGTATTGCAAGGCGCGGAGTTGGTTAGATATTATAAAAGGTCCGCAACCGGTCATTTATGAAAAGAGACTAGGGTACGGACCCGTTGAGTACATTCCTGTTTGTTATTGATTATAGTAACTTTATTTTACATATATTACAAAATCAGCTTTGCGCGGGGCTGCAGCGGGAAGCGGGCAGTCAGCGTAACCGAGAGTGCAATGGCCGACCCCGGTAAGATGTTCAGGAAGTCCCCATTTTTTTAACAGTGCCTTGCCTTCTGGAGATTCAAATTCTTCTTTTGCGCGATTGACCCAGCAGGAACCAATGCCGAGTGCTGCGGCAGCATTCATGAGGTTACCCATGACGAGACAGCCGTCAGACCAAGCGTTGACGGATTTTTTTGTATCTGTTAGTACGAGGCAGATAGTAGGTGCTCCATAAAATGGATCACTGCTAGTACCCATGATTGCCGCGTTCATAGCGGATAATTTAGCAATTAGGTCATGGTTTTGAATTACTACGATAGTAACGGGTTGTTGTCCTTTGCCAGAGGCGGCAAAGGTTCCGGCTTTGACTATTTTCTGCAATTCTTCTTCTTTTATCTGTTCAGGTTTGTACTTGCGGATACTCCGACGGGTAAGTAGTGTTTGAATCGTTTCATTCATAAAAGTCAGCCCCTTTCAAGGAATAATCAATAATACCATACACTATAATTAGTATAGCATTATTTTATGTGAAAAAAAATAAAAGAAATATATCTATAGATTCGACAGATTCGACAGGTTCAGTAAAAATTAACGATAAAATATAAAAAAATTCGTAGCGGTACGGATATTCGCAAAGAGTTATGATATAATAAGATAACAATGACGGAGATTGCGTGATAACAGCGAATTATGATTATTTTTTGATAAATAGAGGCGATAATGGTGAATCATGAACATACACACGGAAAATATTGCGGCATTGTGGAATTAGAAAAAAAAACTATATTGCAGCCGAATCTTCCCAAGGAATATATACAGCCATTGGCGGCCATATTTAAGGTACTTGGGGATCCGACACGATTACGCATACTTCACGCGTTAATGGAGGGTGAAATGTGTGTATGTGAAATTGCTGAACAGATTCGGATGGGGCAATCGGCGGTTTCTCATCAACTGCGAATATTGCGGGATGCGCGGTTAGTACAGTTTCGACGGGATGGTAAGGTTATTTGGTATTCTTTAGCGGATAATCATGTCTTTACTCTTTTGGCGGTAGGGTTAGAACATGTGGCTGAATAGTCATACTAAAAAAATGGGGAATAAACTATGTTTTTGTGTTTAATGCGACATGGCAAAGCAGAGATATTGAAGCATGGCAGTAATGATAGCCAACGACATTTAACAGAAAATGGGCGGCAGCGCGTAACGGTTATGGCTTCTTTGGCAAAGCGCTGGTGGCCTGCAGGAAATACAATTATCTGGTCTAGTCCGCTGGTTCGGGCACGTGAAACAGCGATAATTATGGGGCGAGCAATCCAAGCTGTTTATATGGACATGCATTCGTCTATTGCAGCGGGAGATTTGCGAAGCTTTTATCAAGACGTTTTAATTAAAGAGAAAAATGATGTTGTTTTGGTTGTGGGTCATGAGCCTTTTTTGGGTCATTGGAGTAAGGAAATAACGGGAACACCCATAGACTTTAAAACCGGCAGTATAGCTATCTTTGAATATGATCCGACAGCAGGATCGCTGGGATATGGAAATTTATTACTATATGTACAGCCAAAAGCAGCAACTTTGATTTTATAGATACAAGGAGGATTTTCTAATGGTAATGAAACATCTTTTATCCATAGCGGGAACTGATCCGTCAGGAGGGGCGGGAGCGCAAGCTGATTTAAAAACATTTTGTGCCCATGGATGTTATGGTATGAATGTTATTACGGCAGTAGTTGCACAAAATACACAAGGTGTCATAGATTATATGGATATAACGCCGGATTTGATTGCGGAACAGCTGGAAGCGGTGTTTGAAGATATTGCTGTGGATGCTGTGAAAATTGGGATGGTAAGCGTTCCCGAAACAATTCGTGTTATTGGTGAAAAATTAAAACAATATAAACCACCCATTATTGTTGTTGATCCTGTCATGGTGGCAACTAGCGGACATCGATTGTTAGCTCCGGAATCAGAGCAGGTACTCAAAACTGTTTTAGTGCCGTTGGCAGATGTATTGACTCCGAATATTCCGGAAGCAGAAGTATTAGCAGGAAAGAAAATATATGATTTTTCTGATATGGAAGCGGCTTGCCGCGCAATTGCGGCAATGGGAGCAAAAGCTGTTTTGGTCAAAGGCGGGCATCGTGTATCTGACGCTACAGATATACTTTTTGACGGGAATGGTTTCCATTATTTTAAGGGCCAGCATATTGAAAGCATGAGTACACATGGTACCGGATGCTCTTTATCCAGTGCTATTGCATCTAATTTGGCAAATGGAATGGAGCTGGAAACGGCAGTAGGCAAAGCTAAGGCATTTGTGTTTGAAGGTATCAAGCATGCAGAACCTATTGGCAAAGGACATGGACCGATTCATCATTTTTATGAAATGTATAAAAAAGCTGGGTTGTTATAATTTTACATGTTATATCAATCGTATAGGAGGTGATAGTATATGAGAAAAAAATATAAACAGATGGTTTGCACTGCGGCAGCAGCGGTCTTTATGAGTAGTACCTGTTTGGCGGCGAATCCGGATATCGCATATAAAGAAGCAGTTCAAACCATGGCAGTTCATCCTGAGGGCGAGTATGTTATACTGCTTAATTTGAAGATGCCCATAACATCAATGGCCATATCCGACACAATTGATTTGCAGGAAAAACCGTTTAAAGTTAAAAGTGTAGTTACGATGTCTTCTTTCAATAAAACGAACAGTCATTTTGCAACTGTATATGTGGAACAGGACGGAGATCATCTGAATGTTTATTCTGGCTGCAATCAAAAAGATAAGACGTTGTGGAACAAACAGGTACACCCATTGAAGAACAAAGCCCCGCTTTCAGATACGTTTGGAACGGAACGATCAATTATGTCTGGTGTAAAAGCAGTGGATATCGTTGGTTTGAATCAGTATAAAGTTGTCTTTGACGCACGCCGCATATATAATGATACAGATAAGGCAAATTGGGAAAAAGAAGGACTCAGTTCACAGCAGGCAGAGATAGCGGCGCAAGCATTACAGGCTTTGCAGAAGGCGGGAGATATTTCTTTTGTCGTGACGATTGATCCTAAAACAAAACGTATTATTCATGTCGAAGGACTGTTGACTGATCAGGTACAGGCAGTAGCCAATGCTGTCGCTTCGAGGTTTAATGGGTCTGAAAAAGCTAAAGCGTTGGTTGGAGAACTGATTGGTCAGAGCAGTATGACAATCACCATAGATAGTAAACCGCTTCCTGACGGAATTTCTATAGCGGTGCCGAAAATGGTGCGGACAGCTGCAACGGGGAATTAGAAATTGCATACGAGAAACAGAGAAAAAACTTGAATTCGTGAAAAATCTATGCTGCTTTACGGGCAAAAAAATAAGATTAGACTAGATAATATTTGACATATAGCGTAAAATATGGTATAAGTGAACAATTAAAATATTTTTCGTTGACGTCCGTGAAAAGAACAGAGCGACAGAGCCATCATGATGGTTGCGAGCGGTGTGATGGAACGGCCTGTTATAATTTGGTAAGGATATAGTCGCAGCAGGAGTATGAAGCGTGCAGAGGATACTTGACTGAAAATGCGGCCGGAACGGGATATAGCAGTATAGGAGGTATACTATTTTGGCAAAAGAAAAATTATTAGTAATTCCCCTCGGTGGGCTGGGAGAAATCGGGAAGAATATGACAGTATTCCAATACGGTGAAGATATTATTGTTTTGGATGCAGGACTGTCTTTTCCCGATGATGATATGTTCGGGATTGATCTTGTTATTCCCGACATGAGTTATCTTATTGAAAATAAGGATAAAGTAAAAGCGGTTGTAATTACACATGGACATGAAGATCATATTGGGAGTCTGGCATACCTGCTTAATGAGGTCAATGTACCTGTTTATGCAACAAAACTTGTGTGCGGTCTTATTGAAGGTAAACTTAAGGAAAATCATATTACCCACTATGAACTTAATGAGGTTCATCATGGCGATGAATTCCAAATTGGAGCTTTTAAAGTGGGCTTTATTCACACAAATCACTCAATTCCCGATGCTAGCGCTATATTTTTTAAAACGCCTGTAGGTACGGTTGTTCATACAGGAGATTTTAAAATTGATCAGACACCTGTCGACGGACTGGTTATGGATATCCATAAGTTTGCAGAATTAGGTCACAGAGGCGTACTATTGCTTATGTCGGATAGTACCAATGCAGAACGGCCAGGATACACAGAATCCGAAACTATTGTTGGCGGGGCTTTTCGCAAGGCTTTTACGGAGGCAAAAGGACGTATTATTTTAGCCACTTTCGCTTCAAATATTTCTCGTATTCAGCAAGCTATCAACACGGCAGTTCAGTTTAAACGCAAGGTCGCGGTATTTGGACGCAGCATGGTCAATAATGTACAAATTGCGATTGAACTGGGATATCTGGATGTTCCTCAGGGCGTTATGATTGAACCGGACGAAATGAATCGCTATCCGGCAGATCAAATTCTTATATTGACTACCGGCAGTCAAGGCGAACCCATGGCGGGACTTAGCCGAATGGCTGCTAACAATCACCGCAGCGTGAGCATTATACTAGGGGACACTGTTATTATTTCAGCTTCGCCAATTCCTGGAAATGAAACGAGCGTAGGACGCACGATTGATAATCTTATGAAATTGGGAGCTAATGTAGTAGCTGGTAAAGAAAAGAAAATTCATGTTTCGGGACATGCGAGTCAGGAAGAATTGAAAATTATGCTTAATTTAGTGCGTCCCAAGTTTTTTATCCCTGTTCATGGTGAATATCGCATGCTGAAAAAACATGGTGAAATTGCAGAAATGATGGGAGTAAAAAAAGACCATATTCTGATTGGCGATAATGGACAGGTATTTGAGTTTACTAATCGTTCGGGCAAAAAAGCAGGACATGTTAATGCTGGCCGCGTATTTGTTGATGGATTAGGTGTTGGTGACGTAGGTAATATTGTTATTCGGGATCGGCAGCAATTAGCGATGGAAGGAATGGTTATTGTCGTAATGACCTTGGCTAAGGGAACTTGCCATCCTTTGGCGGGACCGGATATTGTTTCGCGTGGTTTTGTTTATGTACGTGATTCCGAGGCACTTATGAATGAAGCGCACGATAAAGTTGCGGCTGTCCTGGAACGGTGTGAAGCCGGCAATATCCGTGAATGGGCGGTTATCAAGTCTCAAGTTCGTGATACATTGAGTCGGTATTTGTTTGAAAAAACGCGTCGTCGTCCTATGATATTGCCGATTATTATGGAAGTGTAATGGCTAACAACCAATTCGGTATACGACAGCGGAGGCAGTAAATGCCTCCGCTGTCGTGCCGTAGTGAAAGGGGAAAATTTTGTGGATCCACGCAATACAAATGTCAGAGCTGTTACGACAGCAGGGTGTTTTGCTGCTGTAATGTTGATTTTAGCACTGCTTAGCAACTATGTTCCTTTCTTTTCTATTATAGGCTATTTTATTCTACCGGTTCCTATGGCCATTATCCATATGCGCTTTGGTCTGCGATGGTCGCTTATGATGGGCGTTATCGTAGGAGCGCTTATGGGGATGTTTATAGATCCTGTTACGGCGCTGCTGCAGATGGTGACTTTTTGCTGTGTAGGAGTAGCCTTGGGCATGGGATTCCGTAGTGATTGGCCACCGGCTAAAATGTTATTTGGCGTAACAATTGCATTGGGTGTTGGGCTGGTGGTATTGGTTGGGATCATGTATATTGTACTTCATGTCGATGTGCTGCAGTTACTGAACGGGCAATTCCAAATGCTTATGGATAGTGTTATTGAATCGTATAAGGATAGTGGGATGTCGGAGGTACAACTGGCACAAGGGCGGCAGCAGATGGAGGAAGTGGCACGTCTTTTGCCGGCAATCATTCCACTTATGGTTTGTTTGGGATTGGCGATGTTGTCTTATTTAAATATACGAGTAGCACAGATTATTTTAACTCGTCTTGGATATGCGGTGCGTCCTTTTTTACCGGTACGATATTGGGAAATTTCCAGGAGTATGCTATACTTATATGTGTTGGCAATAGTCGTCAAATATTGGGGAACATCCAGAGGAATAGATGGATTAAGCGTTATCGGTTTGAATCTGGAACAACTTTCCGTTTTCTTTATTTGCATACAAGGCATTGCCTTTGTTCTATATTTGCTGGATCGTCATTTTAAACTTGGTTCGGCAGGTCAAGCATGTATTGTTATTCTATTGTTTGTATTTCCGCTTTTCCAATTTTTAGTATTTGTTGCCGGTATCGTCGATATGGCGATGAATTATCGTAAAAAACATAACGCCGCATAACAAATACGGGAGGCAAGAAATGTTTAGAAATATGTTGGCGAAACGATATGATCAGCCGTTTATCCTGGTTATTGGAATATTACTTCTTATTATCGCCGTGTATAACTGGATTGTAGCTTTGTTGGCTCTGATTATCATAGGTGGAGTATACGTTTTGACACGTAAAAACATTATGGAGCATAATCAGGAAATGAGCCGCTTTTTCGATGCTATTTCTCAGAGTGTCGATCAGGCTTCCAGTTATGCTGTTCAGAATCTACCTATCGGCATTGCTATTGTTGATATGGAGTCGAGTTTATGCTGGGCTAATAGTGTTTTCCGCGATTGGATTGGAGATTTTGAAGATAACCAAAAGCTTCAGGGAATCATGAAAAATCTTAATATTGATAAGTTTTGGGGAAAGTTTGGATATTTTTTTGAGCATATTAATGATCGATATTATCGTGTTGTTTATAAATATTTGCAGACCGATTCAGACAATGACAGCAATTATTTAATTCTCTACTTTGAAGATATTACAGATACAGAAAAGCAAAAAATTGCTTGTCTTGAAGCCATGCCTGTATTTTGTGATATTGAAATCGATAATTTGGAGGAAGTTGCAAAAGGCATGTCTGATATGCAGCGGGCGACTTTATGGGCGGATGTTAATAATTGCTTATTGGATGAATTAACGGAATTAGGTGGATTTGTCCGATCTTATGGAGATGAAAACTATGTAGCTTGCTTGAGTCGGCAGGCTTTGGATGTATTAAAGCATAACAACTTTTCTTTTTTGGAAAAAATTCGTGCTATTCATACGGTGAACCGTATTCCGGTTACTATTAGTATGGGAATTTCTACGTTTCCTAAGGAAATTGTAGAAAACGGTTTGTCTAATTTTAATGAATTGGCGGATAAAGCAAGAGCTGGGCTGGACTTGGCTTTAGGCCGCGGCGGAGATCAAGTTGTTGTGTATGAGGAAGATGGGTCTGCTCATTTTTATGGAGGAAAGACGCAATCTGTAGAGAAAAATACTCGTGTCCGGGCTCGTGTAGTAGCACAAGCGATGCGTGAGCTTATTGATTCCAGTGCATTAGTTCTTGTTATGGGGCATGAACGGGAAGATTATGATAGTATCGGTGCTGCTGTAGGTATTGCTCATATGGCGAAAATGACGGGCGTATCAGCGCATATTGTCATTAGTAAGGAAAGCAATGCCGTTATGCGCTTAGAAAAACAAATTGCGGATGTTCCGGAGTTGCAGGATTTATTTATTTCAGCAGATACGGCTGAAATATTGTGCAATGATCAGACGCTGCTGTTTATTGTTGATACGCATCGTTCTGACATGACGGTAGCCCCTAAACTGCTGGAAAAAACGACTCGCAGAGTGGTTATTGATCATCATCGCCGCAGTACAGATTTTATTCGCCAGCCGCTTTTGACGTACATGGAAACGTCAAGCTCATCTACAAGCGAATTAGTTACTGAATTATTACAATATTATAGTGATACTGTAGAACTGCAGAAAATTGAGGCAACGGCACTGTATGCAGGTATTGTCGTGGATACGAAAAATTTTGCTGTACAGACGGGGGTGCGTACTTTTGATGCAGCTGCATATCTGCGCCGTAGCGGGGCAGATCCGCAGATTGTCAGAGAATTGTTCTGCACAGATTTAGAAACGATTAAAATGAAATCACGACTTTTATCGCAGACTCAAATATTGGAAGACGGAGTTGCAATCGCTGTATGTCCTAAAGATGTAAAAAATGCACCTATTGTAGCAGCTCAGTTGGCAGATATGCTGATCAATATTGATGATGTCAATACCGGATTTAGTTTTTATGAACTTCCGGATAATATCATTGGAATCAGTGCCCGTTCTGATGGGGATGTCAATGTGCAGCTGGTCATGGAGACTTTAGGCGGCGGCGGCCATCGTACGGTTGCGGGTGCTCAATTGAAGAATACAACGATGGAAGCTGCGCAGAAGGCAGTTATCGATGCGTTGCATGAAGTTATACATAAGGAGAATGAATAATATGAAGGTTATATTACTGCAAGATGTCAAAAAATTAGGGAAAAAGGGTGAAATCATCGAAGTGTCCGAAGGCTATGGTCGTAATTTTCTTTTACCCCGTAAGCTGGCAGCACCGGGAACATCAGAAAATATTAATGATGCCAAGCAAAAACAAGCTTCAGCTAAGCATAAAGCTCAAGTAGCTTCAGAGGAAGCGGTTATATTGGCAAGTCAGTTAAAAAAGGTTGAACTTGTCATTCCTGTAAAAGTAGGCGAGGGAGGAAAAATTTTTGGTGCTATTACAGGAAAGACTATCAGCGACGCGGCAAAAAAGCAATATGATTTAGATTTGGATAAAAAGAAAGTAGAAATCAAAGATCCCATTAAAACGTTGGGTGATCATGATATTGTTATTCGAGTTCACCCGGAAATTACAAGTATTATAAAGCTTCATGTTGTGGAAGGATAATATACCCTGAGGTGCGATATGAAAGAATTGTTGGATAAATTACTGCAACGTCATAAATATCTGGAACCAACGGCGGAAGAAGAACTTCGCCGCCAAGTTAACGTTCTTTATGGTGCTTTTACAGGACTTATCGGTCCGGAAAAAATGGTATTGCGTGCCAGTAAGTATTCGGCGTTGTCTTATGTGCATTCCGAAGATCCGCGCCATCGTCTAGTCGGACTCCAGCGGTTGATCTATGAAGATGCTTCTTATGAGGCTATTCCCGATGATAATCAAGTTGTAGATATCTTGAATGAGTTGGAAATGGTTTTGGCTGAGATGTTGGCCCGCCAAGCGGTGGAAGAGCGTTTGGAAAAGAAAATTTCTCAAAAGATGGAAGAAAAGCAGCAGGAATATGTACAGGAAATTAAGATGCAGGTCATTAAAGAAGAAATGAATGAAGTGGAAACACCTCAATCAAAGAAAAAACTTCAGGATTTGCAGAAACTTGATGGTATTAAACTTACTGAGTCTATTATGGAACGAATGCGGCCTAAGAAATTAAGTGCGATTGTAGGACAAGAGCGCGCCGTAGAAGCTATGCAAAGCAAGTTGGCGTCTACTTACCCACAGCATCTTTTATTATATGGTCCTCCCGGTGTTGGCAAAACTACAGCGGCACGTATTATTTTGGATGAAGCTAAAAAACTCCCGTTTACTCCGTTCGGCAGTAATGCACCTTTTGTAGAAACGGATGGCACAACTTTGCGATGGGATTCTCGTGATATGACAAATCCTCTTATCGGGTCGGTGCATGATCCTATTTATCAAGGTGCACGCCGAGATTTAGCGGAAACAGGGATACCTGAACCCAAGCCTGGACTTGTTACGGAAGCGCATGGCGGTATTTTATTTATTGATGAAATCGGCGAAATGGATCCTATGCTGCTAAATAAGTTATTGAAAGTACTGGAAGATAAAAAGGTAAAATTTGAATCAGCGTATTATGATGAGTCTGATTCACAAGTCCCGGCATATATTCGTAAACTTTTTGCGGAAGGAGCACCGGCGGATTTTATTCTTATCGGAGCGACAACCAGAGACCCATCAGAAATCAATCCGGCTATCCGGTCGCGATGTGCGGAAGTATTCTTTGAACCTCTTGTGCCGGGAGATATTCAGGAAATTGTTTGCAATGCAGCAGAGACGCTGGATGTATGTTTGGAAAAAGACGTTCCTCAACTCATTAGTGAATTTACCATTGAAGGGCGTAAAGCTGTTAATATTTTGGCGGATTCATATGGACTTGCTGTATATCAGGCAGGCAGCAAAGATGACATTATAATTACAAAGGATCATGTTCATCGTGTAGCACAAATTAGCCGACTGGTCCCATATGTAACGAAAAAAGCTTCTGTTATTCCTGCAATAGGCAAAGTTTTTGGTCTTGGAGTGGCGGGATATCTAGGGTCGGCTATAGAAATAGAATCGATAGCTTTTCCTGCAAAAAATCCAGGTAAGGGATATTACCGATTTAATGATACTGCGGGTTCTATGGCTAAAGATTCGATGTTTAATGCAGCTGCCGTGGTGCGGGAAGTAACGGGGCAGGAACTATCCGATTATGATGTAAATGTCAATTTTATTGGCGGCGGGAATATTGATGGTCCTTCAGCGGGATGTGCTATTACTACGGCACTTGTATCGGCAGTAACGCAGCAGCCGGTCAGGCAGGATATAGCTATTACCGGAGAAATTTCCGTTCAAGGTATGGTCAAACCGGTAGGCGGTGTTTTTGAAAAGGCTTATGGGGCACGTCAGGCCGGTATGACTGGAATCATTATACCGAAGGAAAATGAACAAGATATTCCAAAAGATCATTTGAATTTGAATGTTCATCCAGTAGAAACTATTCATGAGGTACTGGATATTATGCTTGTAAAAGATATGTAGGAGGATAAACGATGGAACAACGCATACCGCCGCAAAATGTAGAAGCGGAGCAAGCGGTTCTGGGAGCGATGCTCATCGATCATAATGCTGTTATCGTGGCAATGGAGAAACTTAGTCCCGAAGATTTTTACCGGGATGTGCATCGTATTATTTTTGAGGCGATGCTCCAACTGCATCATGATAACAAAGAAATTGATGTCATCACGCTGCCGGAAGAACTGCGCCGGATGAAGAAATTGGATGATGTAGGCGGCATCGAGTATGTTCTCAGTTTGCCTAATATGGTTGCTACGGCAGCTAATATAGAATATCATGCAAATATAGTTGCGGATAAGGCACTGGTCCGTAATATTATTACAACTTGTACGGATCTTACGACGGAAGCCTATGATGGCGAAAAAGAGCCAGATGAATTATTGAATAATGCAGAACGTCAAATTCTTCATTTATCAGAAAATAAAGATAAGGGAGATTTTTCTTCGGTTGGTGAAGTTGTAGAAGAAACGTTTGATAAAATTACCAAGCTATATGAGAATAAAGCGGGGCTTACTGGGTTACCTACAGGTTTTCGCGATTTGGATAAACTTACTTCCGGATTACAGCCTTCGGACTTGATTTTGGTCGCAGCGCGACCATCTATGGGAAAGACCGCTTTTACACTTAATATTGCACAAAATGTCGGAGTACGTCAACAAAAAACAGTAGCATTCTTTTCTTTGGAAATGTCTAAAGACCAGCTGGTACAGCGCCTTTTGTGCCAGATATCTCATTTGGATTCACAAAAATTGCGGACTGGACAACTTAATAGTGATGCAGAATGGAGTAAACTTACTGATGCTTGCGATAAGTTGTATCAATCACCTATTTATATTGATGATACACCGGGAATTACCGTTTCGGAAATGCGCTCTAAAGCACGTCGGTTAAAATCAGAACATGGACTGGACCTTATTATTGTCGATTATTTACAGCTTATGCAGGGGTCATCCCGGCGTAGCAGTGAGAACAGACAACAGGAAATTTCTGAAATTTCCCGTTCGTTAAAGGCGTTGGCTCGTGAGCTTAAAGTTCCGCTTATTGCGTTGTCACAGCTTAGCCGCAGTGTCGAAAGCCGTCAAGAAAAGAAACCTATGCTTAGTGATCTTCGCGAATCAGGTGCATTGGAACAAGATGCGGATATTGTATCTTTTCTTTATAGGGAAGGATATTATAATCCTGAAAGTGATCGTAAAGATATTACGGAAGTTATTGTAGCGAAACATCGTAATGGACCAGTAGGTACAGTAGAACTTTTCTTTAAGAGTGAATGTACGTTGTTTATGAATCTTGATACCCATCATGGGGAAGGAATAAATTGAACATAAAAAGACTGCCGGCCTAATTTGAGGCGGCAGTCTTTTTATAACTACTTCATATGGTTGATTTATTTTTTTATTATAGAGCACAGTATACTATAATAAGATAGAGATGTGTATACGAAATATAAATAATTTTAAGAACTACTATTTTTTGATAAGGATCTAATCAATATAGCTAACTCTTGTATTCCCTTGGTAAACTCTTGTTTATTTAAATAGGCATAAGAAATGCGGAGAGAATGATTAGGATTAAAGTCGTACATATCACCGGGATTCAAAAGAATCCCTTTTTTTATTGCTTTACAGAAGAGAATTTCCATGGGGATTCTTTTCCGCAAAGTAACCCAAATGTAAAAACCACCCTTAGGAATATTCCATGTACCTAAATCAGAAAAATATTCATTTAACACGGTGAGAGCCATATTTCGACGCTGCAGCAGTTTTTGCTGCAGCTGTTTAGTATAGGTAGTATAATTTCCACTTTCAATAATTTCAGTTAGAATTAATTGCGATAACGAACTTGCTCCATAATCCATTTGCATTTTTACATCACCCAGCCGCTGGACGATTGCTTCAGGAGCGACGAGCCAACCAACACGCAGCCCGGCTGCCAGTGATTTGGATGTGGTACCCAGATAAATAATTGCATCGTTTTTATCAAGGGCTTTAAGTGGTTTGGGCGGATTTGGCTCAAAATATAAAGAACCGTAGGCGTCATCTTCAATGATGGGGAGTTGAAGATGGTTGCAGAACTCAATTAATTCATGTCGGCGTCGTTCGCTCATGGTGATTCCGGTAGGATTGTGATTTGTGGGAATCGTGTAGAGCAGCGTTTGACGATGAAAATCGAAAAAACTAGAAGAAATGCGCCAATATTCCAATCCATCTTTGTCAAGCGGAATTCCTTTCAAGTGCAGACCCGCAGATTGAAAAAGCTGCAACGATTTTAGATATGAGGGAGATTCGGTGAAGACGGTAGCGCCTGCGCGAAGTATGGAAACAGAAATTAACTGCAGGGCCTGCAGAGAACCGGAGGTTACAAGAATATTAGAAGGAGAAGCGCTAATATCTTGTTTTGCTAATAAGGAGGAAAGCGTTTTACGAAGAGATAGTAGGCCTAATGGTTCTGCGTATCCTAAAGAAGATACAGAACGAGATACTTTTTCTATCGCTGTTTGAAAATAATTGCGGGGAAATAAATCGGGACTTAATTCACCCGTTCCAAGACGAAGTATGCCGGGTGTGGCTTCATAGCGATTTATAGCTTGAACAGAAGGAAGGTTTTCTCGAAAACTTCCGGTGGATACATAATGGCTCCAGTTAACGGAACGGTGTATAAGAAGGGACCAAGGATTACTGGAAACGTAGGTTCCGGCACCATGCGCGGTATCTAAAAGACCGTCACTAATCAACATATTCATTGCAGTTACGATGGTACTTCGATTTACCAGAAAGGTTTTTGCCAGTTGTCGCTGTGAAGGTAATCGCATACCGATTTTCCAATCTCCGCTGGTAATGCGCTCGCATATATATCTTATAATTTGTGTGTAAAGTGGGATGGAAGATGCTTTATCCGGCTTCCAGCGATTTTGAGGAATTCGGTTTAATTGCCGCATTGTCTCTCCTTTGGTTGGGATGTATAGTGCTTGTTGGTTGGTTACAAGTGATAAGTATTAACGTATACTATACTTTATAAACGCTTGCAGTTACAAGTATATATCAATGTAAGTATTTGTAAATAGAAATAAAAATAAATATTTTTGGTTGGGAGAGTGTAAATCATGTTTTATTATTTACAGGGGTTAACTTTGGGATTAGCTTATTTGGCGCCTATCGGAATGCAAAATTTATTCGTTATTAATACTGCTCTTACTCAAAGACGGACACGGGCATTACTGACAGCGATTATTGTTATATTCTTTGATGTTACTCTTGCTTTATTTTGTTTTTTTGGTGTTGGGGCTTTAATGAAAATATATCCTTGGATGCGTTTGATTATTATGGGAATGGGGGGACTGCTGGTGGTTTATATTGGAATTATTCTTTTTAGAACGGAAACGTTTTTAAAAAACACTCAAAATACAAATATTTCTTTAATAAAAGTGGTGTTCACCGCCTGTATTGTTACGTGGTTCAATCCCCAGGCGATTATTGACGGAACGATGATGTTGGGCGCATTTCAGGCAACATTGCCTGAAACCGAGATTGTTCATTTTCTAATGGGCATGATATCTGCATCGGGATTATGGTTTTTGGGGATTACTTTTTTTGTGTCTTTATGCAATCGCCGCTTTACACCTCAGGTGCTTCATGTTATCAATAAAACTTGTGGAATTGTTATCATAGGATACGGAGTAAATTTGCTGATTCAATTTTGTATCTTTCTGCCTTGATATAAAAATTGATCTCATGATACTGCTTGAGCAGGACTATCGTTTTTTTCTTCTGCTTGTGGTATTATATGGAGTAACAAGGGAGGAATGCATATGGAACGAAAACAGAAGATTACAATTACGGCAGCTGTGGCAGCCATTATAGTGGCAGTTGTGTGTGTTGCCGGTTTTTATACGAAAGCAGGTCCGGTGCATCAATTGACAGAGAAAGGAAAAGTTGCGGTCATCCGTGTTAACGGACCTATTGTGGGAGGCGATGATGATCCCATGAGATTTAGCAGCTCTAACGTTACAACATCGGGAAGTCTTATGCGAGAATTCCGTAAGGCACGAAAGGATCAAGAAGTAAAGGCCGTTTTACTGCGTATTGATAGTCCAGGAGGCAGTGCGGCAGCAACGCAAGAAGCAGCAACAGAATTGGAACGACTTAAAAAAAGCGGAAAACCGGTTATTGTTTCCATGGGAGATACCGCTGCTTCCGGAGCGTATTGGCTTTCTGTCTATGGGGATACAGTTTATGCTAATCCATCTACCATAACCGGCAGTATTGGTGTGTATATGTCATATTATGACTTGCAGGGACTGAGTCAAAAACTTGGCGTTTCCGAAGAAAAAATTAAGTCGGGAGCTCATAAAGATATATTTTCTCCTTTCAGACCGATGACCGAGGAAGAACGGCAGATGACGCAGACAATGGTCAATGATATGTATGATCAGTTTGTAGCTGTTGTGGCAAAGGGCCGTCATATGGATGAAGCAAAAGTGAGAACTCTTGCAGATGGACGCGTTTTTACGGGAGCACAAGCCCAGCAGCTGGGGCTCGTAGATAAAATGGGAAATTATTATGATGCTTTGGCTGATGCGGGAAAACGAATCGGTGCAAATCCAGATAATGTACCTACGGTAGAGTACGATCATTCGGTATCCTGGAAGCAATTGCTGGAAGGAAACAGCTCTTTATCACAATTTATACGTTCCCAGTTTAGTACGGATACGGCGGTACCACTTCCCTTGCTTCTTATGAAAGGAGTGCTGCAGCGATGAGATCTTTGATTTTAGATACGCTGGAATATACGTATGACCTTATTACAAAGCCCAAAGTCACACTGGATAAAATTGTGCAGGAAAGGCGGCTTCGTGAAGGAGTGTTAATTTGGATATTTACACTAATACTTCCTTGTGTGTCAGCGATAGTCCAATTGTCAGGCGCTCATATAGGAGCGGCATTCGGAGCTTTGCTTTTTGGATGTGTGTGTTTTATTCTTCAGATTATTTTCATCCATGGAATTTCCTGCCTTTTAGGAGGCAGCGGTACTATAAAAGCATTAGCGGCGGGATTGGGATTTTCTAATATACCTCTTAATTTTGCTACATTAGCAGAAAGCTTACTATTTATTTTACCATCGATTCTGGTTCATTTCATATCAATTGCATCGTTGCTGTGGACGCTGGTTTTATCTGTATTGGCAGTTCGATCTGCTTATGGTATGAGTACGGCCCGCAGCACACTGGCGGTATGCATGCCGATGATTATCGTTGTTTGTGTGATTATTATTCTTGTTATATGGTTTGCTTTTAGCGTATTAACATTAGTTAAGGGTTTTTAGAGCTCTTTATCCATATACTCTAAATTTCGCAGTAATATCGATTTTCCACGCCAAGCGAAAGCACGATTTCCATACGTTCTGCGAAATTGAGTATTTGTTAGCGAAAGTAGTTCCGTCCGTCGTAACTGCAGAATTCTATCTTTGCGAAATTCCGAGATTGGAGTGATTGGAATATATCGATTATGGGGACAAACGCGCTGACATTCATCACAACCGAAAATAAGAGAAGTTTTTTTTATAATTGCAATTTCAGGCGGCGTTAAGTCGCCTTTTTTTTGTGTTAAATAAGATTTGCAGCATTCATAATTATAGTCAGAATTAATAAAGCAATTTCCCGGACAGATTTTACGGCAGGCACCGCAGTGAAAACATTCTTTTGTAAGCGGCTTATCGGGAATTAGGGGGACTGTTGTTAATAAACTGCCAATAAAACAATAAGACCCATAGATAGGATGGATAAAACAATTATTATCACCAATAAAGCCTAGACCAGCTTGATGGGCAAGATATCGGTCACAAAGAGGAGACGTATCTGCACAAAGGTAATGATTGCTTTGCGGATATTCTTGTTCCATAAAATGTTGGAGAAGTTTTAAATAGTTTTGTATAATGAGATGGTAATCCAGACTTTGTGTGTATATAGACAAATTGCTCGGTTCCGCTGTAGGTACATAATAAGGAAATAAAACGACGATAACAGCACGACAATTTTTTAATAAAGCTTGCGGTGTATACCGCTCTATACCTTGGCCGGCAGCCAACGGACAAATTTTTTTCCCCTCCGCAGGGATGATTAATTCGGAAGAAGTAATGCCAAGACAATCCAACCCTAAAGAGCGGGCATACTTTTTAAGACGGTTACTATCCATGAATATCTCCCTTTTCTGCGCTGTGCTGCTTTTGAATTTCAGGCCGGACAATATAGCCGTATGCAGAGGTATAACAAATATCCAAATGTTTTTCCATGGCTTGGCAGGCGCTGTCTATATCTTTGATTTCCAATGCATCAACGATTGCTGTGTGTTCCGTAACAGCTTCAGCAATGCGGCTCTTGCGGCTGTATAGTGAATTTATGCCGGTTCGTTTGATCTTATCGCGAATTTCATCAATAATAGACCGCAGCATCATGTTTCCTGCAGCATCAATAATAATATTATGAAATTCTGTATCATAAAGAATAAATTTTTGATAATCGGGCATAGTCCCTTCTTTTTTTCCTGCTTGTTGTATTAATGACAGACGCAGTAATTGAAGCTGGTCAGAGTTAATACGCGAGCAAGCCAATTTAACTGCTAAAATTTCTAAGGCAGTGCGGATTTGAAAAATATGAATAAGATCGCTGGCATCCATGCTTTTTACAATAATACCCTTGTTGCGGACATATTGAACCCAGCCTTCTTTTTGTAAACGCTGCATAGCTTCCCGAACGGGAGTACGGCTGACATTAAGCTCTTCTGAGAGTTTTCTTTCTGTAAGAATTTGGCCGTCTTGATATATTTGGTCTAATAATCTTTTTTTTATAATATGATAAATTTGTGTTTTTAATGAACGTTGATTTGGGTTTGTCATGATTATCCCCCTTAATAGTACTACTAAATAGGTTTGCAATTATTATACCACACAAATACCACTAAAACTGACAGACAATTCGTAAATAGTGTAAAATAAAAGTGAGATATTTTGAATACATAATTATAGGTAAAGGGAGATCTTATGGATAAATTAGGATTGATGCAACGATTTTCCTGTGGGGAAATAGAAGAAAAATATGAAAATTCCCGTATTTTTTCGATGTTTATGCAACTTATATTTACCCTTGTTGGAGCATATTTTCTCTGGGATATGTTGCCGGAACCAACTTTTTTTTCAAAATTAGATAATATGGGCGTCCTTGTTTTTTGTTTATGGCGCATTCATCGGCAACGCGATATCATATGCTATGTGACAGAGAAAGGAATTATTGTACGGAGGCAATTTATGTCTCTTCGTGAATTTATAGATGAACAAACCCACGAAGAGAAGTCGCTGGTATTTATTCCGTATGAAAATATTTTTAGCATTTCAGATGATTGGCGGGAAATTCAACTGGGAGCGCCTGAAGAGGGCGGTATAGCTGTATTGCCTATTCATCTGCAGTTTTTATCTTCTAAGAACAAACAGGCAGTTATTCAAAGAATCAAAAAAGAACAAGAAAAATGAAAAATAGTTTATAAAATTGAGAAAAATGTCGAATTGTTTAGATAATACAAGATAAATTGTCATAAATATGTATTTTTGGATTACAAAAATACTTTCCTGTTTTACCAAAATAAAGTACAATATTTATATTGATTCTAACAATACAAGGAGCGATGTCCTCATGAATTGGAAAAAATTAGCTGTTGCCGGGCTTGCGGCAAGTATGGTTGTTTTTTTTGCTGTTGGCTGCGGCGATCAAAAGAAAGCAGATTCTGGAGCAACGGCACAGAAAAATAAGATTGTTATCGGACTTGATGATAATTTCCCTCCCTTTGGCTTTCATAACGAAAGCGGTGAGCTGGTCGGTTTTGATATTGATATGGCTAAGGAAGCAGCAAAACGCTTAGGGATTGAGGTTGAATTCAAACCTATTGATTGGGATAGTAAAGAAACAGAGTTAAAAAGTAAAAAAATTGATGCGATTTGGAATGGGTTATCTATTACTCCCGAACGAGAAAAAAATATTCTGTTTTCCCGACCTTATGAAAATGGTCCACAGATATTGCTGGTTCGTGCAGATTCGCCTATCAAGGGTAAAGCGGACTTAGCTGGTAAAATTGTTGGTACGCAGCAAGGCAGTACTGGACTTGAAGCAATTAATCAAGAACCGGAATTAAGAGATTCTTTTAAAGAATTAAAAACATATTCTGATAATGTTACTTCCTTTATGGATCTTCAAGTTGGGCGCATTGATGCCGTTGTTGTTGCTAAGACCTCAGCAGGGTATTTCATGACAAAGAATAAATCGGATTTTCGCATTATTGATGTAGGATACCCTGATATTCCAAGTGGCGTGGGGATGCGTAAGGATGATACAGAATTGAAGGCAAAGCTTGATAAGGTTTTAGAAGAAATGCATAAAGATGGTACATCAACAAAAATTTCAGAAAAATGGTTTGGCATGGACGTGTCCATGTAATATAGGAGGATATCATGATGAATTGGAAAAAAACGGCTTTAGCAGGTATGATTGCAGTTACCGCCGCAATTCTGATTGCTGGATGCGGAAGTCAATCGCAGAAACAAGATAGTCAAAAAATGCCCGATAAAATTGTTATTGGTCTTGATGATAATTTTCCGCCGATGGGTTTTCGGGATGAAAGCGGCAAGCTTATTGGTTTTGATATTGATTTAGCTAATGAAGCGGCAAAGCGGATGGGTGTAAAGGTTGAATTTAAACCGATTGATTGGGATAGTAAGGAAGCTGCTTTAAAGAGTAAAAAAGTAGATATGCTGTGGAATGGTCTTACTATTACAGATAGCCGTAAAAAACAAATTGCTTTTTCTAAACCGTATATGAAGAATGCGCAGATCCTTATTGTTCGGGCAGATTCATCAATTCAGACCAAGGATGATTTGAAAGGGAAAGTTATTGGTACGCAGGAAGGAAGCAGTTCTGTAGATGCGTTGGATAAAGACCAAGGTTTTAAAAATTCCTTACAAGATGTGAAATTGTACGGTGATTTTGTGGCAGCTTTGATGGATTTGGAAGTAGGACGTACGGATGGCGTCTTAGTCGATAGCGTCGTTGGCCGGTACTATATGACCAAAAAAGAAGGAAAATTCCGAGTACTTGCAGGCAGTATGGGGGATGAAGAGTTTGGAGTCGGAATGAGGCAGGATGATACAGTGTTGGTGAATAAACTAAATTCTGTATTGAAGGAAATGAGTGCAGATGGTACAATGAAGAAGTTATCGGAAAAATGGTTTAAAACAGATATTACAATTCCTGTGCAGTAAATTAAAAGTATAGGTTTTGAATGCTGATAAATGAGGGACCAGATGGCCCCTCATTTAAGCATTTATAAGCTTTGTTTTTTTACCGGGATAGTATTATGTAAGGAGTGTTTACATGGATTATTTATTAAATATTGTACCTGCTGTTGCTGTAGGTTTGCAAATTACTTTGAAAATATTTGTAATAACAATTGTGTTAAGCCTGCCTTTGGGAATATTCATGGCATTGGCTCGTATTTCTGAACTGACTCCCTTACGCAAGTTTATGGGTGCTTATATTTATGTTATGCGCGGTACTCCGCTTATGTTGCAGATTTTGTTTATTTATTATGGATTGCCGTTTATTATTGAAGGATTAAGACTTCCTGATTTTCCGGCCGCTATTATCGCGTTTGTATTTAATTATGCGGCGTATTTTGCGGAAATTTTTAGAGGCGGTATTCAGTCTATCGAACGGGGACAGTATGAAGGCGCTAAGGTGTTAGGACTGACATATGTACAAACTATGCGCCGTATTATTTTGCCGCAGGTTGTTAAACGAGTTTTGCCGCCGATAGCAAATGAAACGATTAATCTTTTGAAAGATACCTCTCTGGTATATATTTTAGCAATGAATGATATTTTGCGCATTACACGCTCTATTGTACAACGAGATTTCGATACAACGGCATTTATTGTCGCCGCCCTATTTTATCTGTTTTTTACATTCATCCTGACAAAAATATTTAGCTATTTGGAAGCACGCTATGCCGTATACGATGAATAAGAGAGGAATGTAATTATGAGCTTAATTGAAATGGATCACATACATAAAAGATTTGGCAGTTTAGAAGTATTAAAAGATTGTACCATGCATGTGGAAGAAGGGGAAGTGGTTTCCATTATAGGGCCTTCTGGAAGCGGGAAAAGTACATTTTTGCGTTGTTTATGCAATTTGGAAATTATTGACGGAGGTACTATTATAGTCGGCGGAGATGTTATGACACGGCAGCCGCAGGGCGTGAACAGGTCTATTTATGCACCTTCTTCACAAGTGCATAAAATATGCCTTCGTATGGGAATGTGCTTTCAGCATTTTAATTTGTTTCCACATATGACGGTGCTCGACAATATTCTGGAAGCTCCGCGTGTTGTACAAGGCAAGAAAACAGAAGAAATAATGCCAATAGCAGAAGCACTGCTTAAAAAAGTGGGCTTATGGGATAAGTGCAATGTTTATCCTTCTCGACTGTCTGGCGGACAAAAACAACGAGTAGCGATTGCCAGGGCTTTAGCAATGAATCCGGACATTATGCTTTTTGATGAACCGACATCTGCATTGGATCCGGAATTAACGGGGGAAGTATTGCGGACGATCAAGCAATTAGCTGATGACAATATGACGATGATTATTGTTACACATGAAATGGCTTTTGCCAAAGAAGTTTCTAAGCGTATTTTATTTATGGCAGAAGGGATTATTGAAGAAGAAGGAACGCCGGAACAAATTTTTGAACATCCTAAATCAGCACGGACTAAAAATTTTCTAAAATCTATGCTGCGCTTCTGATAAAAAAAGTGATTCGCCAAGTTGGCAGAATCGCTTTTTTTATATGCACACCTTGTTTTTGTTGACCGCGTTAAAAACAGATTAATATTTAATTGGAACTAACTTAAAATTTTCATTTAATAATTAAAAAAATAGGAAATGGATTGAATAAAATTAATATACATGATATATTGACTTAAAAGTTAAAAATAAAATAATAACAGATACAATGGTTTTTCTGCATGTTCCTTTTGGCTATGGTATAATGAAAACAGAATGTATCGAATGCGAAGGGTAGTGATTATAATGTCGGGGATTACACTAGAAACAGGGTTTGTTTTTGACACGGAAAATTTATATGGACCGGGAAAAATTACGGAAGAAGAACTGGGAAAATTTTCCCCGGTGTATACTAAAGCTCATCATACAGTAATGAACATGCGTAAAACCGGTATAGTATCAGGACACGTATCTAAAGACGGAGAACCGGAACGTGTTTTGTACACACAGCTTCCTTATATAGCGGAGGGAAATATAAATAGTCCGGAACGGATGATGGCATTAGAGGAATTGGGACGTTCTGTTAAAGGACAAATTGATGCGGTAATCTTCTTTGGTATAGGTGGTTCATATCTAGGGGGAAAGGTTTTGTTCGATGTGCAGTGCGGTGAATTTTGGAATTTGAAAAGTGATGTAGAACGGAACGGATGGCCTAAAGTTTTTTTTGCCGGCAATAATGTAGATTCCCATAGGCTTAATGAATTGATCCGATATCTTAAATCGGACAGCCGCTGTAAAATCGGATATAAGGTTATGGCAGTTGTTATATCTAAGTCGGGTTCTACTATTGAGCCGATGTCAAATTTTATGATTTGTAAAAAAGAACTGGAAGATAGTGGTATTGAACTAGCGGTGATAGCTGTTACCGATCCTCATACGGGGAGTCGGGAAACACTTCTTCATGAAGTTGCCCGCAAATCAGGATGGCCTGTTTTTTGTGTGCCTGACGGAGTGGGCGGACGGTTTAGCGTATTTTCAGAGGTAGGACTTATTGTAGGAGCGTTGATTGGGTTTGATTTTCAATCTTTTCTTTCCGGAGCAAGAGCGATGGATTTGCTTTGCCAGTCTGCAGATATTTGGAAAAACCCGGCACTTCTTAATAGTGTTTTGAAATATTTGGCGGGAGTTAATCACGGACGTACTATTGAAGTTTTTATGCCCTATGGAGATTGCCTGAGATCTTTATCGGAATGGTATGTTCAACTTCTCGCTGAATCACTGGGAAAACGTGTAGATAAAAATGGTAAAATTATTCATTACGGACGTACTCCTGTAGTAGCTGTCGGGACAACTGATATGCATGCTCAAACACAAGAACATCAAGAAGGTCCTTTAAATAAGGTCGTGCAGTTTGTGGTGGTGAAAAAGTGGCAGCAAGATATCGTGGTTCCACATATTTATGATGAATATGGAGCCTTGTCTTCTTTTAGCGGATTGCCGCTAAGCAGTATATTGGAGGCCGCACAAAAATCAAATGCGTATGCGTTGGCAAAAGAAAATCGATATAATGCAGCATTTATTATTCCAGAATTGACCCCGTTCCACTTGGGTGAGCTTATGTTTATGCTTTGTATATCTATTGCTTATGAAGGAGAGTTTGCCAATGTGGATGCCTTTGATCAACCAGGGGTGGAGGTTTATAAATCTTTCTTGAAGCAAAAATTAAAAGAATTGCAGGAGGAATGATATAGATGCATATATTAGTGACTGGTGGGGCTGGGTATATTGGAAGCCATACTGTAAGAGCATTGTTGGCACAAGGGCATAGAGTTCTCGTATTGGATAATTTGTCTCGTGGACATCGTCAAGCTGTGCCGGCAGAGGTAACCTTGATTACGGAAGATATTCATCATATAGATACGGTTCGGGATATAATGGAACTGAATAAAATAGAAGCTGTTGTTCATTTTGCTGCACACAGTCAAGTTGGAGAATCAATGGATAATCCAACCATATATTATGATAATAATATTGTTGGCTCTTATTGCCTTTTAGAGGCGGCACGGCAGGCTGGAGTACAGTATTTTGTATTTTCTTCGACAGCGGCGGTTTATGGAGAACCGGGAAAAATACCAATTACAGAAGATATGCCGTATAAACCTACTAATGTTTATGGGCAGACCAAGCTTATGATTGAACGCATGTTGGCCCAATTCAGTCGTGCCTATGGGTTAAGGTATGCGGCGCTTCGTTATTTTAATGCGGCGGGGGCCGATCATGATGGTACAATTGGGGAGGACCATATGCCGGAAACACACCTTATACCACTTGTTCTGCAGACGGCGTTGGGACAAAGATCAAGCATTAAAATATTCGGAACCGATTATCCGACGGAAGATGGTACTTGCATTCGCGATTATATTCATGTGACTGATTTAGCAAATGCGCATTGTCGGGTACTGGATTATCTCATTATGGGCGGGATATCGCAATCTTTTAATCTAGGTTCGCAGCATGGTTTTAGTGTTCGGCAAATTATTGATGCAGCGAAAAAAATAACGGGCAGGAATTTCACTGTAGAAGAAGCACCGCGGCGTGCCGGAGATCCGGCGGTTCTTGTGGCAGAATCTCAGAAAATAAAAAAAGTCATCGGTTGGCAGCCACAATATAGTGATGTGGAAAATATTATTGCCGATGCATGGCAGTGGCACAGTGGTCATCCGCATGGTTATGGGACTTCAAGATAAGCGGCAGGCTGTGATGCTTGATGTTAAGCATTATATAGCCAAACAATATAAAAAGTGGTTTCCGTACGGAGCTATTTTGATTTTTCTTGCGGGAATATGTTTTTTTGAAAATGATAATTCTATAAATCAAATCCGAAAGACAACAGGGGAAGTGAAACATTCAGGGAATGTTTCATCCCCTGTTTTTGTTTCCCAAGAACAAAAAACAATAGAAGATCAACCAAGTTCGAAACAACATTATAAAAATGAAGGAGCAGCAGGGGCAGAATCTGTTGAACCGGCAATTTGTGTGTATGATGTATCTGCGGTGCGGCGAAATAGACATATGCCGGATTTGTTTGAAAAACATATGCAGCATATGGAAAAAACAGGTAGCAGTCAAACAAAAGAAAAAAATGCAGAAGAATTACAGGAAAAAATATCACATGAGCGATTTCCTCGATATTGTGGATTTATGGAATCATCGGGGAAACGTTTGGTTTTGCTGCAATCAGGAAAAGATACACGTCCTTGTGCTGTAGGAGACCAGATAGCCGACTGGGTTGTAATGTATATTCATATGAATGCAATTGGGTTAAAAAAAGAGGGGAAACTAATTGAAATACAGATATAGTATCAGATTTGCAACAGTAAATACGGTAAAAATGAATGTATCTATGAATAAATGTGACGGCAGAGAAGGATATATAACATGTTAAAAAAGATTATATGGGCAAATTTGATTTTTTTATCGGGTATTATGCAGATTCATGCGTCGACAATTTGCATTGATGTACATGATGTACCTGTTCGGTCTGTTGTAGAAGGACTTGCTCGCAGCGGAGGACTTAACCTTATTGTTGATGATACTGTCCAAGGAAATATAACCATGTATCTTTCTGATGTGACGGTTGAAGAGGCGTTAACGGCTATCGCTTCCAGTCAAAATCTGTATTATGATAAAAGCGGTTATATTTATATGATAACAGCTGGACGAAAGACAGAGGGAGGTAAAGAATTGCGTACCTTTGACCTTGCGTATGCTTCAGCGGAGGAAGCACGGAAAGCAGCACAGGCGATTATATCTGATTCTCATATCCGATGTTATGAAGAAACTAATTCTTTGGTTATCCGAGGAAATAGCAGAGAGCTTGCAGCTGTACAAAATTTATTAAAAAAAATTGATATACCACCCCGTCAAGTTAATGTTGAAGTAGAGATTGCTGCTTTAAATCAAGAAGCTATTAAAGAGTTAGGCCTTAACTGGGATTGGCGGAATGCAGAGGGGGGTCCGGGACATGAGAACAGTTTTGCTTATACCGCACAGATTCATGCACTGGAAACCCAGGGAAAAGCTAAGATTTTGGCTAAACCGCATATGATGGCAAGTAATGGCAGAATGGCAAAAATTCTTATTGGCGATCGAATTCCCATTCTTACGGAACATTTGCAGAATGGACAAATGACTACAACGACAGACTATACCGATGCAGGGATTAAACTTATTTATACACCATGGATTCACGATGACGGATCTATTACCGCGCACATTCAAGCAGAAGTAAGTACGCCTGTTCTGGTAACAGAACTTAAGGCATATCGGTTCATGACTCGGCAGGCAGAAACACAAGTACGGATTGAACAAGGAAAAACGCTTGTTATTGGAGGACTTATTGATAAAGAAGATATAGAAAATTTTCGAAAAATTCCTATTTTGAGTAGTTTGCCGTTTATAGGTCGGCTGTTTCGCAGTCAATATACGTCCAGCAAAGAAACTGAAATTGTTATTATGGTCAAAGCTGAAATTGTAAAAGACGGATAAAAGTAAAATTTTGAGAATCCGTTGTCTTTGCGATATACTGCTTGATAACGAATACGTATAGGTATTATCTATGATTTTTCAATGCTGCTATACGTAATGTATGATATAATAATCGATAGATTATGGAAAGATAAGAGGGCTATATTGTGGGAAGTATTAGGGTACAAAAATTAACAAAGTCATTTGGTATACATACAGTATTTCAAAATGTTTCTTTTGAACTACATCGTGGTGAACGAATAGGACTTATCGGAGCTAACGGTGTGGGAAAATCAACTCTTTTGAAATGTCTTATGGGAGAAGAAGAATATGATGCGGGAGCATTTGTCATTTCTGAAGGAGAAACGATCGGCTATCTGCAGCAAAATATAACATTTGATGCTGCAGTTACACTGCGTCAAACCATTAGCGACGCATGGCAGGATGTACTTCGCTGTGAAATACAGTTAAAAGAAACGGAACAAGCTATGCAGCATCATCCGGATTCTCAGGAACTTATGAATCGATATTCCCGTTTACAAGAACGGTTTGAATGGCTTGGTGGGTATGAATACGAAGCAATGTCACGAAAAATTATTCATGGATTAGGTTTTGCGGAAGCAGATATGGATCGTCCCGTGCAGAGCTTTTCAGGAGGACAGAAGACACGAATTAATTTGGCAAAAGCTCTGGTATGCCGCCCTGATTATTTATTTCTCGATGAACCGACGAATCACCTTGATATGGAAATGCTTGAATGGTTGGAAAGTTATTTATTGTCTTATGGTGGCGGCATACTTATCGTATCTCATGATCGCTATTTTCTTGATAAAGTGACAACGGGAATTTTAGAGATGGAAAATGGGAGCATAACAAAGTATAAAGGTAATTACTCTCACTATGTTCAACAGCGGAATCAGCGCCGTAAAGCGATGGAAAGCGCTTATGAAAAACAGCAGGAGCAGATCAAGGCAACAGAAGAGTATATTCGTAAATATAAAGCCGGTATTAAATCCAAACAGGCTCGAGGACGTCAATCTCAACTAGATCGTGTGGAACGAATTGAATTAATTTCAGAAGGTACTTCTCTCCACTTTGCATTTAAACCAGTAGAAGAGTGCGGGCAAAAGGTACTTGTTCTTGATGATATTTGCGGTGGCTATGGAGATAAACAACTTTTTAACCATTTATCTTTATTACTGCGCCGAGGGGAGTCAGCTGCACTTATTGGGCCTAATGGGGCAGGAAAAACAACACTTTTTCAGATGATTATGGGAGAAAAAGAATTTGACAGTGGTCATATTACATTGGGAAGCCGTGTGCATGTTGGTTATTTTGCTCAAGAACATACAGAACTTCATGGTACATGGTCAGTCATGGAAGAAATTATGAACGAATTTAGTTATAGTGAAGAAGATGCCCGCTCTGTTTTGGGTGGTTTTCTTTTTCGCGGCGATGATGTGTATAAGCATATTGACACGTTGAGTGGGGGAGAGCAAGCACGGCTGGCTTTGCTCAAATTATTTTTGCACGGACCGAACTTTTTGATTCTCGATGAACCAACGAATCATCTTGATATACCTACTCGGGAAATTCTTGAACAGGCACTTATTGATTTTGGTGGTACCTATCTTGTTGTGTCTCATGACAGGTATTTTCTTGATAAAATTGCGGGACGAATGTTAGTATTGGAAAATAAAAAACTTAAGGAATATTTGGGGAATTATACATATTATCGAGAAAAAGAGCGGGAAAAAGAAGAATTAGCCGTTCAAGAATTACTGGGGAAGACAGATACAACACACAAAAAAGAAGATGCTATTTTGTCTGCTGCAAAAGATAAAGAAAAAACGCCTAAAAAAAACAATACGGAAGCAACTATTCGTAAAACACCTTTGTATGGCGCAGCTAAAAAAATAGAAAATATAGAAATGAAAATTGCTGAATTGGAAGCAACTTTAAAAATGTATGATTTTCAAATGAATTTGTCTGAAAATCAAACTAACGCTGAAAAAATGATAACATTGACGGAACAGTATGAAGACACACAAAAAAAACTTGATGAAGCTTATGAAAAATGGGAAACTCTGAGTGAGTAAGATGGAAAATGAAATTTTTTTGTATTTTAAGAAAGTGAGCAGTATATGAGAAAACAACAGGTAGTGACTTCGAGTCATGTACAACGCTGTCCTTGGGCTGAAAAGAATCTTTTGTTGCGGCAATACCATGATGAAGAATGGGGTGTTCCCAACTATGATGAGCGCTATATATTCGAAATGCTCTCTTTGGAAGGGGCACAAGCGGGGCTTTCTTGGATTACTATTTTGAGCAAACGAGATGCTTATCGTGCAGCTTTTCATGATTTTGATATTCAGCGATGTGCTGAAATGAATAATGATGAGTTAGAACGGATTATTACTGATTATGGTATAGTAAAAAATAGAAAAAAAGTCTATTCTGTCCGACAGAATGCATTGGCGGTTATTCAAATACAGAAAGAATATGGAAGTTTTTCTTCGTATTTATGGGACTATACAGATAATCATATAATTAAGGGAGATTGGGAAAAGGAATCAAGCATACCTGATAAAAATGACATTTCGGAAAAAATCAGCAGGGATTTAAAAAAAAGAGGATTTGTTTTTGTTGGGCCGGTTATTATATATTCTTTTTTACAGGCGATAGGGATAATAAATGATCATGTCATCGATTGCTGCTTTAACAGACTAATATAATTATATTAGTCTGTTTGTTTTAAGGCTTCCTGATGATGAAAATAGTAGTGTGTTGATATGACGGTTGTGTAACACTCTGTATATTACAACTTTTCTACTCTTGTTATGGGAGACTGGACTGCGTGAAAAATGTACCCTATAATATACGATATCAAGCAGTTTATGTATAATATTAGAAATAAGATTATATTTTTAAAATAAAAAGCTATATAGCAAGAAACGCTCACCCCATATGAATCAAAGGTGAGCGCTTTTTACTATATAGCAACATAACAAGTTTTTCAAATACAATATGTATGTATAAAAATATAGTTGTTCAAATAATGTAAATTACAACGAACACATGAAGGTACTACGTGTGTAGAATAAATACAAAAAGGAAAATTAACGGATATGACGTTGTTCTCATGGGGATAAAGTTATACATTGAAACGGAAGTACGTAACATCGCCGTCACGCATAATATATTCTTTCCCTTCCAGTCTTACAAGTCCTTTTTCCTTAGCGGTTGTTTCACTGCCGCAGGCAATGAGATCATTATATGAAACGATTTCGGCACGGATAAAACCTCGTTCAATATCGGAATGGATTTTGCCCGCAGCTTTTTGCGCTTTAGTGCCATTGACAATAGTCCAAGCACGGACTTCATCGGCACCGGCTGTAAAAAAGTTAATGAGACCTAATAATGAATAACTGGCTTTAATCAGTTTGTCAAGACCGGCTTCGGGAAGGTTTAATTCTTCTAAAAACATGGCAGCTTCATCTTCTGGCAGTTCCGCAATTTCTGCTTCAATCTTCGCTGATACGGCAACCACTTTAGCCCCTTCTTCGGTGGCAAATGTTTCGAGCTTTTTGACATATGGATTATCATTGGGATGGCCAGCTTCGTCTTCAGCAACATTTGCAATGTATATAATGGGTTTCAGTGTTAGGAGATTCAAATCTTTTATGATATCCAGCTCGTCTTTGGTAAGGCTTGCTTTGCGTGCAGGGTTGCCAATTTCTAAACACGATAAGACCTTCATTAAGATAGCGTCTTCTGTTTTAGCTTCCTTATCACCGCATTGTGCAATTTTTTTGATACGATCATCCCGTTTTTGGACAGTTTCTATATCGGCTAAACATAACTCTGTATTAATGATATCAATATCCCGCAAGGGATCAATAGAACCTGAGACATGAGTTATATTAGAATCTTCGAAACAACGGACAACTTCAGCAATAGCATCTGTTTCGCGAATGTGACTTAAAAATTTATTTCCCAAGCCTTCTCCTTTTGAAGCACCGGCAACAAGACCGGCGATATCAACGAACCGCATAACTGCAGGAATTGTCTTTTTGGGCTTATACATGTCCGTAAGTACTTGGATACGATGATCAGGAACTTCTACAACACCAACATTAGGTTCTATTGTGCAGAAGGGGTAATTTGCAGCTTCTGCACCGGCTTTGGTAATTGCGTTGAATAATGTGCTTTTTCCTACATTCGGCAGACCGACGATGCCGACTTCCAGATTGGTACTCAATGATATTCCACCTTTTATTTAATCAATTTTAAATCAGCAATACGATGGACTGCTTCAATAGTATTTTCTCTTGTGCCAAAAGCGGTAAGACGCAGGAACCCTTCGCCATGAGGACCAAATCCGGACCCTGGAGTGGTGACAACGTGTGCTTTTTCTAAGAGAAGATCAAAAAAATCCCAGCTTTTCATGTTCGCAGGAGTCTTGACCCAAGCATAAGGAGAATTAGTGGCACCGTATACTGTATAGCCGGCAGCCTGTAAACCATCGCGTATAATATGGGCGTTTTCCATATAATAATCAACATCAGCCTTGCACTGGTTTCGACCTTTTTCTGAGTAAACTGCCTCGGCAGCGCGCTGAATAATATAAGGAGTTCCATTGAAGCAGGTACATTGACGTCGGTTCCAAAATTGATTTAAGGAAATGGCATTATTTTTTGCAGTATATGCTAAAACCGTTTTTGGGACAACAACATAAGAGCAGCGAGTTCCGGTGAATCCTGCTGATTTGGAGTAAGAACGGAATTCGATAGCGACATCTTTAGCCCCTTCTACTTCATAAATACTATGCGGTATATTCGGTTCCGTAATGTAAGATTCATAGGCCGAATCATATAACAAGATAGCGTTGGTTTCTTTTGCATAGGATATCCACGCCGCAAGTTCTTCTTTGCTCATTGCGGTGCCTGTAGGATTACTTGGATTGCAAAGGTAAACGAGGTCAACATGTTCTTTTTTCTTATTTGCAGGTACTGGGAAACAGCAGTTTTTTAATTCCATTGATTCAATTCTATCTTTTGGAGGTTCTGCCTTAAACCCATTTTCCTCTGTGCAGGGAAGATAAACAACATCTTTATAAACTCCCTTTAAATCAATGAATTCACCTGTGTGGCCAGCCATGACATTAGAGTCGAGATATACCGGATATACGGGATCGGCAACAGCAAATGTCATATTTTTATCAAATATTTCCTGAATACATGCGACATCTGTCTTGGCTCCATCACCAATAAATACTTCATCTGTATCGAGATGGATACCGCGTGTTTCATAATCCCATTCGATAATTTTGTTGATAAGAAATTCATAACCTTGTTCCGGACCATAGCCGCGAAATGTTTCCGCTTTACCCATTTCATCGACAGCTTTATGCATAGCTTCAATAACTGCCGGCGCTAAGGGTCGAGTCACATCGCCGATACCTAGACGAATAATATTGGCATTAGGATTTTTTTGTGAAAAATCGGCTACTTTTTTTGCAATTGTTGCAAATAAATAATTACCGGGGAGTTTTAAGTAATTTTCATTAATATGTGCCATAATATAGCCCCTCCTTATATACAATAGTATTGATATAATGGCGTACAATTCATTTTACTACATTCGGAGAGGCTTGCAAAGAGAATTCTTGGCAATACAAATAAATAGTAAAATGCGTAATATACTAAGATATGCAGCCATACAAAAAAATATAATGATATAAGAATAGAAAAATAATAAAAAACGAAGAAAAATATAGAAATACTATTGACAGAAACGAATCTGGAAAGTATAATTATTTATGTTCTGTTGAACAATGCAACGGAATAATTGCCGACGTAGCTCAATTGGTAGAGCAACTGACTTGTAATCAGTAGGTTGTAGGTTCAAGTCCTATCGTCGGCTCCAAAATTGGTGGGGTTCCCGAGTGGCTAAAGGGAGCAGACTGTAAATCTGCCGGCGTTCGCCTTCGAAGGTTCGAATCCTTCCCCCACCACCATTTTTTGTCGCGGGGTGGAGCAGTTGGTAGCTCGTCGGGCTCATAACCCGAAGGTCGTAGGTTCAAGTCCTGCCCCCGCTACCATATTTTTCACAACTTTATATCTGCTTTGAACGGTATAAGCTGTTGTAGCTCAGTCGGTAGAGCGTATCCTTGGTAAGGATAAGGTCACCGGTTCAATCCCGGTCAATAGCTCCACACATGGCGGCTTAGCTCAGTTGGCTAGAGCATGCGGTTCATACCCGCAGTGTCCAGAGTTCGAATCTCCGAGCCGCCACCATACTTCATATAACCTCGTTTTAACGAGGTTATTTCTGTATGCGGACAGATGAAACTAAATAAGCAGCCGATGCCGCATCAAAAATAGTAGAATAATTTTGTAAAATAATGTACAATAAGAAGTAGATTATTTTTTCCTAAAGGAGGAAGAACAGTAAAATGGCTAAAGAAAAATACGAAAGAACCAAACCGCATGTCAATATTGGAACCATCGGACACGTAGACCATGGCAAAACGACATTGACAGCAGCTATTACGAAAGTATTGTCGAAAAAGGGCTATGCCAAGTTTGAAGCGTATGCTGACATTGATAAAGCACCAGAAGAACGTGAACGCGGTATTACGATCAATACAGCACACGTAGAATACGAAACAGATAAGCGTCATTATGCACATGTAGACTGCCCGGGGCATGCCGATTATGTAAAGAACATGATCACCGGTGCCGCACAGATGGATGGAGCAATATTGGTAGTAAGCGCAGCAGACGGCCCAATGCCGCAGACGCGTGAACATATCCTTCTGGCCCGCCAGGTAGGAGTACCGGCAATGGTAGTATATCTGAACAAAGCCGATCAGGTAGATGATCCGGAATTGATTGAATTAGTAGAAATGGAAGTTCGCGAACTTCTTTCCAGCTATGATTTTCCAGGCGATGAAATTCCTATTATCGTAGGATCTGCGCTAAAGGCATTGGAAGAAGATCCGGAAGCAGAAGCCAGCATTTTGAAATTGATGGATGCGGTAGATGAATATATCCCG
>NZ_FNHQ01000047.1 GCF_900103535.1 Megasphaera paucivorans | reverse complement strand
ATGTGTTTTCAATGAGTGTTGCGGAGGCATTATTATGCAGTTCAAGTGTAACCGCGCCAAAGCGGACAATGATTGCTGAAGTGACTTCTTCTGCTTGAAAATCGGCTCCTCGGGAGGAAGGGGACGGGATATTTAATGGCACAATTTCCTGCTTTGAAGTACTAAGAGCAGGAAAGGACTCACAGGCTGTCACACGGATTTGCTTTAGCCAATAATAGTAACTCGATTGTCTGACGCCATGATTGGCACACCAGCTAGCTACCGATTGCCCACTGCTGCGACATTCTCGTATGATCTCCATCCATTGATTAAGACGATATTGCTGAGTAACTTCCCTGGTGTTCAACGCTAAACCTCCTTTGAAGTTTTTCAAGTTACTCGAAAAACTCTCAATACTTTACTTTACAGTATTATCTCACAGATTCCAAAACGATTCTATCCACTATGTTATTAGGCGCTTACCTTTATAGTATTTTACACTGTATTTTTGTCTGTATAGGTTTCCCTGTATTCCGACGTAGTTTAATATATAGTGGCAATGGATATGATTAGTCTCTTTATAGTGTATTGTACCCAATACCTGCCGTTCATCTGGCATCAGAACGTATCCGATTTCCATACAGATCTTACGAAGAGTTGCTAAGGAAAGAACAAGATTCTTATCAAATGAAAAAATAATTTGAATGTAAGGATGTTCTAATTTATCTCGATAATACACGAGTTGTGCAAAATTCATTTCTTCTACAGCCATACGGGGATTTATCCCAATACCGAATATTCCTCCAATATCTGTTTTTTCTGGATCAGTAAGATAGGTATACATCTGACTGATAGTTTTGGGTGTACGGTCAACAAATTTTAGAATGGACATATTATTCACGTCCCTTCATCTTTTTTGCAATACCAGTCAGGCTGTTACTTATTATATCTCTTGCATCTTGCAGTGGGAAAATAGGGTAGTTGTCATATTGGTTTAGTTTCTGATTTAGAAGGTAGACTGCTTCTACAAGTTCTTTTCCTGCTGAGATAACGACAACTTGTTTATGTTCAGCTAGGTATAATAAATATTCTGATATTTTCATTCCCAACTGTTCTGCATCTTTTTCAATTTTTGCTTTTTGTTTTTCAGATACCCTAAGATCAATTCTTTTGTTTTTCTTTTCGTTTTGCATATGATCCACTCCCCATAAAAAATATGTACTCATGATTATAAATATGTACATACATTTTTTATTAATTACGGATGGATTCATAAAGACGTAGCAGATAAATATTATATGATTAAAATAGAAAAATATATTTGTGATATTGCAATTATACATAGGAAAATTTATAATCATATGCAATAAAATTTAACGTATTTACCAAATATACAATTAGTATATGAAAAATAGTTGAGAAATTATGGTACATTATGAAGGCTGGATAGCAATCTTACTTATTTGATGATTTCAAGGTAGAAGTAAAAGAAACAAAGGTGATATGTCATGATTGAGATGTACCATCTTTTTTTGTGTAAACTTTCGGATGATGTAGGTAAACATACATTGTACGAAAGTTTTTTGTTTATGGCAAAAAAATCATTTTTTACCTTTTACTCAAGTACAAATTGAATCAATGCAAAATAATAGCGAACAAATTTTCTGTAGACCAACTATAGTAAAAAAATTGAAGTGACATATGTTACGAGAGATATATATAATGGTCAATTGTGTTCGTCAACTTGAAAGTGAGCCACCCTTAGAAAACTTTTTTGCCTGTCCTAGTCGATATGAATCTCCATTCATGTCGAGAATATAAGAATGGAACGTTAGACGATCTACTAAAGCGGTTACCATTGCCATGTTTTCAAACAATGTTGTCCATTCTGAGAATGGTAAATTCGTCGTGACAATAATGCTGCCACGCTCACTTCTATCCGCAATCACCTTAAATAACAGCTCAGATTGGTACCGGTCAAAGCGGACGTATCCCATCTCATCGATGATTAACAAATCTGCTTTTTGTATCTTTTTTTCAAGTTTTCCCAATACATACGTATCCCGCGCCTCTGTTAAATCTGTAGATAACGCTGATGCATTTTTAAATAATACGCTCATTCCGGCGGCACAGGCTTTCAATCTTAACCCAATGGCCAGGTGTGTTTTACCTCGACCGGGATTGCCCATCATCACAATATTTTTCTTATCATCAATAAATCGACAGCTGGCTAGTTCCATCATAAACATTTCTGTGATTTGACTGCCGTACCGGCTAACATCTAACTCATCCAATGTCTTAGTATATGGAAACCCGGCTTGTTTTAGCCGTCGTTGATTTTTGTTTTCCTGACGTTGTTCATATTCAGCTTTCAGTAAGAACAGTAGTAACTCCGCAAAGGTCTGATCAGGACTCGTACGTCGAAGTACTTCTTCATAGTGAGAAAAGGTCGGAATCTTCAGCTGTTTTGCATACAATTGTATTTGTTCTTCTACCAATTCAACGGCCATGATGGATTCCCTCGTTTCTGGGACAAAGCGTGTCATAGGCATGTAGGTTCACATGTTGTATAGTTACCGGATCTTTCCTATGCAGTACGCAGGATTCCTTAGCCGCTTCGCGTCGCAATATAGCTGTCAGTTGCTCTTCGTGTGAAGCATTTGCCTGTAGTTCGGCAAGAATTTCTGCTGGCAACGTTTGCTTAACAGGCGCTGCGTTCAAAATAGCCCGCTTACGTTGTTCCAATAATGGTAAATAATCTGCCAGATAATAGTGTGTCTGATGTTTGCCAAAACAACGTGGGTGTTTGGAAATCAGCTTGCCGCGGTAATAAATAGCAACGCATTCCGGATATCCTTTTACGCCAACCGGACAACCGGCATACTGTACGGGAACGGAATAATTGTTGGTATTAAAGCGTATTGTCGAAGTAGTAGAAACACGGGTGTTTTTACACGTTGCTGTTTCAAAAGAATGATGGGGCAGTGGATTCAGGCTGGCTTTTTCTACACAAAACATCTCACCCACTGTATCCGTTCTACCTTTAATATGATGGTTTTCATATTGCAGACAATGAGAACGTAAGGACGTATTTAATTCTTCCATCGTTTTTATGTGTGGAATCGGAACTAAAATATTTCTCCGGGACCAGCCAACTAATCCTTCGATTAACCCTTTTTCATGTCCCTCAGCCGGATTACAAAATACAGCATCGAAAGCATAATGAGCAGATAATGCCGTATACCCTGCCTGTTTCCTGGCGTGGGAACCGAATCCATCTTTAACGGCTACCTTACCGTTATCAAAGATAACTTTTTGAGGGGTACCGCCTAGAATAGAAAAGGTGTGAACGAAGGCATCCAAAAAGCTTTCTTCATTCTGTCTGCGGTATGCCAATACAACGGGCCGACAACTGTAGCAGAGTCTAGCACAAAACAAGTTCACTTTTTTCTTTTCTTCATTCAAATAGACAAATGCCTCACCCCAGTCGACTTGCAAGGATTCGCCTGGATCAAATTGCAGAGGAATAAAAGCTTTATGAACAGCCATCCTGAGCTCTTTTACTTTGGCACGAACGGTTGATTCACCTCCCGTATAGTCTTTTTCAGCTACGAGTCTGTCGAAAATCCGTTTTGCCGTGTGTGCTTGTTTTGGCAGCTGTTCTTCCGCATCTTCATTTAAACACTGTTGAATGAATTGCACATTTTTCTGTGTCATGACCGTTGTTTGGCGTTCCGGAATTTTCCGTTCATTAGGAAGGGGATCTCCTTCATAATATTTTTTTACGGTATTTCTGGAAATTCCCAGTGTCTTCGCAATATGACGCTGGCTTTCGCCACGCAGGTAGCGCTGCCGGATTTCTTTGTAGTCTTGCATTGTTATTACCACCTTGTTTACCTCCGGATAAAGATTTCTCTTTATCTAGAGTAGAGTTAATGTGGCTCAATTTCAAGTTAGCGTTTTGCGCCAAAGTGGCTCACTTTTATATTAGCGTTTATATTGATCCAGACGTTAATGTATTAGCGTATGCTGGTGATGGTGCTACAGTAGACATTGGATTGCAGGCTTTATCGGCTGCAGCTGAACGAAGAGATAATATTATCTATGTTTGTAACGACAATGAAGGGTATATGAATACAGGATTTCAAAAGAGCGGTACTACACCATTTGGTGCCAATACGTCCACAACGCCTGTAGGGAAAAAATCATCTGGAAAGCCTAATTTTAAAAAAGATGTAGCGATGATGCTGGCTATTCAGAATGCAGCATATGTTGCTACACTCTTTCCGGCATATATGAATGATTTTATTAATAAAGTAAAAAAAGCAGTAACTATAAAGAATGGATTAGTATATTTACAAATTTTAACGCCTTGTCCTACTAGATGGGGTTTCTCGCCGGAGAAAAGTATTCAATATGCTCGCATGGCTGTTCAATCAAGGTATTTCCTGCTTTATGAGTATTCGAATTTTGAATTTACAATCTCTGCACCTACAAAAGACATAAAAGATCCTTTAAGTGTCAGCAAATTTATAGCAGGGCAGAAACGATTTAAGCATCTTACAGAAGATGCTGTTACTATTCTTCAGCAATTTTGTGATAATAAGTGGGATGTATTACAGAAACTTGCACAATAAGCATAAAAGTGACCGGCATTCTACTTATAGTAAAATGCATGATTTTTAAGATTGACCATTCGATAGAGACAAAAAAACGAATTCTATTAAAACAATATAATAGAATTCGTCTGTCCTATCAGATGATACATTGGGATATAGAAATTTAAATTGATATTTCGATGTTTTTTGCTATGGATTTTAACGATTGTATTAACATTTCTTTTTTCGTATTCATTCGGTGAGTTGGTCCCGAAGTACTAATAGCTGCAATCGCTTTATTCATAGAGAAAATAGGTACGCTAAAGCATGTCAAGCCCACTTCTGATTCCTCATTGTCACAAGAATATCCTTGTTGACGCACATTTTCCAATTCACTTAATAATGTTTCTTTGGAGGATATGGTATAAGGTGTCATTTTGATAAATGGAGTAGTACTTAAATACTGATTTATAAATAATTGTGTCGAATTGGCTAATAATACTTTTCCCGTACCGGTTGTATGGGCTAAGCGTGTTAAGCCGACCATGGAGTCCATGCGTATAGTAGCAGGGGCAATTACCTTGTCAATAAAAATTATTTCACTATCAGAGTTCCAAATAACTAGATGAGAAGTTTCTCCTGTTTTTGCAGATAAATTTACTAAAAATGGATGAATTTGTTGAATGAGCATAGATCTGTCACTGATAATCTTCCAAATACCAGCAAATTTAACACTCAAACTATAATATGCCTTATCATCCTTTACCACAAAATTTTTATAACACAACGTAGTAAGCAGCCTGAATGCTGTGCTTTTTCCCAGTCCCATATATTTTGCCACTTCGTTTACGGACAATTCTTGGTGCTCACATAAAAGATCAAGAATTGAAAGTGCATTTTCAACAGATTGTAATATATATTTTCGGTCTTTTTTTTCAGCCATTTATTTTCTCCTTGTATGTTGGTATTCTTAAAAACAATATTTATAAGAATACATTATTTAAAACAAGAAATATCTTAATTCTAACACATTTTAGAATAATTGTTAATTACTTAAAAAAAAGAAAACGAGCGTATATTTAGAGAATGTTTAAAATATGCAGTTTTCAATTATAGCGTTTGTATATTAAGGTTTTCGGCAATGTATTTTTTCATGGGCACTATGTTTTGAAGTATTCAGTCCATATATAACATATTTAAGAAACTGAAGTTCATATAAAGAAACCACACTAAACAATATTATAATTAATAGTCATAGGAATAGCTGATATTTGCTAACATAATACCATCTATACATAAAACAGATAAGGATATTTACAAAAAATAATAATTGTACTATAATTTACGTATCTTATAAAGAAACAATGTTTCTCTATAAGAAATAAACAGAATCGTAAATATATAACGAGATTATTTATTTCAAAGGGAGGCAAATAAGTAATGAAAAAACTTAAATTTTATGGCGTAGGAGGTCAAGGCATTGTAACTGCAGGCAAAATTTTTTCAATAGCAGTTTCTCTGTATGAGAAAAAATATGCGATTACAATTCCTGCATATGGTCATGAACGAAGGGGGGCTCCTGTATATACGGATGTTGTTATGGATGACAAACCGATACTAGTTAACTGTTTTGTCGCAAATCCAGATATCGTTGTTGTCTTTGATCATACTATTGATCAAAAAAATATTGATGTTGGGAAGGGAATTAATGATCAGACAATTTTGATAATTAATACATCCAGTTCCGAAACGGCTAAAAGATACAAGGAAAATTATGGATTTGGTGATGTGTACTATACGGATGCTACGAGGATATCTATGGATGTTATTGGCATTACTATACCAAACGCAACGATGCTTGGGGCATTAGCTAGGACTGGTATTATGTCTATTGAATCTGTTAATAAAGCGATTATAGAATTTTTTGGAAAGAAAGCAGGTGAAATTAATGCAAAAGCAGCAGATATCAGTTTTAGCCAAACAAAAAAAATATAATGCTTTAGGACCTTGTGCCAACATCTTCACATCAATCAATACCGGCAGTTGGAGACTGGAACGTCCTGAAGTCAATTATTCTGAATGTGTAAAATGTGGCATATGTGCGATGTATTGTCCGGCGAATGTTATTACCATAAATAAAACAGAAAAAGAATGTGTTCAATTTATGTGGGATTATTGTAAAGGTTGCGGTATATGTGCGAATGAATGTCCCAAATCATGCATTGCCATGATTGAAGAAAAGGAGGGGGAATGATGTCTGTTTATAAAATGTTAGATGGAAATGCTGCTGCTGTAGAAGCTATTAAGATGGCTAAAGTAAAAGTTGTTTCTGCTTATCCTATTACACCACAAACAACCATTGCTGAAAAATTATCAGAGATATGTGCCAATGGTGAATTAAACGCTGAATATATTCGGGTTGAATCGGAACACTCTGCCATGAGTTGTGTTATTGGAGCACAATTGACGGGTGTACGCGCTGCGACGGCTTCAGCATCGGTTGGAATCGCATTAATGCATGAAGTCCTGAACGTTGCTTCCGGATGTCGGGTACCTATTGTTATGCCGGTAGTGAATCGATCATTGGCTTCCCCATGGAGTCTTTGGTGTGACCATCAGGATACAATGGCAGAACGTGATAGTGGATGGATTCAAATGTATTGTGAAAATGTGCAAGATGTTTTTGACACTATGATTATGGCATATAGAATTGCCGAATCCCCACGAGTGTTAACACCTGTTATGGTGTGTTTGGATGGCTTTTTCCTCTCACATTCGATGCAAAAGATTTTGGTTCCGGAACAAGGCGAAATTGATAAATTTATTGGCGAGTACAAGCCGCAAAATTTGGTTCTTGATCCGACAGATCCTGTTATCATAGATGATTTAACCGGGTCTAATGAAAATACCGAAATGATGTATCAACAAGCTGTTGGGTTTAAAAATGCAATTCCTGAAATGGAAAAAGTGTTTTCAGAATTTGAGAATGAATTTGGTCGTAAAAAATCTTTAATTGAAGGATACAATACAAATGACGCAGATGCAGTTATTGTGTGTTTAGGTTCTATGTCAGGTACTGCGAAATATGTATCAGACTTAATGCGGGAACAGGGAATAAAAGTTGGTGTAATTAAAGTTGTTGCGTTCAGACCGTTCCCATATAAAGCATTAAGAGAAGTAATTGGAAATATTACTAAAGTCGCAGTACTCGATCGTACGGCAGGATTGGGTGGAGAAGGGACACCGCTTTGGATAGAAATTAAAGCAGCACTAACTGATAAAAATCTTCTCATTAAAAATTACATTGCCGGTTTAGCAGGACGCGACATTAACATAGAAACTATTAAAAGTGTATATACAGATATTTTAGCAGGTCAAAGTTCAGATAGTCCCGTGTGGATTGATTGCGATGTTGAACATGCCGGCCTTATCAGGGAGGTGTCGATTAATGATAGACATTAAAAGCGAAACACAAGGTTATGTAGCACATGGCGTAAGTGCTTGTGCGGGTTGTGGAATGGAATTGATTATTCGTAATATTTTAGATGTATTGGGAGACGATACTACGGTTGTTATTCCACCTGGATGTTCAGCGTTGTTTTGTGGGTTTGGCAAAGAAACGGCATTGAAGATTCCGGCATTTCAGGGTAATTTAGAAAATTCTGCAGCATATGCTACTGGAATTCGTGCCGGATATCGTGCACAGGGGAATAATCACACAACAGTATTGGTTTATGCGGGGGATGGAGGAACATTAGATATAGGTCTTCAGTCTTTATCCGGTATGATGGAAAGAGGAGAAGATGTTTTATATGTTTGTTATGATAATGAAGCATATATGAATACCGGAATTCAAGGAAGCTCTGCAACACCTTTTCATGCTTGGTCGACAACTACTCCGGCAGGAAAAAATGTTATGAAAAAAGATTTACTCAGTATCGCCATTGCACATCGAGTCCCGTATTGTGCTTCATGCAGTATGGGTAACATCCCTGATCTAAGGCATAAATTTGAAAAAGCAAAATCTATTCAAGGTCCGCGAGTTATTCATGTTTTCAGCCCATGCCCTACCGGATGGGGTATCAAACCTGCTAAAAGTGTTGAAGTTAGCAGAATGGCTATTCAAACTGGAATGTGGATTCTATATGAGTATGAGTATGGCAAGTTAAAAGTCAACATTAAACCTAAATCGTTAGAACCCATATGTACATATTTAAAGATGCAAAAACGCTTTAAACAAGTAACGGATGAACAGATGGAAGAGCTGCAGCAATTAGTTACTGCTAATTATAACAAGATGTTGAAAATGGAAAAGATTTAGTAATGTAGGAGTGTTGTATATGAATAATACATCATGTTTTGATCTCAGGAATGCATTAAAAATCTTAAAAACATATACAGGAGAATTAATAGGTACTGATGAACTGGTAAATCCATATGCTGAAATTGCGGGTATTTATCGTTATGTAGGTGCAGGAGGAACGGTAAAACGACCGACGCGTATGGGTCCGGCTATGATTTTTAACAATGTTCGAGAGTACCCCAATGTAAAAGTTTTGATAGGTCTTTTGGCTAGTCGGAATCGAGTTGCTAAGATATTAGATACACAACCAGAACAATTGGCATTTCTTTTGAAAAACGCTGTATTAACACCTATGGATCCCATTACTATTCCTCAAGAACAAGCGGTATGTCAAGAGATAGTGTATCGAGCAAAAGAACCGGGATTTGATATTCGAAAGATTATTCCCATGCTTACTAATACGGAGGAAGACGCGGGACCTTATATTACGATGGGTATAGCATATGCTATGGATGAAGAAACTGGAAAATCTGATGTAACTATTCATCGTTTATGTATACAGGGACCGGATGAGATCTCAATGTATTTTGCTCCAGGACGGCATTTAAATCTTATTCGTCAAAAGGCGGAGGATGATGGAAAACCATTACCCATAACTATTAGTATTGGAGTTGATCCGGCTATTGAGATAGGCACATGTTTTGAACCGCCGACGACTCCATTTGGTTATAACGAGTTGGCAGTAGCTGGCAGTATACGAAAACGGCCGGTAGAACTTGTTGATGCTCTTACAGTCCAGACTAAAGCCATCGCCAATGCGGAATTTGTAATAGAAGGTGAATTGCTGCCCAATATCAGGATAAAAGAAGACCACAACACTCATACCGGTAAGGCTATGCCGGAATTTCCTGGATATACAGGGATGGCGCAGCCGGCCATCCCTGTGATTAAAGTCAAAGCAGTAACACATCGACGTAATCCTATCTTTCAAACAGTGATAGGGCCTAGTGAAGAGCATGTAAATTTAGCAGGTATTCCTGTTGAAGCAAGCATTTTAACAATGGTGGAACGTGCAATGCCTGGAAAATTGAAAAATGTTTATGCACATTCATCCGGCGGCGGGAAATATATGGCTATACTGCAGTTTCAAAAAAGTGAACCAAGTGATGAAGGAAGACAGCGGCAAGCTGCCTTACTAGCTTTTGCGGCTTTTCCGGAACTAAAGCACGTCATTTTAGTGGATGAAGATGTGGATATCTTTGATAGTAACGATGTCCTATGGGCTTTAAACACACGTTACCAAGGAGATGTCAGTACAGTATTTATTCCAGGGGTGCGTTGTCATCCGCTTGACCCATCACAATCACCTGATTTCAGCTATTCAATTCGTAATCAAGGTATATCCTGCAAGGTGATTTTTGACTGTACTGTACCATTTAATTTAAAAGATCGTTTCAAAAGAGTTGCTTTTAAAGAAATAGATTTAAAACGATTTTCATCGTTGATTTTGAACAAATAATGCTTGCTGTATTTGTAAGTAGATTTCGCGCTGCTCGAGATAATTCTAACAGAAATATTTACTATTAAAAAATTAGGAGGGAGTTTAAATGAGTGAAAAGGTAAAGACTGTCTGTCACACACCTATGCATAGAACACATTATCGGTGGATAGTACTTGCAATCATTTTTGCGTTTTATATGATGAATTTTGCTGATCGTGCTAACCTAGGAGTTGTTTTGCCAACATTAAAAAGTGAATTTGTATTAACAAATATGGAAACAGGAGCCTTGATGAGTTTCTTCTTTCTTGGATATGCTATTACTCAAATTCCCGCAGGCCTTTTTATGAGTAAAGTCGGGCCGCGCGGAATAGTAGCAACATCCATCATGGGATTTTCTGTTTTTACTTTTCTTATTGGTGCTTCAGTTAACGCGTTTATGATGAAATGGTTTCGTTTTGGGCTTGGATTATTTGAAGGCCCCAGTCCGGTTGGGGGTTCAGCAACCATTAAAAACTGGTATCCTCCACAAGAACAGGGATTTGCTTCAGGCGTATTTATGGGAGCGACTTCATTAGCACTTATAGCAGTGCCGCCGGCATCTGTGTGGATATTGCTTAATTATGGCTGGCGTATGGTGTTTTGGGTTTGCGCTATTCCGGGATGTATTTTATCAATTATTTGGTACTTTTTTGTTCACGGACGTCCGGAAGATAGTCCTTACTGCAATCAAGCAGAAGTTGACTATATTCATAACACAACTGCTATTGAAGCGAATGGCACAGCGGAACTTAACACAACAGGCTCTTTAGGATGGGTTGATAAATTAATTCGCGCAAGTAAAATGAAACAGCTGGAAACAAATATGGAAGTGTTTAAATCATGGGATATTTGGGGAAATGCACTTACATATTTCTTTGTTGGGTTTGTTACGTATGGACTTATGACATGGATACCATCTTATTTGGTAAATGGCAGGGGATTTTCGTTTATAAAAATGGGATGGGTAGCATCATCGCCATGGGTCGGAGCACTAGTTGGACAACTTCTTGGCGGTTGGATTTCCGATAAATGGTTATATCAACGTCGTAAACCCAATATGATTTTCGGACCTATTTGTTTGATTATTATGTTGATTGTACTGATTCATACACCGGATAGTACCAGTGCTTGGGTATTATCGATCATCCTCTTTTTGACTGGTGGACTTTTGAATATGGCATGGCCGAGTTATTGGGCATATCCCATGGGATTTACTACAGGGAAAACATATCCGACGGCTATTTCTATTATGACAACAGTAGGTAATTTAAGCGGATTTTTCTCACCGCTTATTGGTGGATATCTTCTTGATGTATATCAAGACTGGAATGTTGTGTTTATATTTTTAGGGGTATGTGCGGCTCTGAGTATTTTAATGTCATTAACAATCAAAGAACCTCTTCGTGAATGATAGTGTGTATGGGGGGACACATTCATTAAATCTATTATTTTAGCAGCATTCAATCTGCAGGCATTGATTTATATATCTATAATAAAATTTGAGAGGGGATTGCCCATGCATAGTAAAAAACTATTTTTAACAATGTGTTTATCCGCACTCTTTCCAATAGCTGCGTTTGCAACTGGACAGACTTTTAATGATGTTCCCAGTGGAAACTGGACTTATGGAGCAGTTTCACAACTTCAAAAGGATGGCATTGTTGATAACAGTATCCAGAGTGAAAAACTTATGAATCGTTATGAATTTGCTGTTCTTGTCGTTAGATGTTTAGACAAATACGATCAGGCTAATGTTGCTGATCAGAAAATCATAGATTCTCTTTCTGCGGAATTTGCTTCCGAACTTAATCATATGGGAGTACGTGAGGCAAAAATTCAACCTGAATCTAAAATTAAACCGGATAATAAAGTGAACGTTTTTGTTGGCGGTGATACCAGAATGCGTTATGTAAGTGATAGTCCTGGTCATGACATTCCAAAATTGCATGGTTCAGATCGTTTTGATTTCCGGCAACGGATAAAGTTTTGGGGAACTATTAATAATAATATGAGTTGGACCAGTCGGATTTCAACTAATGCTCAAAATAAATGGGGAAATTATGATCAAACATCTGGATCTGATATTAGCCTTGATGTCATGAATATTACCATGAAAAAAGTGTTTGGCTTGGATAGCATTCGTCTTGGACGATCTCCTGTAGATTTCTTTTCCTATGGTGGTTTGGTTGGACGACCAGGCAATGCAGATGGTGTTACTCTTAATAAAAACTTTAATCAATTACAGTTTACTGGTTGGTTTGGCAACGTAAAATCAGATACTAATCAGGGTACCGGAAGTGGAGATAGCGGGGATGCCAGATCTTTGGGTACAGCACAACTTACTTACGATATTACAAAAAAATTTGAAGTCAAAAGCGGGTATTATTGGGCAGATATTCCAGGGACAAGTAACAGCAGCGGCACTGGTACGCTTAATACTAATGTTGGCAATTATGACAGGTCAAATGGGTTATACTTAGGCTTTAATTGGAAATTAGGCGGAGTTACAGTACTTGCAGACTATTTAAATACGCATTTGGTCGGGGCTGCTAATATTCCTACTAATCCTCAAGGATGGGTAGTCCAAGTGAGCAATGGTAAAGGTCCGGGCGCGACTCAAGTATTCTATCCGGTACTCCCGTTTGTTAGAATTGGAAAAGTAGGTGATAGTGCATTTATGGCAAGTTATCGCAGTATTGATGCTGGTACTGTACCCAGCAGTGTCGGCGGATTTGATACTACTGCTGTATCTTATGCACCTGTAGGATATAGCACATATACGCATGGAACAGATAATGTCAATGCATTATATTTAGCATATGAAAATGTACTTGCAAAGAATTTTGTTTTATCTCTTGAGTACCAGAATGTAAAAATCAAGGATAAATCATTAACTGGCCTAACATCAGATAATTTAGATAAAACCTATCAATTAAAATTCGAGTTTTTCTATTAAGCTTTTTGCCATATAGTTTATTCCTTGTTCATCGCATTTGCTTGCATGTATTATAATTCTAACTTAAAAAAGGAGAAACATGTATAATGAAAATCATTGTTGGAGTATCCGGAGCTTCTGGTATTATTTATGCGATTCAGTTATTAAAAAATTTAAGAAAATTTAACATTGAGACACATTTGATTTTAAGCAAGTGGGCAGAATATAATTTAATGCATGAAACAAGCGTTCAATTAGATGAAATGAAAGCTATGGCTGATTTTTTTTATGATAATAGTGATCTTAGTGCAACTATAGCCAGCGGATCTTTTTTTACGGATGGGATGATTGTTGTTCCATGCAGCATGAAAACGCTAGCAGCAATTACATATGGCTGCACAGATACTTTGTTGATACGTGCTGCAGATGTAACGCTTAAAGAAAAAAGAAAACTGGTATTAGTCCCGAGAGAAACACCATTAAGCATAATTCATTTACGTAATATGTTTGCAGTTGCTCAGGCCGGTGCTATGATTTTACCGCCTATGCCGGCTTTTTATCATCATCCTACAACGATTAATGATATCGTTGATCATACGGTTTCAAAAATATTAGATCAATGGGGAATTGATGGAGGATTGATACACAGATGGGAAAAAAATTGATTTAACAAGTATTAAGTTTTGCTATATTAAAATATTAATGCCATAAGTAATGAGGGGAGAATGTGAGGCTAATATGAAAGTTATATCATCGTTACAAGTTGCACAATTAATTGAGGATGGGGCAACTGTAGGGGTAGGAGGGTTTGGATCGTATAGTGCCCCTGATGAAATTTTACAAGGGATAGAAAAAAATTATCAAATTAATTCACATCCTGGCAAATTAACGATATTTTCTAGTGTTTGTTCAGGTAATAATACGACAGCGGATATCGGACATAATAGATTAACACCTATAGGTTTAGTGGATACAGTAATTGCAGCCCATTTTAAAAATGCTGATAAATTATATCAATTAGTAGGGGAAAACAAAATTGCTGGTTTTACGCTGCCGTTAGGTACCATTGTTGATTTACTGCGGTCAGCCGTAGCAAATCAACCGGGCGTTATTACACGAATTGGATTAAATACATATGTTGATCCGCGACAAGGAACGTGTGCTGTTAATGAAAAAGCCAGACAACAACAAAGAGACCTAGTTTCTGTAGTTGAAATAAATGACAATAAATATCTATTCTATAAAACGATACCATTAAATGCATGTATCATTCGTGGTACCTATGCTGATGAGCAGGGAAATATATCCTTCGAACATGAAGGTATTCAAGAACTGCAGTTTCTCATGGCATTGGCTGCGCACAATAATAATGGTATTGTTATTGTACAAGTGGAAAATATTGTTCAAAATGGCAGTATTCCTGCTAGAAAAATTGGTATTCATCATAGTATTGTAGATTATGTGGTCATAGCAAAACCAGAAAATCATTTTCAAAGTTATGCGGTTAATAGCTATCATCCAGAATTATCCGGAGAATTGCGGATCCCACAAGTTGCCTTAAAGCCGATGGACTTTAATATACGTAAAATTATTGCAAGAAGAGGCGTGTTGGAACTGCAGCCGAACAGTGTTATTAATTTGGGAATAGGAATACCTTCTGGAGTTGGTAGCATAGCTAATGAAGAAGGAATAGCAACTAAAACGATATTATCATTGGAATCAGGTCCTTTAGGAGGGGTTCCGGCGGAAGGAACTGGATTTGGCGGATCTGCAAATTTTGAAGCAATGTATGCGTTGGCGGATAATTTAAAGTACTATGATGGGGGAGGATTAGATATGGCGTTCCTTGGTCTGGCTGAAGTCGATCAAAATGGTGATGTAAATGTATCTCATTTTGGACGGGGCTGTGCTGGACCCGGAGGATTTATCGATATTACTCAAAATACTTCTCAAGTGTATTTTATGGGAACATTTACCGTTACAAGACCTCGGTTGGAAATAAACAATGAACAGCTTTCTATTCAAGAAGATGGACAAGGCATAAAATTTGTTAAGAAGGTACAAGAAGTTACTTTTTCAGCTGATTATGCACGAAAATATAATCGGAAGATTTTATATATTACGGAACGAGCAGTTTTTCGACTTACTGAACACGGTATTATGCTTATTGAAATTGCACCAGGGATTGACCTGCAGCAAGATATCTTAGCTCATATGAAATTTCAACCTATTATTTCAAAAGATCTTAAATTAATGGATAAACGTTTATTTTCTCCCGAAAAAATGGGAATACATTTTTAGAATTAATGATTTCGCATAAGCGGAAAACAAATCTATGTATTAACAATCTTAGTCTGGAGGGCGCGCCAAATTCTGTGTAAACTCCATATAGTGGTGCAAAATAATAAGAACGTACGAGTCAGCGGCTATATCGTTGGCTCGTTTTCAATATAACAACAAGGGCATGCTCCTGTCAATCAATCCGGCATCCGAGTATGTGTCAAGAAGTTCTCGGTAAATGTATTGACCTAGATAATAGCTAGCCTCGTCGACATCGTTTTTTTATAAAAATGCAGGCGTTGAGAAACTGTTAGCTAACTTCCCTATGGCACTGCTGGACGGGCCATTATTGCAAATGCGTCCGTGATGAATCCCTACATGCGTTTGAAA
>NZ_FNHQ01000048.1 GCF_900103535.1 Megasphaera paucivorans | reverse complement strand
CATTATATATTGAATGGATCTAAGATATTCAATACCAATGGTGGCGAAGCTGAAATTACAGTAGTCTTTGCTAGTACGGATAAATCAAAAGGAGCGAAAGGCATGAGTGCTTTTATTGTAGAAAAAGGTATGCCTGGGTTTACGTATGGTAAGAAGGAAAGCAAAATGGGAATTCGTGCTTCCGTACAGCGTGAACTTATATTCCAAAATGTGAAAATACCGGAAGAAAATCTTCTTGGCAATGAGGGGGAAGGCTTCAAGATTGCAATGATGACATTAGATGGCGGCCGTATAGGAGTAGGTGCTCAGGCACTTGGCATAGCAGAGGGAGCACTGGAACATGCAGTGAAATATGCTAAAGAACGTGTGCAGTTTGGAAAACCAATTGCTAAGTTCCAATCTATTGGTTTTATGCTTGCTGATATGAAATCTAAAGTGGAGGCTGCCCGCTGGCTAGTCTATAAAGCTGCATTTGATATGTCTCGAGGGAAAAATTACAGTATGAGCGCTGCCATTGCAAAAAAAGTTGCATCCGATGCAGCAATGCAAGTAACGACAGATGCTGTTCAGGTTTTTGGAGGGTATGGATTTACGCGGGAATATCCGGTTGAACGATTTATGCGTGATGCCAAAATCACACAGATATATGAAGGAACAAGTCAAGTACAGCAAATGATTATTTCCGGAGCATTATTAAAGTAATTTATTTATATATGAAAGGTGTGACGTACATGACAAAAATGAAAAAAATTTTTAAAACAATGGATGGGAATACGGCAGCGGCCCATGTGGCATATGCATTTACAGAAGTAGCAACTATTTATCCCATTACACCTTCATCTCCCATGGCAGAACATGTTGATGAATGGGCAGCACACGGTCGGAAGAATTTATTCGGACATACGGTAAAAGTATCGGAAATGCAATCAGAAGGCGGGGCGGCAGGAGCAATGCATGGAGCTTTGCAAGCGGGGGCATTGACAGCTACTTTTACAGCATCTCAAGGGCTCATGTTAATGCTTCCCAATATGTTTAAAATTGCAGGGGAATTATTACCAGGTGTATTTCATGTGGCTTCTCGTACGGTAGCATCTAATGCATTGAGCATAATGGGAGAAAATAATGATGTCATGACGGTTCGAACAAGCGGCGTAGCTATGTTAGCTGAATCCAGTGTGCAAGAAGTCATGGATTTATCTGCAGTAGCTCATGCTTCAGCTATTTCCAGCCGTATTCCGTTTGTCAATTTTTTTGATGGGTTCCGTACTTCACATGAAATACAAAAAATAGAAATTTTAGAAGATGAAGATTTAAGACAATTTCTTGATATGGATGCCGTGCAAGCTTTTCGTGATCGTTCGTTGAAACCGGATAAGCCTGTTCTGCGGGGTGCAGTCGATGCTGCGGAGATATATATGCAGCATCGTGAATCTATTAATAAATTTTATATGAGAGTACCGGAAATTGTAGAGCGATATATGCGCAAAGTTACAGAACTTACGGGACGCGAATATCATTTATTTAATTATACAGGGGCACCCGATGCAGAATTTGTAGTAGTCGCCTTGGGATCAGGGGCGGAAACTACAGAAGAAGTTGTTAAATATTTAGCGGCACAGGGACAAAAAGTGGGCTGCATAAATGTTCATCTTTTTCGTCCTTGGTCGGAAAAGCATTTTTTAGCAGCCCTGCCCAAGACAGTTAAGCGTATTGCAGTGGTTGAACGTACGAAAGAACCAGGTTCTAATGGAGAACCTTTGTATCAAAGCATTACAGCAACCTTTGCTACTGTGAAAGAGGCACCGGAGGTATATGGAGGTCGTTTTGGATTAGGGTCTAAAGATATTTTGCCGGCAGATATTGTTGCCTGTTTTGATAATCTGCAATCCCCTATACCTAAACACAACTTTACCTTATGTATTACTGATGATGTATGTATGTTATCTTTGCCGCGTACAAGTGATATTTACGTTGGAGGAAATGGATTGAAATCTTGTAAATTCTGGGGATTTGGATCTGATGGTACAGTGGGAGCCAATAAGAGTGCAATAAAAATTATTGGTGATAATACAGATATGTATGCGCAGGCTTACTTTGCTTATGACTCAAAAAAATCAGGCGGAGTAACAGTATCTCATCTGCGTTTTGGCAATTCACCTATAAAAATGCCGTATCTTATTGATAAAGCTGATTTTATTGCCTGTCATCGACAGTCCTATGTGCATCAGTTCGAATTGCTGCAAGGAATAAAAAGAGGAGGTATTTTTCTCTTGAATTGCACATGGCAGCCAGAGGAATTAGATCATAAACTACCGGCTTCTTTGAAACAGACTATTGCAAAAAATGATGTACAATTCTATATTATTAATGGAATGGAAATTGGGAGAAAGTTGGGATTAGGCGGCCGTATTAATATGATTATGCAATCGGCCTTCTTTAAATTAGCCAATGTAATTCCGTTGGATTTGGCTATTGCAAAATTAAAAGAATCTGTAGTAACATCGTATGGAAAAAAAGGCCATAAAATTGTTGATATGAATAATGCGGCTATTGATGAAGGGGTTAAATCCATCATAAAAATCAATGTACCTGTTAATTGGGCTACAGCAAAAGATAATCCAAGTTCAAAAACATCTCATTCTGAATATTTTAAAAAATTTGCCGATCCAATGAATAGAATGCTGGGAGATACTTTGCCGGTAAGTGCATTTGACGGACGAGAAGATGGTACTTATCCGACAGGAACTACCAAAGAAGAAAAACGTGGGGTGGCAATATTTGTTCCTAGTTGGAATCCTGATTTATGCATTCAGTGCAACCAATGCTCTTTTGTTTGTCCGCATGCCGCCATCCGTCCCTTTTTGACGACACCGAAAGAAGCAGAAAAAGCTCCTGCAGGATTTGCAGCCAAAGATGCAGTGGGAATTACGGGCATGAACTATAGTATTGTAACGTCGGTGATGGACTGTTTGGGATGTGGCAGCTGCACGTATATTTGTCCTAAACACGCACTTACGATGAAACCCTTTGATGATGAAGAATATAAAGCGGAAATTTGGAATTACGTTATTGATTTACCGATAAAACCGAATCCATTAAAAAAGACTACCGTTAAGGGCAGTCAATTTGAAATGCCGTATGTTGAATTTACTGGGGCTTGTGCGGGGTGCGCGGAAACTCCCTATGCGAAGATATTAACTCAATTATATGGAAATCGAATGATGATTGCCAATTCACATGGTTGTTCCCATGTATGGGCAGCAAGTGCGCCAACGATAGGGTATACAGTTAATAAAAAAGGACAAGGTCCGGCTTGGGCAGATTCGTTATTTGAGGATGCAGCAGAATATGGATATGGAATGTTTTTGGGTGAGCGAAGTGGCCGGGAACTTTTGAAAGGATATGTTGATAAAGCTATTGAAGCAGCTAGTCCTGAACTAAAAAAAGCATTGATTAATTGGGAAGATAACATGATGGTTGGCGAAGGGACAAGAGAACGTGCTGATAAAATTATAGAACTTCTTGAAAAAGAAAAAACGGGTACACCCATTTTGGAAGAAGTATATAAGCAAAGACAATATCTTGTTAAGAGATCACAATGGCTTTTTGGCGGGGATGGGTGGTCTTATGATATTGGATATGGAGGATTGGATCATGTACTGGCACAGGGAGAAGATTTAAATGTTTTTGTATGTGATACAGAAGTATATTCCAATACAGGAGGACAGTCTTCAAAAGCGACACCAACAGCAGCGGTAGCACAATTTGCTGCAGCCGGCAAAAAAACAAAAAAGAAGGATTTGGGTATGATGGCAATGAGTTATGGTTACGTGTATGTTGCTCAAGTAGCGATGGGAGCTGATAAAAATCAACTTTTAAAAGCAATTACAGAAGCCGAAGCATATCCAGGCCCCTCTTTGATTATTGGGTATTCTCCGTGCATTACACATGGATTAAAGGTGGGACAAGGACAAAGCCAACTTGAACAAAAGCGTGCAGTTGAAGCAGGATATTGGCATTTATATAGATATAATCCAATGCTTAAGGAAAAAGGAGAAAATCCATTTATTCTGGATTCTAAAAAGCCTAGTGCTAATTTTCGTGAGTTCCTTATGGGTGAAGTGCGGTTCTCTTCCTTGCAAAAAACATTCCCGGAAACGGCAGAAAAACTTTTTGAAAAAACTGAAAAAGATGCAATGGAACGATATGAAAGTTATGTACGATTACATGATTCATTAGAAATAAAAAAATAAATTCAGCATGATATGAAATCTGAACACAGATATTTGCATATTTTTGAACCCACTAAGGAGGATAAAAATGGACACAAAAGAATTATATAGTCAAAAAATGCGGATTTTGAATGCCCAAGGCGATGCGCTGCGTCTGGGAAGCGGCTGGGTACCGGAAGATTTAGGAAAACCACAGGTATTGATTGATACAGCGTTTGGGGACAGTCATCCCGGAAGTTACCACCTCAATAAATTGGCAGACTTTACTAAGCATGCGTTATATGCGTCGGGATGCAAACCGGCAGTATATACCATCACCGACATGTGTGATGGTATAGGCATGGCGACTATTGGCATGAGTTATTCTTTGGCTTCCAGAGAGTTAATGACGATGATGATTGAAGTTCATGCTCACGGGGGACCTTTTGATGGTATTGTATTGATTTCCAGTTGTGATAAATCGGTACCAAGTCATTTGATGGCATTAGCGAGATTGAATATGCCTGGAATTCACATTCCGGGAGGTTCCATGCTGCCAGGACCCGAATTTCAAACATCCATAGCGATGTATAATATGGGGGAAATGAGAAATGAAGGAAAGGTAAGCGACGCAGAATTATTGCGAGGACAAATTAATAGCTGTCCTACCTGCGGAGCTTGTCAATTTATGGGAACGGCAAGTACGATGCAATGCATGTCGGAAGCATTGGGAATGTCTTTGCCAGGTGGAGCCCTTATGCCAGCTTGCACTAATCTTATAGAACAGCAGGCATATAGAGCAGGAGAACAGGTGAAAAAATTAATAGAAAAAAATTTGACGCCTCGGGATATTGTCACCAGAGAGTCATTTGAAAACGCAATCATGGTACATGGTGCGATTTCAGGATCGACGAACGCAACCATTCATATACCTGCGATTGCTCATGAATTTGGAATTGAAATTACAATGGATTTGTTTGATGAAATCCATCAAAAGATTCCAGTTCTTACGAGTTTGCAGACTAGCGGTAAATGGCCTATGCAAATGTTATGGTATGCAGGCGGCGTACCGGCAATTATGAGAGAAATCAGTGCATATCTGCATTTGGATGCGATGACTGTTACAGGAAAAACAGTAGGGGAAAATCTGGAAACATTAGAACAAAGTGGATATTTTAAAACCGCTGAAGGATATTTGAAAAATTTTGGAGTAGGTTATCGAGATATCATTCATTCTGTGGATAAACCTTATAAAAGCCGTGGCGGAACAGCCGTATTGTATGGTAATTTAGCACCCAAAGGATGTATAGTTAAGCACGCAGCGATCGATCCAAAGATGCATGTACATACAGGACCGGTAAAAACCTTTGAAGATGATAATGCTGCATCGGCGGCAATATATGGAGGAGAGATACAGCCGGGAGATATTGTGGTTATACGGTATGAAGGACCGCGGGGCAATGGGATGCCGGAAATGCTGAAACCGACAGAAGCTATCTATACTTGTCCAGAGTTAGTTTCTACGGTAGCACTTATAACAGATGGCAGATTTTCAGGAGCAACAAGGGGCCCGGCAATCGGGCATGTGTCTCCGGAAGCGGCAGTAGGAGGACCAATTGCATTAGTAGAAGATGGAGATATTATTCATTTTGATATTCCTAACCGGAAAATTGATATTGTGGGGATAAAGGGAGAACCTAGGACTCCGGAAGAAGTTAGAGATATATTAATAGTTCGTAAAGCAAAGTGGCGCCCAAGACCCAATACACATAAAGGAGCGTTTCGCATGTTCCAAGAATTAGCGACAGATGCTTCTGAAGGAGCATATCTGAAATTTGATAAGTGACAGTGTAAAAAATATTATTTTAATGGAAACAAGAGCCATACTAGATATTTATCTAGTATGGCTCTTGTTTCCATTATGTAGTTACCTTGTTAGTTGGTATTGATCCTTACCTTGTTAATTAATAATATTTAATAAATATTATTAATTTATAACATAAAAGTAAAAAGTTAAAAAAATCACAAACATAAGGTGACAATATAGTTGTTTTAACAACATAAAATATAACTAAAATATAAAATATCAACTTAAATTCTAAAAATAACGTTTAACTAGTTTATATAAATAATATTTATATAAACTAGTTAAACGTTTAGTTATTGCAATATTTCACTAGTTAATATATACTATAGTCATAGATGATATATCATATATGAAAAAAGAATAAGTATAATGTATTAATTGCATTATATATGGCGAAAATTTGCAATGTGAATCTGACAATTGTCGAGGTGCTTTGGAATAGTAATGTTTTTTCAAAATATTTTTTAATTATTAAAATAAGCTTTACTTGCGTTCATAATCAAAATTAAATTCCAAAGTACAAATCATACGTTATTGTATTATGAAAAGGAGGTTCATTATGGAACTGCAGAAATTACACTATGAAGTAGTCAATGGTATTGCTGTTGTAACAATGGATTATTCAAAAAATTTAAACGCAATTGATGAACAGATGGCAGATGAATTAATGTATGCTGTAGAGACAGCTGAAAACGATTCCAATGTTAAGGTAGTTGTAATTAAAGGATCAACAAAAGCATTTTCTGCGGGAGGCGATATTGGGTATTTTTATCAGCTGATCAAAGCTGGCGGAAAAGTTAATATGGATGGAATTATTGGTAAGGTTGGCAAAATAACGAACGGAATAAAAAAAATGAGTAAACTAGTCATTTCTTCAGTCAGCGGATCTGCTGCCGGAGCTGGTGTCAGCCTTGCCCTTACCGCAGATTTTGTAATTTGTGCTGAAAATGCAAAATTTATCATGGCTTTTGTTAATTTAGGACTTGTTCCTGATACAGGAGGAACATATCTGCTCGTGAAACAATTAGGCGAAAAACGTGCGATGGAGCTTTGTGCAACTGGGCGGCCCTTACCTGCTATGGAAGCTAAAGAGCTGGGGCTTGTACACAAAGTAGTTGCCAATGAAGAATTGGATACGGCTACTATGAAATTAGCAGAAAAGTTTGCTAATGGTCCTCTTATTTCCTATAAAAACATAAAAAGACAAATTTATGCAGCCGGATTTGAGGACTATAAACATTATCTTGATGATTGTGAAATTCCAACACAGCGTGAATGCGCAGCATCTGCAGATTTTTGTGAAGGGGTAAAAGCTTTTATGGAAAAACGGAAAGCAGCATTTGAAGGAAAATAATATATGAGATAAATAAGTCCATTTTGAATTACTATATAAGAAAGGTGGTAATCCAATTGTTATCAAAAGTAGTAAGTAAAGAAGAGGCGCTTAGTAAAATCCATGATGGACAAACGATTATGTTTGGCGATTGGCACGGTGAGTTTGCACCAGATGAAATTATTGATGGAATGATTGAAAAAGGGGTAAAGGATATAGCCGCGATTGCTGTATCAGCCGGGATGCCGGATCAGGGAGTTGGCAAGCTTATTGTTGAAAAACGTATTAAAAGTCTGATTACGACACATATAGGACTTAATCCTGTAGCGGGAGAACAAATGCTTGCAGGCGAATTGGAAATTGAGTTCAGTCCGCAGGGAACTTGGGCTGAACGAGTTCGGTGCGGTGGTGCAGGACTGGGTGGCTGCCTTACGCCGACAGGTGTTGGAACAGAAATGGAAAAAGGCAAACAAAAACTTACGATCAATGGCAAAGAATATCTTCTTGAATTGCCGCTGCATGCTGATATTGCACTTGTGAAAGCAACGAAAGCAGATACGGCTGGTAATATTTCTTTTAGAATGAATTCTAGGGCTACCAACAGTACAATTGCTTATGCCGCTGATTTTGTTATTGTCGAAGTAGAAGATGTGGTAGACGTAGGTGAACTCGGTCCGGAAGAAATTGATGTACCGGCGCCAATTGTTGATATGATCTATGTAAAAACCGGTGAAAAGAAACCGTTGTGCCCGATGTGGCAACGTGCAAAGGCCAAAGCTGAAGCAAAGGCAAAAGCCAAGACGGAAGGGGGCAAAAAATAATGGCAGGATTAACAGGACGCGCACTTATTGCATCTCGTTGTGCAAAGTTTTTTAAAAACGGCGATTTTGTAAACCTTGGAATAGGGGTTCCACTGATGTGTGTAAATTATCTACCTGAAGGCGTAGATATTTGGCTTGAAGCTGAAATAGGCACTGTTGGCAGCGGAGCAGTTCCGAAGTGGGAAAATGTCGATGTTGATGTTATTGATGCCGGAGGCCAGCCTGCGTCTATTATTAAAGGTGGCAGTGTATATGATCACGAAACATCTTTTGCATTCATTCGGGGAGGACATATTGATGCAGCTGTTCTGGGTACTCTTCAGGTTGACCAAGAAGGCAATATTGCGAACTGGACTATTCCCGGCAAGTTCGTTCCCGGAATGGGAGGAGCGATGGACCTTTGTGCGGGTGTGAAGAAAATTATCGTTGCAACGGATCATTGCGAAAAAAGCGGCAAGTCGAAAATTTTAAAAAAATGTACACTTCCGTTGACGGGTGCGAATTGTGTGACAGATATCGTAACAGAAAAATGTTATTTTGAAGTTACTCCAGAAGGGTTGCTTTTAAAAGAAATAGCGCAAGAGTATACGGTTGAAGATATTCTTGCTTGCACGGAAGCCGATGTCATTGTGCCAGATAAAATAGGCGTAATGGAATAAACGAAATTTTAATAAAAATAAGGGATAAGATCAGCATTAAAACTGATTTTATCTCTTATTTTTATTAAAATGCGATGTACATAACAAAATAAAGTTGTTAAATGAATCTATTTGAATAAGAACATTTAAAAAAACATATTAATGTTATATAGAGAGTTATATTTTATGTTATAATAATATATATATTTAGCATAGGTAATAACATTTTTATTTAATATATTGGGCATATAAGCTGGAGCGCATAACGCATAATGATTACAAAGCGAGATCTTATATATCGTCAAATTGGAGCTAAAATTAGGTATTATAGAATCCTTAAAGGAATGACGCAAGCTGAATTGGCTCAACAGATACATGTCAATCTGCATATGTTAAATGAAATTGAATGTGGTAAATATGATAAGAATTTACTAGTTACAACACTTCTTGATATTGCTGACGGTTTGCGTGTTGACGTATCGGCTTTTATTTATTTTACGGAGCAGGAAAAATGGATTGCCTGTGAAATATTAAAAAATGATAATTGTGAAAAATAAATATATAAATCTTGAAATACAGTATGCTAAGGTGTTTTGTGGTAAAGAATAGTGTATCTATGTTGCAATTTGATTGACATTTTCACGGTTATTTTCTATACTGTTAGTTAGCTAGTTAACTAAAATATAAAAAGATCATAACTGCTTTGAGATAGGGTATGATTATAATTATATTAAACGTTAAATCTGCAAGTAAGAGAGGAAATAGATTTTATATTTTATGAGGGAGAATAGTAAAGGCTATGAGTTAAGCGAAGATACTTCGCAATGAATAAAACGGTAGTTTGGCAGCGAAGAAGCATATATTATACAGAAATGATTTGCAAACAGAAATTGCAATGCAATTGGCAGTAAAGACAGAACAATTAATAAAAAGAGAGGCAGATACGATGGATTTCATGACATATAAAAAATATATTGGATCCGTCCAATATAATAAAAAAGAAAAAATTTTTTATGGTTCTGTTCAAGGAATTTGTGAAGATATTATTTTTGAAGGGGTATCTAAGAAACAATTAGAAAATAATTTTCATAAAGTAGTAGATGAGTATGTTAATTTGTGTAAAAAAATAGGGGGAAATTCAAGGAAAAAATCCCACCGCAGTGTTAATATTAAAATTTCGCCAGAGATGTATTATAAAATGTATGTAACAGCAGTACAAAAAAAAATTAGTATCAATCAATTTATTAAAAAAAGTATTTTTGATGCGTTAGGTGATAGTGAGATTCATAACAAATCTTGTATATAAAAAAGATAAAAGTGTTTGTAATAAAATGGTTTCAATAAAAATCACGTCAGAAATTTATGATTCTGACGTGATTTTTATTGTATATTAAGATACTGCTAGGTAGTGTAAAATAGTTTGTGCTTTTGAAAAAAATCTGTAGAATGAAGATAGGGAGGTCAAACGCATGGGACTCTTAACAAAAGAACAAATTCGGGAACTCATTAAAGAACGGAACATGAAGACAACCAGCGATATTTCGGCAATGCTCAAAGATTTATTTAGTGAAACGATGCAGGAAATGCTAGAAGCTGAAATGGATACAACCCTGGGGTATGGTAAAAATGAAAACGCTGCCAAACAAACCGACAATCGCCGCAATGGCCATAGCAAAAAGACTGTGGTCAGCGAATATGGCGACACCGAATTGCGTATTCCTCGTGATCGCGAAGGCGAACATGAGCCTCTCATGGTAAGAAAACATCAGAAAAATTTGACCGGCATTGAAGAACAGATCATTGCCTTGTACAGCAAGGGCATGACAGTCAGAGATATTCAAGATCACCTAAATCAACTATATGGCATTACCGTATCGCCGATTTTGATCTCCAACGTAACCAATAAGCTCATGCCGTTGATCAAAGAATGGCAAAGCCGGCCGTTAGAAAAGACCTATGCCGTTGTCTTTTTGGATGCGATTCATTACAAAGTGCGTCAAGAAGGTGCCATTGTAAACAAAGCCTCCTACAGGGTCATTGGCATTGATTTAGACGGACATAAAGACGTTTTGGGGATATGGATTGGTGAACATGAAACCTCAAAGTTTTGGCTAGTTGTATTAAATGAGTTGAAAAACCGCGGCGTACAGGATGTTCTCATTTGCTGCGTTGACAATCTAAAGGGATTTAACGAAGCGATGGGAGCTTGTTTCCCGGAGGCCGAAATTCAAAAATGCATTGTTCATCAAATTCGTAATTCCATTCGCTATGTATCCTACAAAGATGTGAAGAAAGTACTGGCCGATTTAAAACCGGTTTATACGGCGGCGTCGGAGCCGCTGGCACTAGAATTCTTGGAAAACTTTGAAACGATATGGGGCAATAAATACCCCTTGATCGTCAGTTCTTGGCGAGCTAATTGGTCAGAACTATCGACCTTTTTCAAGTACCCGCCGGAGATTCGGAAAATTATTTATACAACCAATATGATGGAAAGCTACCACAGGCAGCTTCGGAAAGTGACGAAAGGAAAAAGCATTTTCCCTAATGACGAATCATTGCAGAAGATGCTCTATCTAGCTACTATGGACGTTCTGAGAAAATGGACGAGCCGGGTTCAAAATTGGGGACAAATCCTGCTGCAATTATCCGTCTTTTTCCCCGATAAAGTAAAATCTGCTTTATCTTAATTAGGAAAAAAGCACAAAACTATTTACAGACCCTACTGCTATTGAAAAATATCACTGTTTTTCACGCAGAGTTAGCATTCTCGTGATTAAAGATTGGTACATCTCATAGGTCTTTGTTATTTCATCTGCAGAGTATGTATGATACATGGGCAGTTTTTTCAGATAATCAAATCCTTTTTGAATGATGTCCAGTAATCGTTTATTCGTGATAACATAGAAAGAATACGCGTCATTATGAATGTATTGCTTATTTTTTTTAAAAAAGCAGGAAGAGTGATTTGAGTAAAAAGATAAATTATACCCTTGATAATCAGTAGCTTTAACAGAAGAATTAATAATTCCCATGGTAATGTTATGATTACTTTTCATTGCATTAAGTATGCTGGTATAGTGCTCTTTCCGTTCATCCAAAGTCAAATTATACTCAATGTCTGTTAAATAAATGTATCCTGTTTCGATGTAACGGATGATAGAGGTGGTAGGGATAATAAAATCCACATCAACTCTGTCCAGTAGTTCTTCCCAGGTAACCCGCAGTCGTTCTACCTGCATTACCAGATCTTGTGACTGTGTTGATTCATCAATGCTGTTAATAATAGAATCGAAAACTTTGCGAGGAAGTAAAAATTCAATACCATTTGTAAGGAAAAAAGAAAAATGATTAGTAGCATAGAAGCCTGTACGAAATCCCATTTCATTCATGCCTAAAGATTTCATCGGCGTAATAAGACAAGGTTGGTGAACAAAACTTAAAATAAATTCATCGTAAATAGTTTGGACTAAATCTTTATCGGAAATACAACTGCACATCGTGATGGTATCATCTGCATTGAGAGAATATTGTACGACGAATCTGTCTTTCAGTATTATTAGATTGGTGTGTTCTAATTTTTGACTATCATAAAACATAAAATCATAATCAAGATATGCGTTTAACGTCCAGTACAGATGCTGCATATATTTGACTTTTTTATCCAGTTTATCAACATCTAAGCCCACACGGATCGTAATACGAGAAGCGTTCAGCTGAACAGAGTCAAAATAGTTCCATAATCCCATATCGGCTAGTGTGCAAAATTCACCAAATACAAGTAAATCTCCAGTGTCGTTCACTTGACTTAATTCTTCCTGCAGCAATTTAGAAAGAAACATGGTAGCATTTAACTTTCCAATAACAATTTTGCTGAAAAGAGAATCCTTTTCTTTTGGCTTATGTAATTGGTTTCCTTTGATTGAAGCTTGATAAGCGGCACAAAGGAGACGTTGTATTTCAATATTTAATTCTTTTCCGTCGTGTATAGGTGCAGTTATGTTAAAGGTATCACAAAAGTTTTCCTGCTTATGATGCAGGATTATCGATTTTGCAAAATAAAGACTCATTGCTTCGTTGACTTGTTCAATACAGCGGCTGGATGGTAATTTTATTCCGCTGCTCCATTTGCTGATGTAGGAAATATCATATCCTACTACTTCAGCTAATACGTGCAATTTTGTTTGTGTGAGGGTTACCATGTTCTTAAGAGTTAGTGCATAATTTTTTGTTGGCAATTTTATACCATCCTTTCTTTTATTGGTAGTATATATGTATATGTAAAAAAACATTACAGGGCTGTTTTTAACAAGTTAGGCGGATCGTATAAATATATTATATTTTATGTGATGATTTTCACATAAAATACCGAAAATAAAGTGATTGGATATGAGATTAATTTGAATCACTTTATTTTCGGTTAAATGTAACCTTTAATTATTAGTAGCATGATTTTTGAATATTTTTTTTATACCTATATAACATAACTGATTATATTTTAAACAGTATTTATGAATAATGCAATTACAAATAATGCAATATTGCATTCAAGCAATACTCAATATTTTCTATTTTATTCAATTGCAGATGTTGATATACTTAAAAAGATAAAAACATAATAATTTGTAGAAAGAAATATAAGTAAAAAAAAGAGTGTTGATATGGAAACTGTAAATACAAACACTGCAGCCAAAATAGCAAGACGACCATTATACATTGTATATCTTAAAGATTTCAATGTCATAGGCGGCAAAGCTGAAATTATGGTTGCCAAGGAATTCATTTTTTGCAGTAATATTTGACTTATAAACTTTTATGTAATATCATAATTTAATAGTATATGTAGTATGTATACAAATTATTCTTAATTTTAAAGGGGGAAATGTATTATTAGCATCAATATAGAATTGTAAGATATATTTTATAGGTTTTATGTGTTTTAAAATTAATTTATGCCATAAGTGGCAGAATGCGAGGTTAGTGTAATATGGAAATATTGGTATGTGTAAAACAAGTACCAGATACTGCAGAAGTAAAAATCGATCCAGTGAAACATACCGTCATTCGTGCGGGTGTGCCTAACATCTTTAATCCGTTTGACCAGAATGCCTTGGAAGCTGCACTGCAGCTGAAGGATGAACAGGGAGCTAAGGTAACGCTGCTCTCCATGGGGCCACCGCAGGCTGTAGAAGTACTTCGTGAAGGGCTGGCAATGGGAGCCGACGAAGCATATTTGCTGACAGACAGAAAAGTCGGCGGTTCGGATACCCTGGCAACAGGCTACTGCCTGGCACAGGCAGTCAAGAAAGTTGCTGAATTACAAGGACTGGACCATTTCGATATGATCTTATGCGGCAAGCAGGCCATTGATGGAGATACAGCACAGGTCGGCCCGCAGATAGCAGCTGAACTCGGTATCCCGCAGATCACCTACGCAGCACATATCGAGGTAGAAGGAGAAAAAGTAACGGTAAAGCAGCAGAATGAAGAAGGCTATATCGTTACGGAAGCTTCGTTCCCGGTTCTTCTTACGGCTGTAAAAGAATTAAATGAACCGCGGTTCCCGACTATTCGCGGAACGATGAAGGCCAAACGTCGCGAAATACCAACCTTGTCGGCAGATGATATCAAAGTAGACGAAAGCCGTATCGGTTTGAGCGGTTCGCCGACAAATGTCCGCAAAATCTTCACTCCGCCTCAGAGAACGCAGGGTGTTATATTGAACAATGAAGATGTTGCTGTATCTGTTGCTACGTTGATGGAAAAATTGACAGAACAGAAGATAATTTAATTCTAAGGAGGAAACGTGAAGATGGATTTGGCTAATTACAAAGGCGTGTATGTAATCGCTGAACAATTTGAAGGCAAACTGCGCAATGTATCTTTAGAATTGTTAGGTCAGGGCAGAATATTGGCCGACAAAATCGGAGATGAAGTAGGTGCAGTCTTGATCGGCAGCGGTGTAAAACCGCTGGCACAGGAATTAATTGCACATGGAGCGCATAAAGTATATGTGTATGACGATCCGAAATTGGAACAATATAATACGACAGCGTATACGAAGGTACTGCAGAACTTCTTTGAAGAAGTAAAACCGAACGTATTTCTGGTAGGGGCAACGAATATCGGCCGGGATTTAGGGCCGCGCGTAGCCAATGTATTGAAGAC
>NZ_FNHQ01000052.1 GCF_900103535.1 Megasphaera paucivorans | reverse complement strand
AATTTGGAGCTGTAAAGTACCATATTCCGTGCGAAGTTCGCGAGAATAAAAACCGTTGCGGCTATTACCAGAAGACCAGCCGTTGGAACTATGTTTCTCATATCCTAGAAAACTAGAAAGTTCAACCTTAAGCAACTGGTTGATGGCATCTTCAAGTTCTTGACGAAAGACATCTTCAACAGATTGTTTTTCTACTAGCGCTTGCATGAGTTTTGTGTTAAGATTTGACATTAGGGAACCTCATTTCTTTAGTGTCTTTGTTAGCACTTAACACTATACAGGAATGAGGTTCCTTTTCCTATGGGCCTCTTAGAGTTTACACATAAAATTTTATACTATCTATCTTCCAACTATTTTTCTATATAAAGCTATCAAATAGTATATGTTTGAACTAAATAATTCTATATACGATAAAAGTATACAATAAAATTTATAATTTTTGACGAAAAGTAATAAATAAATTATAAACAAAAAACAATATAGTATACGTTTATATTGTAATGCAGAAAATAAAATAAACTATACTATGATATAAAATATTACACGACAAACTTTTTTATTTACAATTTTTATAAAATACATTGCACAGATAACGAATAAAAACTCAATGCAAATGAGAAGCGTTTATATATTGTTTTTCTTGTTCATTTTTCATTAGATAAAATGAACATATGAACATTTATTGAAAAACATCAGTATATATCTAATATTTTTATAAACTTTTACCAATTTCTTATTTTATTTTTCCGAAAACAGGTAACTGGACTTTTCTGAAATATAGTGATATACTCGACGATAGTTGAGAATGTTTGTTATATTTTTATCAGGAAAAGAGGAATATTATGAATAAAATCGGACGCCGAGAATTTTTACGTCGTTCCTTTATCACAATTGGAGCTGCAAGCATTTTACCCACATTTATCCCTAAAATTGTACAAGCATATTCAACACCACACCCTATGCTATCCCCCATCATAAAAGAAACAAATCTCACTTTTTGTCAGCCATTGGTCCAACGTAAACTTACGAATATTATTGTTATTCACCATGTTGGCGGTACTAATCGTGATGTATCGGCATCTGAGATTCATCAATGGCATCTAGCAAACGGATGGGCTGGTATCGGATATCATTTTGTTATCCGAAAAGATGGAACCATTGAACGAGGTCGGCCTATGGGTGCTATTGGAGCTCATTGTTATGGGTATAATCAAACTTCTGTAGGAATTTGTTCAGCCGGTGATTTTGAAACGGCATATCCTACAGACGCTCAGTTAAAATCAATTGGACTTATGACGGCATACCTTTGCCAAAAATATTCATTGCATCCAAATAACCATACTGTTTTCGGTCATCGCGATTTAAATTCCACTTTATGTCCGGGAAAGAACTTATACTCACAATTAAATACGTTAAGAAACACCGCTGCATCGCTTTTATAAACACTAATGCTGCATAAAGGAGTGAATACAACTGAAAACGCATAAACTGTCATCTTATGGAACGAAAGTGATACTCGCGGTAATCACACTATTTACATTCGCAGGGATTATGCTGGCATATTGGTATTTTGGATCAGAGCATTATGAAGTAACCGGAATACCTATTTTAAATTATCACGAAGTAGATAATACCTTTCATACCTGCTTAACTATGACTCCACACGATTTTTCTCAACAAATGCAATATCTAAAAGATCAAGGATATCATACCATCACCCCTGCTCAATTAAATGACTATTTAACAAAAGGAACTGCCTTGCCCGACAAACCTGTCATGATTACTTTTGATGATGGATATGTAGATAATTATACAGATGCCTATCCTATTTTAAAAAAATATGATATGACCGGAACTATTTTTATTATCACCAGTCTTGTCGGAAAACCAGGTTATTTATCTTGGGCCCAAATAAAAAAAATGGATAAAGACAACATGGCCTTTGGCTCACATACAATTACACACAGACCTTTATCCGAATTGGATGAAAATACCGTTCGACAAGAGCTTACTACTTCAAAACAACAGATAGAAACACAATTAGGGCACTCGATCCATTTTATTGCTTACCCCGAAGGCAAGTATAATACAATGGTAGAAAGAGAAACAAAAGCTGCTGGTTATGCCGGTGCCTTCACCGTCAATGCCGGACGTCTTCACGCAGGGGACGATCCGTATGCCTTGAACAGAGTTGCTATATTTGAGGGAAATAACAGTTTTACACACTTCCGCATCCGCTTGCTGTTATCTACATTATGCGGATATCTATGGAAATGGCATGCGTTTTTTTATACAACGCTGCATTTAGAAAAACTCGCATCTTTGATCCCACAGCCATAGAATATAAAAAATATTAATGAATAAATCGGAGGACCATATGAAACATGCTATATTATTTCGCAGGATAGTAACCAGTACGCTTTTATTTGCCATCGTATTCAGTTTATGCTTCGCCTGGTATTATGCAACTTCTATCGGACTAGGTGATGACAATCTGCGTTATGATGCGGTAGGATTAGCAGCGGCTGCCGCTGCTGCCGTACTTCCCGTTATACTATACCGGTGCACTCTTCGTGTCGTATCCTTACTTCCTGGGATATTTATAGCGTTATCATGGATCATTACCGGTCCGTATGTATCATATGCAACATTTGCAGCCAGCGGTATCATTTATCTAAACAATATGTATGACATTTATATCGGGCTCTATTTATTTGGCCTAACATTGTGCACATACATGCTATTTCGCCGTTTCAGCAATGACAAAACCGCTGCGCTTGTTACATCTATATTGCAAATTATTGAGTTGATGATTCCAATAATACAGTGGATCTATTATGCATTGTACAGTTCATGCATCACGACCTCCGGTGCGTTGATCATGTATCAGACAAATATTTCAGAAACAGGAGAATACCTTCATTCATTGGGAATTTTTCACGTCGTGGGAATTATCCTTATGCTGCTTATCTGTTTAACTACATTTTTTTTCGTCGAAACAAAAACACTTCCCATCCCAAAAAATAATTGGGGGAAATTAAGTGTTCCCATATTCGCCTTGCTGATTATCATTCCTTCAGCCTATGTCATGGCGGAAAGCATTGTCCCGGAAAGTTTTCCTATTCGATTGTTTTTAGATACGCACGATTATCTGCAGCAGTCTTCATTATATGCTACAAATCATGCCGAGAAATATAAAGCGTTGCAAGTTGTTCAAAAAAATCCTGCACATAGTCCTAATACAGTAATTGTCGTAATCGGCGAATCGGAAACTCGTACACTGATGAATGCCTATGATCCAAAACATGTACAAAACACCCCTTGGCTCACAGGAGAAAAATCAAATCCCAACTTTACTCTTTTTACCAATGTTTATAGCTGTGCTTGGTATACCGTCCCGGTATTAGAACATGCATTGACGGAATCGAATTTTTATAATACCAAACAATTTAATCAATCTACTTCTATTATTGATATAGCAAAGAAACTAGGATATAAAACCTACTGGTTCAGCAACCAGGGTTCTATAGGAATTGCCGATACACCGATTACGCTGGTCGCAAACACTGCCGACGTAGCAAAATGGACGGATAAAGATAACAAAGAATCACGATATGATGAATCATTGCTGGACTTTTTAAAGCAAGTTAATCCGAACGAAAATAACTTCATTGTACTGCATTTGATGGGAAGTCATATAGAATACCGCAATCGCTATCCAAAATCCTTCCATAAATTTGATGATGGAACCTTAAATGAACAGGCTGATTTTGACAATACCGTGCTATATACAGATTTGATATTATCTCAAATTTATCAATATGCGCATGATAATTTACACTTAGATGCTATGGTATATTTTTCCGATCATGGTTCAGATCCAATGGTACGCCGTCAGCCAGATCCGACAGGTTTTACGGTTCTTCGCATTCCCATGTTTTGTTACTTATCCAATCAATATGAACAACGCAATCCGGACGTAGTTCGTACATTAAAGCACAACCAAAATGCCTTTTTTACGAATGATTTACTATACGAACTTGTTTGCGGCATATTGAATATCAAATCCCCCAACTATGATGAATCCTATAGTTTGGCATCTCCAAAATGGAAGATGAAGCGAAAGGATCTAGTTACACGATTTGGTGAAACAAGTCTAATGGATGATACGGCCTTTTAAAAACGAAGAATATTCCTTGCAAAAACCGCCATTTACAAGACAATTGTAAATGGCGCAAATGTTATTAATAAGGGTGTGATCTATATGAATACCTGCAAAATATTGATTAACCGCGGACTAACGGGCTTACTCATGTTTTCTTTACTGGTTCCTGCCTTTGGCAGTCTGGCAGATGATTCAGACAATTTGCAAAACCAATTGTCTGATGTGCAATCACAGATGAATCAACAACTGCAAAAAAAGAACAATGCAGACACCGCCATCGGTAATATTTTTGAAAAACTTCGCATCATCCAAACGAATCTGGATACGGCTAGAAATGAATACAAAAATATTTCGGACCAATTACTCCAAACAGAAAATAAAATATCGGAAACGCAAGTTAATTTAGACAAAACGCAGGAAAATCTAAAAAAACGGCAAAAAATTTTAGGTAACCGTATTCGTGATATTTACATGCATGGCCAGCTGGATTACTTAGATGTTGTCATCGGCGCTAAGGATTTTAATGATTTTGCCAACCGCGTAGAGCTATTGGAACGAATCGTAAATTCCGACATGGAACTGATCCATTCCATTGCTGCCGATAGGGATACAATCAACCAGCAAAAAACAGAATTAGAAACGGAACGACAAGAACAGGTTAAATTACAAGCTGACGCTGCGAAAAAGAAAGAAGAAATTGAAAAACATAAAGCAGAACAACAAGCCGTTTTAGATAAAACCCAAAATGACAAGGCAGCGGCTGAACAAGCCTATAATGAATTGGAAGCTTCCTCACAACATATCAGTGATATGCTTAAAGCCAGAGCCAATGCAGCTGCGGCAGCAAACACGGATTCTGATACTAGTGCTCCCGCTCCCAGTGGTTCCGGAATATTTATTTGGCCGGTAAACGGTCCTATTACTTCTCCATTCGGCTACCGCATACACCCCGTCTTAGGTCGCAGAATTTTCCACAGCGGAATTGATATCGGTGTCGATTACGGAACCCCGGTGCATGCCGCCGCTGCCGGCGTCGTCGTAGAAGCCGATTGGATGGGCGGATATGGAAATGCCGTACTCATTGATCATGGCAACGGATTATCTACTATTTATGGACATAATACAAGTCTTACCGTTTCCGCCGGCCAAACGGTATCGCAAGGACAGATTATTGCCTATTCAGGCGCTACTGGCATGGCTACCGGACCGCATGTACATTTTGAAGTACGTCTGAATGGCACGCCTGTCAATCCGATGAACTATTTATAATAAATAGCAATATTTACCCTGATTTTATGCATTTTGCTAAAAATCAGGGTTATTTATCTGCATTCATACTCTTCACAAATTCCACCACAGGGCAATATGCGTTTCAAAAACATTTTCGTGCGATCATGCTTAGGATGAACGAAAATATCTTCGGCAGCACCTTCCTCTACGATAACACCGCCATCCATAAAAATAACATGAGTAGCTACATCTTGTGCAAATTTCATTTCATGCGTAACAACAATCATAGTAGTTCCCTCTTCTGCTAGTTTTTTCATTACCCGCAGTACTTCACCGATTAATTCCGGATCCAATGCAGAAGTCGGTTCATCAAACAAGATTACATCCGGCTTGACCGCTATTGCTCGGGCAATACCTACTCGCTGTTGCTGCCCTCCGGAAAGCTGTGCAGGATAATAGTCATATCGATCTGACAATCCTACTTTATCTAATGCCTGTCTGCCAATTGCCAAGGCTTCACTTTTGCCGACATGTCTTCCTGCCGTCAGTCCTAGTGTTACATTTTCAAGAGCGGTTTTATTTGCAAAAAGATTATAATTCTGAAACACAAATGCTGTTTTCTTTCTTACTTTAGCTATATCTGACGAAGACGTATGACTTAAATCCAGATGAAGTGTATCAAATTGCATAGTTCCTTCATCCGCTTGCTCCAAGAAGTTAAGGCAACGTAAAAAGGTTGTTTTCCCTGAACCGCTGGGACCCAGAATTACAATCACGTCTCCTTTTTGGACATCAACGTTTACGTTTTTCAAAACATCAACTCCGTTAAATTGCTTGCGAACATTCTTAATCTGCATTAACATACTATCTCCTCCTATACATGCATTGCCCGGAATGTACTTATCTTTGACTCTGCTGCAGTATATAAAACCTGAATAATCGTGCAAAGAATGATGTATACAAAGAAAACATCTATATACGCTTCAATATAATTATATCCAAAGGATGCCGCGATTTTTCCAATCGCCAGAACATCCTTCACAGTCATTAAAAAAGCTAATGAAGTACCTTTGATTAAATTGACAGTAATGTTGCAGATATTGGGTAACGCCACCACCATAGCCTGCGGAATAATTACATGGATATATACTTGAAAACGAGTTAGGCCAATGGACAACCCTGCTTCAAGTTGTCCTTTGGAAATACTGATAAGTGCGGAACGAAATACCTCTGACAGCAATGCGATCGTATTTAATGAAAACACCACAACCGCATAAAAGAAAGGATCAATCGCATCAAAAACATTAAAGTTGATTCCTAATGTTTGGACAATTGTATTCAACACACTCGGCAGCAAACTGTACAATAAAAGTATCTGTAAAATAATGGGAGTCCCTCTCACAAAGGATACATATACACGAACGGCTCCACTGCTGATTTTGGCATCATTCAAACGCAGAACTGCCATGTAAAAAGCAATGGGAGCTGCTAAAAGGAGCGAAAGTATCGTTAGTTCCAATGTTGTGGAAATACCTCCAAGTATTTTAAAAAATGTTTCGTACATAAAATCAAGATCCAGGTCCATGAAATTTCACCCCCTTTATAAGAAATAGCCTAGCCCGTTTCTTATCTTGCTTAACTGTCTGCACTGTTTTTAATGTTTGTCCTTTATCTAAACGTTTTTCTATTATAAAAAACACTTTTTCAATTAAAAGGGCCATTACCCAATAAATAAACATGCAGGCTAAATAAATCTCTATTGCATATGCTCCAAAATTCTGTGAAATAATCAGATTGCCCTTACCAATCAAATCGATCAATCCTATGGTATATGCCAGTGCCCCTTCTTTGAGAAGATTAATAACCGAATTGCCAAAATTTGGCAAAGCAATGATCATGGCCTGGGGAATGACAACCTGTATTACCGCTTGCAGCGGTGTCAGTCCAATACTCACTGCGGCTTCATATTGCCCCCGGGGAACTGCTAAATAAGCGGATCGAAACACCTCCGATACATATGCCCCAAACAATAATACAAGCGTTATAATAGCAAATACGGATCGATCCCAATCATCAATTTGATAATTGAATAATCCGTCTACCAGCTTTGGCAGTCCGTAAAATACAATAAACAATAAGACGATGGAAGGAGTACACCGCATAACATATGTATACCCCTGTGCCAACCATCTCAACGGACCAATCGAGCTTAGTTTTGCCTTTGCCAATAAAATTCCAAATATAGACCCAAACACAATACTGCTGATTCCAACAAAAAGAGTTATCTGCAGATAGGGTAATAAAGCTGGAATAGATTGCAATAAAAAACTTGGATCAAATGGTCTATAATTCATTTTTTATCCCTCTTATTTATCACTATCTCCAATATAATTGGATAAACTTTCGCCGAAATATTTATTTTCCAATTCGGCAATTTTTCCTTCTGCCCGTAATTCTTCTATCGCTTTATCATATTCATCAGCAAATTTTTGTTCCTTTTTATTAAACAGTGGATATGTTGGAATTCCCTTGTACCGTATATATGACACGTTATCGGCAAATTGATGGTATGAACCATTCTTGTTAAGAACATTATTTTTATAATTTAATTCCACTTCAAAATAGGCATCATACCGACCTTCCATTACCCATGTATAGGCATCAGATACCTTAAAGGCTTCTGACGGGACCAATTTAATTTGCTTATCCGGATGTGATTTATTATATTCTTCCACTACTGCATACTGCGCATTCTGCGGTGCAATAGGAACTAACTTTCCGCTATATGCCGCAAAGGATTCCATATCTTTAATTTTATCTGCTGTATCCTTACGTATAACCAGTCCAATCACACTGGCACCTATATAATTTTTCGGGAAAATATATTTTTTTTCACGTGCCGGTGTTTTCCATATTCCTTTAGTCCCTACCGTATATTTTCCAGATTCAACACCAATGAGCAAATCATCATCAGAGGTCGGGACAAACTTAAATTCATATTGCGGCAGTTTTTTAGCTACCTCTTTCATTACAGCAACTTCAAATCCATCCGATTCTCCTTTATCATTTACATAATCATACGGCACATAATAATTGGTATGCGCAACGGTTATTACTTTTTTCGCACCATCAGTTCCCGCCGCTGTTTCCTTCGTTTCACTCTTACCGCATGCTGCTAACGTAATTGCTGTCGTCCCAATTAATAACACCGCTAACATTTCTTTTCCTAGTTTTTTTATATCCATTATCGATTCCTCCCTTATATTATAAAACAGCCGCCTTCTGCCGCACCCATTCTAATCGATCCCTGGAAATATCAGGTGGGACTGTGCAATCAGCACCCAAGATTACTCCTGTTTTCCCCGCTCCACGAATAATGCGTTCCGTTTCTGCTTCCACAGCATTTTTACTGCCATTATATAATATATCGTTTTCCGTATTGCCAAAGCCACCGATAACGGCACGTCCACCAAAAAGTTTCTTTCCTTCTTCGAGAGAAACTTCTTCAATATGAGCCGCCCAGTTAATCGCCTTAACATCATAATCTGTATACCAGGATAAATCATTGCGGTGGCCCAAATAGCCGCAGATATGGAGAATATTATATGCGCTGGCACGATTCGCCGCCGATAAAATTTTCTTTTCCCCCGGCGTCAAAATACGTTCATACGCTTCACGATTAAGTCCCTTAATATTTTGCAAACTCAAATAAATTCCAGTAATGCCGGCTTCTTTTATAATTCGCTGAGATAAAACCGCCAAATCATCACTAATAATATCCAGTGCACGCTTTACTACTTCTTCATTTTCTTGAATAAGTGTCGTTAAACTAGTATCGCCATCCGGCAGCATAAATTTTAACGTTGTTGCAGCACAAAAGACATTATAAAATAATAAAATTTCATTGCTGTAACGATTACTTAATTTTTTTGCATATGCAATCTGATCAGTAAACCATCTATCATGTTCAGGAAGAGGCTGAAGTCCTTTTAAATCATCAATAGTTTTTACTTTTGATAATACATCCTGCTGATATGTAAAAAAACCATCCGTCATAATTTTAGCAAAGTCAGGTTTTGCGGTATCTAAATATTCTTCTTCTCCAGCCAAAACAAGTTTAGCTAATTGCGGATTTTTAAAAGCATTGGCACTGTGAACAGTAGGTATCGGTAAAATATGGAACCAAAATCCAACGGGAACACGATCCACCGGTTTGTTATCAAGTGCTGCTAATACTAATTCTTTTTTTGTTTGTGACATACGAACATCTCCTTTTAATTTTAGATAAAAAAATATCGTCCCCTGTACAGAGACGATGGCCGCGATTCCACTCTGTTTACAACACATATATACTTGTGCTGTATCTCAAAACCGATAACGGCGGCACCGGACACAGCCTACTAAAATTCAGCTGTTCTGCTCTCAAAGGCATTCCCCATACTAGTCATTTTCGCAAATTTTCAGCCATTGATCTGCGTTCTCTGTAAAAAGCCTATGTATGTGTACTTGTTTTGATCATCGCATTATTATTAATGTATACTTTTTTTGTATATTTTATAGCTATGCTATTTCATCACCTCTCCTATTCCTCCTATTTTGTGAATGATGGATACACTGAAAACAAAACGCGGCCAAATTTAGTATTTAACACGCAAAAAAACACCATCTCCTTATACAGAGACGGTGGTCCGTGGTTCCACTCTGTTTACAGCACTCGCTGCAACTATTTCCATTAACGGCGGCAACCGGATCCGGCCTACTATTTTCGGTCGGTCTGCTCCCAAAGGCATTCCATCGCACTTATGTTTCCCGCAAGCTCTCAGCCGATGGCTCGCGTTTTCTGTAGGACATAAATATACGTGTACTTGTTTTGGTCATTGCATTTTCAATGTTTACCGATATGGTACACGTTATTCAATTGTTTGTCAAGAGAATTCTTGTTTTTTTTATTCTTGATTCTTAGTGTAAAATAGTTCTCGGTAAGATATTGCAAAAAAAAGAAAAGACCTAGATAATAGATATATTGCCTAGCCAGCAAAATATATCACAACCGAAGGTCTTCTCATGGAATATATTATAGCAGAAATTATCAAAACAATAAAGGAATCCGATACCGCGATCATACGCGAAACAAAATTATTGCAGCTGTTTATGCGGATTTTCACAGAGGCACTGGTTTGTGCGTTAGAAATCATGGATACAGAATTGGTGGAACAGTACAAGAAACAAGGATATCAGATAGAACGGCGGGATCGCCGTACGATACAAGGACTATTCGGCACCGTTACCTAT
>NZ_FNHQ01000051.1 GCF_900103535.1 Megasphaera paucivorans | reverse complement strand
GAAAAAAGTAATGGGGCATATTTTGATTGATGATGCCGATGTATTGATAGTCGATGAAATTGGCAAGAACATCAGCGGGGATGGGATGGATCCTAATGTATCCGGGACGCTGCCGCGGGAAACAGGGGTACCGCGGGGACAAGATGGATCGGCGCCGCGGATTGGGAATTTCCATGCCAAACGGGTGATTGTTTTGGATTTGACGGAAGAAACCCATGGCAACGCGAATGGATTAGGACTGGCAGATATTACAACGAAACGTTGTGCTGATAAAATAATCAATGAAATGGCATACCCCAATGCAATTACTTCGACTATTATAGAAATGGTGAAAACCCCGTTTATCGCGGAAACAGATAAATTGGCTATTCAGGTGGCAATTAAAACTTGTGCCGGGGCAGATAAGAAAAACCTTCGCATTATACATATCAAAAATACGATGGAAATCCAAGAAATAGAAGTATCAGAAGCATTGCTTGAAGAAGTGGATTGTAATGCCCAGTTGGAACGTATTGATGATTTGAAGGAAATGCCTTTTGATGCGCAGGGTAATTTATTTTAGTTTTATGATATAATTGGTGGATTTTTTTAAGAATTATTTTATCGAGATGACATAATTGCGGGCATGTAAGACGACAGAACAAAATATGAATAAACAAATACTTAAAATTGATGCAAAATATTTAATAAGAAGAATTAACTTAATCAACATATACACTTTCAAGTATAAAAAACTTAGATTTGAGTATTTATATAAATATATTTTGTGGCTATGTTAGGAGGAATAAATAATGAATTGTAAATATATGTGTCCTATTTTGACATCTTTTAGCGAAAATGGAAGTGTAAGTTATGATGATATGCATGCTATGTATGATCAAATTTTAGATGCAGGCATTGATGGTATTCTTGTAGGGGGAAGCTCCGGAGAATTTTATGCGTTAAACTTTGAAGAAGTACAATCTTTGATTAAAGATGCTGTTCAATATATTAATCATAAAGGTTTTGTGTTGGCAGGGACCGGACGAATGATGGAATCAGAAACAATTCATTTATCTAATTTTGCACTGGATAATGGAGCTGATGCAGTTATTGTTGTAGGTCCTTATTACACGGCGTGTAATGAAGAAGATGTTTTTCATTATTATGATCATATATTATCTGGGATATATGGAAAGGTATATATTTATAATTATATTGAAAGGACGGGATATGATGTTACAGTAAATACTATGCTGCGTTTGCTGGCCAAACATAATAATCTTGCCGGAGTAAAAGATACGCATATGATACTGCGTCATACACAGCGGTATATTCAAGAAGTAAAAAGTAAGTATCCAAATTTTCAAGTATTTACAGGATATGATAATCACTGTATTCCTGTAATTTTATCTGGCGGAGATGGCTGTATTGGCGCCTTATCTAATGTATTTCCGGAACTGGGGTGTAAGGTAGTTGAAGCATTGAAAAATGAAAATATTGCAGAATTAATTACATTGCAAAGAAGCATTGATAAATACATGAAGATGTATGAACTCCATACCCCATTTAATCCTGTAATGAAATGGGTTATGAAACAGATGGGAAAACCCATGCAGGAATATTGCAGTGAACCGCTTACCCCATTATCTGATAAGGAAAAGGAAGTATTATTTCCTATAGTTAAAGAACTTTTTTAGTAGATGTAGAGTCCCCTCTTTTATGTATAAAAGAGGGGACTCTAGTTAAACATTACATATAACTGTATTAAAATTGATCCGATTTCCACATATTTTTATTAATTAAAAGCCGGTGGGAAAAAGATAATATCATTAAAGGATAATTTATTGACATTATGAAATTGCGATATTATAATAATATTTGGATATGCGAATTAATACGCATATAAGGATGTGATTAATCAGATACTATATATGTTTTATTTATAGAAAGTGATATTTCGTTGGCATTACTAGATGAATAGATGATATATAGTTGTTGCTAATTTTATGGAGAATCAATAGAAGGCAGGGAATTGTTTTTAAAAATTAACGGTATAAACGATGAGAAATAATTGAATAGAACGGTTTCGTATAATTTGTGAACAGATATATATAATATAACAACTTAAGTTATAAATAGAACACACTGTAATATTAGAAAAATGAAGTATGAAATAGTTTCAATAGAAATTTAAAAACTAATGTTTTCCGGAAAACATATTAATATTCAGTTTTATTAGAGAACTAGTTCATGACGATTTTTACAATGAATAAAAAAATTTGTAAATATAAATCTTCAAATAGTGCTATTAAAATGGAAAATTAAATGAAGGGAAGTCTTTTTAATGAGTTCATTGACCGATAAACCTACAAGGATTCGGTGGCAAGTTTTTATTTCTATATTTATTTTGTGTTCTATTAATTATGTAGATCGCGCAGTGATATCTGTACTTATGCCTTCTATTCAGGCAGATTTACAGTTTAGTCCAGAAATGGTTGGGATTATATTAAGTGCTTTTTTCTGGGGGTATGTGTTGATGCAGATACCTTCGGGATGGCTTTGTGATAAATTTTCTCCAGGAAAGATTATTGTTGGAACGGGATGTCTTTGGGGAGCCTTTCAAATTGTTACGGGTTTTGTTACTAGCAGTACGGCATTTATTACGATCCGTTCATTATTAGGGATGTCCGAAGCACCTATCTACCCAGCGGGTGGTAAATTGCAATCTGTTTGGCTGACAAATACTGAACGTGGTAAAGGTGCAGCATTGTTGGATTCTGGATCAGCTGTTGGAAATGCTATCGGAGCTCCTCTTTGTGCCTTGTTTGTAGCATGGCTCGATGGATGGCGTGGTGCCTTAATGGCCGCCGGGGTGTTAACTATTATTGTCGTTTTGGCTTGCCGCAATTTAGTTTCTGAAACTCCTGAATCGAATCCGCATGTAAATGAAGCGGAACGTGAATATTTGCGGAAGGCGTTTGCTGAAGAAGATAGTGCTTCTTTGAATAATAATGACAGCAAAGCATCTGGTCATGTATTTGCTAAATATTTAAAATCTCGCAGTTTTTGGGGCCTATGTCTTGGTTTTGCAGCTTACGATTCTTTTTGGTATGGTCTAATGACATGGGGGGCGTTATATTTAGCAGCTACGCAGCATTTGGATATTAAAGGACTGGGATGGGCTATCTTTGTTATTTATATGATTGGAGTTGGCGGAGAATTTCTTGGAGGAACTTTAACCGATCATTGGCGTAAACAATCCAGTAAAAACAGTAATTCTGTTATGCATAAATTGTTTCCTATATTGGGGATTTGCATCGCAGTTCCGATGTACTTGCTTTGTACTGTACACAGTGTGTATTTTGCAGTATTTCTGATGTCTGTATCTATGTTCTTCGAAAAATGGTGTGGGAGCTTGTATTGGAGTTTACCCGCGATTGTTACAGATCGTCAACACAGTGGTGCCGTTAGTGGTGCAATGAATTTATGGGGAAATGTTGGCGGTGCCGTTATCCCTATTGTTGTTGGTTTTATTGTCGGAGTAACAGGAAGCTATTATTGGGCCTTGATTCTTTTTGTTGTCTTAGCTGTTTTATTGGGATTATTCCCTTTGATTATTGATTTTAATAAAAAAATAGGGGTTAATTAATAACTGATATTGTATATAAAACTCCCTATAAATATAAACATTTATAGGGAGTTTATTAATCTAATAAATAGAATTTAAAAAGAGGTAGTGTTGATAGTTTTATACTATTATATATTTAAGTTAGTAAATTTATAAAAGGAGGAATATAAGATGAAGTATAATGCAGTGACGGAAGAATTGATTGAGAAATTAAAAGGTGTTGTGGGAGATAAATATGCAACGACAGATAAGGATAAATTGGAAATCTATAAAACAGATGAAGAAGGAAATTCCATATATTTTCATTATCCAGAAGTAGTTGTATTTCCGGGTTCGACAGAAGAAGTTGCCGCTGTTGTCAAATTGGCAAACGAATATTTAGTGCCAATTACGCCGCGGTCTGCAGGAACCGGATTATCTTGCGGAGCAATTCCTATACATCATGGAATTGTCATTGAATTAGAACGCATGAATCAAATTTTAAAAATGGATGCTGAAAATTTGTATTGCATTGTACAACCGGGTGTTCGTACTGTGGATTTACAGCAAGCTGCTAAGGCAGAAGGATTATTATATGCAGGGGATCCTTGCAGTGCAGAAAGTTGTCAAATTGGCGGGAATTTAGCAACGAATGCAGGAGGGAACAAAGCCGTTAAATATGGGACAACGCGCCACCAGATTTACAGCTTGACGGTGGTAACTCCGTTGGGTGATATTGTAAAGGTAGGAAGCCGTCTTGAAAAATGCAGTACCGGGTATTGCTTGGAACAATTAATATGTGGTTCAGAAGGAACACTGGGAATTATTACCGAGGCGACGCTGAAATTGCGCGCATTGCCGCCCTATTCTTTTGATGTACTGGCAGTATTTAATAGTGATGAAAAAGCACTGTCTTTGCCGCGGAAAATATTAAAGGCAGGGATAGAACCGACCAGTATTGAGTATATGGATAATCGTTCTATTGTTATTAGCGGTGAGTTTATAAAAATAGATTTGCCATATGCTAAAAAAGGCGGAGTATATGACATTATTACGGTAGAAACATACGATGAAGATGAACTGGACAAAAAGATGGAAAAGGTAAGTATGTTGTGTGAAGAAGCGGGAGCAATAGATGTGTTAATGGCAGATGATCGAATTTGGGAAGCCCGTAAAAAATTTGCAGATGCCTGCCGTGAGCTTTGTTTGACATGGGCCAGTTCGGATTATGTTGTTCCTTTGGATAAGATTATTGATGTTACCAAGGCATTGCCAGTCCTGATGGAAAAACATGGTATTGATGGGGGCATCGTAGCACATATAGGGGACGGGAATATTCATGTTAATATTTTGAATACACAGAATCAAGGACCGGAAGACTGGGCGAATACATTGCATTCATATGATGATGATATATTTACATTGGTATATAGTTTAGGTGGTAAAATGTCTGGCGAACACGGCATTGGGTACAAGAAAAAAGATGCCTTTGAAAAATTTACGCCGGAAGGTGAAGTAAATTTGATGAAAATGCTGAAGAAAGCTTGGGATCCTAATAATATTATGAATCCATCGAAAATTATCGATGTGGAATAAAACATAAATATTTTTTGTATAATCATCTAATATAATTCAGAAGGAGGTGGGTCATGAAAGAATTTTTGAATGAGATCGTGTTAATTACAGGCGGCAGTAAAGGAATAGGAGCCGCAGCGGCGGAGAGATTTTGTCAAGAAGGAGCACATTGTATTATTGTCAGTCGACATTTAAAGGAGTGCCAAGCATATGCGGAATCCTTGAGAAATAATGGGTATTCAGCGAGTTCATTTGTTTGTGATGTTAGTAAAATATCTGAAATTAAGAATATGGTTACTTCGATTATCGACCAATTTGGAAAAATTGATGTATTGGTTAATTCGGCAGGCGTTAATATCCGAAAGTATGGAGTGGAATACAGTGAAGATGAATGGGATTATATTATTAATATTAATCTTAAAGGCGCCTATTTTTGTGCAGTTGAAGTAGGGAAACAAATGATTAAGCAAAAAAAAGGAGCAATTGTTAGTTTGGCTTCTATACAAAGTCATATAAACTTGCCGCGACTTTCTATATATGGAGTTAGTAAAGCGGGTATCCGGCAGTTTACAAAGGGGTTAGGAAATGAATGGGCGACTTTGGGAGTACGTGTTAATTGTGTTTCTCCTGCTTTTATTACAACACCTTTGGTTGAAAATGTTTTGAAATCTCCTGATTGGTTAAAAATTATTAACTCTCGGACACCGATGGGGAGACCCGGGACACCGACAGAAGTAGCAGATGCCATCTTGTTTTTGGCTTCAGATAAAGCAAGCTATATTACAGGAACGGATCTTGCTGTTGATGGAGGATGGATTGGAGGTTGATGTCTTTTCGAAACGTAGTATGTATTAACCTAAGCCAGTATGATTATATATTTTAATTTTGTATGTAAAAATGGGAGGTATTCGTGTGAATAAGCGAAGTGAAAATATTCTTGTTGGTCTTCAAAATCAATATTATAGAGCGACATATAAATCGATGGGGTTTTCTACAGACGATTTAAAACGTCCAATTATTGGCATTGCGAATGCTTGGAGTGAATGTGTGCCGGGGCATTTTAATCTGCGTCAAGTTGCTCAGCGTGTTAAAGATGGTATTTACCGTGCTGGTGGAACACCTGTTGAATTTGGTGTTATAGGCGGTTGCGATGGCTTTGCTCAAGGGCATGATGGAATGCATTATATCCTTCCGTCTAGAGAGCTGATTGCAAATTCTGTAGAATCTATGGCACAAATCAATTTATTTGATGGGTTAGTGCTGTTAGGCTCTTGTGATAAAATTGTTCCGGGCATGCTCATGGCGGCTGCTCGATTAGATATTCCCTGTATCCTACTGCCGGGCGGACCAATGGAAGGCGGAATCATGTTTGACGGACGTAAATCAGATCAAACTTCCAGTACAGAAGCGTATGGCATGTTAAGCGCAAAAAAAGTTACAGAAACAGAATATAAAACATTGGAAAACTTATCCTGTCCAACCTGTGGATCATGTTCGTATTTGGGAACTGCTAATACGATGTGCTCACTTTCGGAAGCATTAGGAATGACAGTTCCTGATGGAGGCGTTATTCCGGCATATTCAGCAGCGCGATTGTCGGTTGCAGAATATACGGGAATCAAAATCATGGAATTGGTAGAAAAAGATATTACAGCACGCAAGATTATTACAGATGACAGCATTAGAAATGCCATTAAAATTTGTTTAGCTATGAGTGGTAGTACAAATGCAGTTATGCATCTGACTGCGATTGCACGTGAGGCAGAATTGGGTATCAATGTATTAGAAGAATTTGACCAACTTTCAAGAAAAACTCCTCAATTGGCAAAAATTAATCCGGCTTCTGAATACAATATGATAGATTTTTATCAAGCTGGCGGGGTCAGCAAGTTGTTAGAAGAAATGAGTTCAATTATTGCCACAGATCAGATGACAGTTACTGCACAGACTGTAGCAGAAAATATTCAAACACATCATTATCAATATCCGGCCAATGATAAGGTTATTAAAACAATAGAAACGCCATTTGGGTATGAAGGCGGCGTAGCCGTTCTTCGTGGTAATTTAGCCCCAGATACAGGTATTACAAAGCCGGGAGCATTTGATAAAAGTTTACATCATTTTGAAGGAGAAGCCATTTGTTTTGATTCGGAAGAAGCGGCAGAAGAAGCGATATTATCGGGTAAAATTCACGATGGAAACGTTGTCGTTATCCGCTATGAAGGGCCTAAAGGCGGACCTGGCATGAGAGAAATGTATAAGGCGATGAAATATTTGTATGGCCGTGGATTATCAAAAACGACTGCCCTTATTACCGATGGACGGTTTAGTGGTACCAATAATGGCTGTTTTGTTGGACATATTTCTCCGGAAGCTGCAGAAGGCGGTACTATTGCCATTGTGCAAGATGGTGATCGTATCGAAATTGATATAGAAAAAAGAAGTTTAAACTTGTTAGTTAGTGATGAAGAAATTCAATGCCGCTTAAAACAATGGAAAAGACCAGAACCTAAATTTAAACGTGGATATTTAGGCTTATATTGTAAAATTGCTGCCTCTGGTTCGGAAGGGGCCGTTATGAAATACGATAAATTATAAGAGAAATACTTTTGATTTGACGAACTATCTCATGAGCAGTTTTCATTTAATATAGTATAAAATATTGAATGAAAGCTGCCTTAAGGAGGTAGTACCTTATGTGAATGAAAATGGGATATATACTAAATAAATATGTTATTGCTAGGTATTGAATTTAGTGAAGTATTTGAAGATTAGCAATATATCTATTAAATTTAGCAATGTCTTTGCTGATGAGAATGCAAAACAGCATTGTATGGGAGAGACTGAACAGTAATGCTTTTTTGAATTTATTCAAGATAAATAACATAAATAATAATGATTTAGATATATTTATTTTATTATGTTATATATATGGGTATATGAAGTTGGCATAGACTATTTTGTACAGTTGACATTTATATAAATACAACGTAGTATATAAATAACGCTGATTCGTAAATACGTTTAAAAACTAATATAAGAACAAGAGGCGATAAAATATGGTAAGTGCAATGATTATTGATGCGGCAGATAATGTGGGAGTAGCAATTGAGTCTATAAAAAAGGGAGATACTATTTCTTATTTAGATATGACAAAAAAGCAAGTAGATATAAAGGCAGCAGAAGATATTTCTATATATCATAAATTTGCACTTTGTAATATTCCGCAGGGACAACCTGTTGTTAAATATGGACAACATATTGGCGTTGCGGCTGCGGATATTAAGCAGGGTGAACATGTCCATGAACATAATGTAAAAAGTGTACGGGAAAATTTAGGTTAAGGAGGAATATATAATGAATTTTTATGGATATAAGCGTCCAGATGGTCGTTTTGGTATTAGAAACCACGTATTAATTTTACCTGCTAGTGTTTGTGCTTCGGATACTACGAGAATTATTTCTCAACAAGTAAAAGGGACGGTAACTTTTAACAATCAAAATGGGTGTTCACAAGTACCTCCAGATCAACAACTGACAATGGATGTTATGGCGGGTTTTGCAGCTAATCCGAATATTTATGGTACTGTTGTTGTTTCATTAGGCTGTGAAAATTGTCAGATGGATCTTGTAGTGGAAGCTATTAAGGAAAGAACGAATAAACCGCTTCAGCAAGTTGTTATTCAAGAAGCAGGTGGAACAGTAAAGGCTATTGAAAAAGCTGTGCGTTATGCCAAAATAATGGTTCAGGATGCCAGCATGGTACAACGGGAAGAATGCGATATATCAAAGTTGATTGTTGGTACTGAATGTGGTGGTTCTGATCCTACATCTGGATTAGCGGCGAATCCAGTCGTTGGAGAACTTAGTGATTGTTTGGTTGATTTGGGTGCTACATCTATTTTGAGTGAAACGACAGAATTTATTGGAGCAGAACATATTTTAGCTAAACGCGGTAAAAATGAAGAAGTAAAACAACGGATATTAGAAATTGTACATCGATATGAAAAAGCACTGCGTCTTGTGGGTGAAGAAGTACGGGATGGGAATCCGTCTCCGGGGAATAAAGCCGGGGGATTGACTACACTGGAAGAAAAATCTTTAGGCTGTATTCATAAAGGGGGGCATCGTCCTATCGATGCAGTATATGATTATGCAAAACAAGTTACTGATACAGGATTAGTCATCATGGATACCCCAGGCAATGATCCTTCTTCGGTAGCGGCAATGGTTGCCGGCGGAGCACAGATTGTTGTTTTTACAACGGGAAGAGGAACGCCAACTGGGAATCCTATAGTCCCGGTAATAAAAATTACTGGGAATAAGTTAACATATGCCAATATGGAAGATAATATTGATTTTGATGCCAGTCCGGTTATTTATGGTACGAAAACTATGAATGAATTGGGACAGGAGCTTTTTGAAATGGTAATGGAAACCGTTAATGGAAAAATGACAAAAGCGGAATCCTTGGGGTATATGGAAATTGCTATTGCCCGAGTGTGCAACTATGTCTGATTTTGTTTTTTAAAATAAATTTACATATATATTAAAATTATAGGAGGCGCTTATTATGAGTAATTTTAAAGAACGTTTAAAAAACGGAGATCAACTTTTAGGACCTTTTTTAAATCTGAATTATCCGGCGATCATTGAAATGGCAGGTTTGGCAGGTTTTGATTTTGCTATAATTGATAATGAACATGGAGAAATTCCGATAGAAAGTGCTATTAATTTAGTACGTGCTGCTAAAGCGGCAGGTATTACATCTATTGTCCGTGTGTATGAAAATAATCCGGAGTTGATTGGAAAAGCATTGGATATGGGTGCTGATGGAGTACAAATTCCAAATGTTGGTTCAAAAGAAGCTGCGGAAAAGGCGGTTAAGGCTGCTAAGTTTGCTCCTTTTGGTGAAAGAGGATGTAATCGTTATGTGCGTGGCGGAAAATATTCTGCAATGGACAGAACGGAGTTTTTTGGTAAATCTAACGAAAGAACGTCAGTAATTCTTCAAGTCGAAGGACAAGATGGGGTTGCCAGTCTCCCTGAAATTTTGAAAGTAAAGGGAATTGATGTTCTTTTTGTAGGACCCTATGATTTGTCTGCATCTTTAGGCATTCCGGGGCAGGTCGAACATCCTAAGGTGATTGCCCAAATGGAAGAAATTATGGAACAAGCAAAACAGGTGGGTGTTGCTATCGGTTATTTTGTTGATGATATTGAAACTGCAATAAAATGGAAAAAGAGAGGCGTTCAATATATCTCGTTTGCTTGTGATGCTAATTTACTATATGACGCATTCAAAAAATCGACAACGCTCTTTCAGAATAGCTAATTGAAAAATTTAATTAGCTTACTTTGGAGATGAATAAATATATGACAGAGTTAAATAAAGAAATATTATACAATCCGTTTAAACATGCTATTAAAAATCATCAATTGCAATTAGGATTATGGATGGACAGCGCCACTGCTGTAATGGCTGAAATTGCGGCTACGGCAGGATATGATTGGTTGCTTTTTGATGGTGAGCATGGACCCAATACAGTACAAAATATTTATGGACAACTTCAGGCTATAGAACCATATCATAGTCATGCTATCGTGAGACCTTTAGAAGGAACACGTGCCAATATTAAACAGTTATTGGATTTAGGTGCACAAACTTTATTGGTTCCCATGGTTGAATCAGGGGAACAGGCAGAAAATATTTATAAATCTATGTGTTATGCACCTAAGGGATATCGCGGAGTAGGAGCTAGTGTCGCCAGGGCGGGACGATGGAATCGCTTACCTGACTACATGGAATATTGTCAAGAAAATTTATGCCTTTTGGTACAAGTAGAAAGTCGCAAGGGTGTTGAAAATCTTGATGACATCGTTAAGACTCCGGGTGTAGATGGTGTTTTCTTTGGCCCGGCCGATTTATCGACAGACATGGGATATTTGGGCAATGCGAATGCTCCGGAAGTTATGGAAACTATGGAATATTGTGTTAGACGTACAACAGAATTGGGTAAAGCAGCAGGAACAATCGCGTCCGATGTAAATGTGGCCAAGACATTTATTCAGTGGGGTGCTACTTTTGTAGCGATTGGGGCTGATATACTTTTGTATAATGAAGCGCTGGATCATTGTTTAGCTCAATTTAGAAAATAATGTTACTTTTTATGGAATAGCTTTTAAAAATTATTGCTGGCTATATGCTGTAATTTTAAGGGTTGGATTGAATTTTAAGTTAATATAGTCTTAAACGGAACCTCCAATTATTTTGGATGTTCCGTTTTTTAGTAAATAATCAAAATAAACTATTTTATCCGGAAAAAGAAAAAAATTTTAGTCGAAAATGATTCTATTACAATAAAATAGAGTAGTTTTCCTCTGCGTGTATTTATAATAAGGGCGTATTTATTAGATAGTGTCAAGCAATGTTCGCAAAAACCATCAATCTCCGAATGGGATTAAGCAGTCTTTGCTAATTGAAGTTGAAGCTCGGTAATAATTTTAGGGTTAATGTAAGAACGCCCGCTGGACCAATCTTCGCTGTACTCAATGAGATAGCTTGTGACAAGCCGGACGTATGAATCCATACTGGGGAAAATTCCAACTACTCTCGTCCGGCGCCGGATTTCCCTATTTAATCGTTCCAGTAGATTTGTAGATGAGATTTTTCTAGCATCAATTTCTTGGAAACTGAAAAATTGAAGCGATTCTTCGAGGCCCTCTTCTAACA
>NZ_FNHQ01000073.1 GCF_900103535.1 Megasphaera paucivorans | reverse complement strand
TTAAGTCAAGTCCTCGGTCTATTAGTACCGGTCCGCTCCATACATCACTGTACTTCCACTCCCGGCCTATCAACCACATCGTCTCTGTGGGACCTTACTTACTTACGTAATGAGAAACCTCATCTTTAGGCTGGTTTCACGCTTAGATGCTTTCAGCGTTTATCCGTCCCGGACGTAGCTACCCAGCTGCACACCTGGCGGTATGACTGGTACACCATTGGTCCGTCCACTCCGGTCCTCTCGTACTAGGAGCAGCCCCTTTCAAGTTTCTTCCGCCCGCGATGGATAGGGACCGAACTGTCTCACGACGTTCTGAACCCAGCTCGCGTACCACTTTAATGGGCGAACAGCCCAACCCTTGGGACCTACTTCAGCCCCAGGATGTGATGAGCCGACATCGAGGTGCCAAACCTCCCCGTCGATATGGACTCTTGGGAGAGATAAGCCTGTTATCCCCAGGGTAGCTTTTATCCGTTGAGCGATGGCCCTTCCACTCGGATGCCACCGGATCACTAAGCCCGACTTTCGTCCCTGCTCGACCTGTCCGTCTCGCAGTCAAGCTCCCTTCTGCCTTTGCACTCTTCGCGCGGTTTCCGTCCGCGCTGAGGGAACCTTTGGGCGCCTCTGTTACTCTTTTGGAGGCGACCGCCCCAGTCAAACTGCCCGCCTGAGACTGTCCGCAAGCTCGTTACGCTTTTCGTTAGAATTTCAGTAAAACAAGGGTGGTATCCCACCAGCGGCTCCGTGAATACTGGCGTACTCACTTCTCTGCCTCCCACCTATCCTGTACGTCTCTTACCAAAATTCAATCTCAGGTTACAGTAAAGCTCCATGGGGTCTTTCTGTCCAGTCGCGGGTAACCTGCATCTTCACAGGTACTTCAATTTCACCGGGTCCCTCGTTGAGACAGTGCCCAAATCGTTACACCTTTCGTGCGGGTCGGAACTTACCCGACAAGGAATTTCGCTACCTTAGGACCGTTATAGTTACGGCCGCCGTTTACTGGGGCTTCAATTCACTGCTTCGCTTGCGCTAACACTTCCTCTTAACCTTCCAGCACCGGGCAGGTGTCAGCATCTATACTTCAGGTTTCCCTTTAGCAGACGCCTGTGTTTGTGGTAAACAGTCGCTTGGGCCTCTCTTCTGCCGCCCATTCCAGCTCCGCGCGTTTCTGCGCTTCACCTACTCTGGGCTATCCTTTTCCCGAAGTTACGGATATATTTTGCCGAGTTCCTTAACGAGGGTTTTCCCGCGCACCTTAGAATTCTCTTCCTGCCTACCTGTGTCGGTTTACGGTACGGGCACCACAGTCCTCACTAGAAGTTTTTCTTGACAATTTAGGTACAGCCCCTTCGCTTCTGT
>NZ_FNHQ01000054.1 GCF_900103535.1 Megasphaera paucivorans | reverse complement strand
CAGAACTTTGCACATGGCTTTGATGATCAGATCGGTAAAGGAGAATTTCTTGTCCATGGCAATGAAAGTACTGCGAAGTTCCGTGGCCTTGGTCATATTGACTTCTACCGTATGATGGACATGCGGCGTATTCTTCCAGCAGTCTCCCAGACGCTGGGCAATGACCTTGCGCATCCCCTTGAGCAGAACGCCGTTTTTCGGAGCCGATTTTACTTCCGCTTTCACCGTTACCGGAGCGGCTGCCGCCGCTGCCGGGACTGTCGGAGCTGCCGGAACAACTCCGGCGGCTGTAAGGATATCTTTCTTCATGATTCGTCCGTCGGCAGTTACCGTTTGGGTATCTACTCCCAGATCAGCCGCCACTTTAGCAGCCGTGGGAGAGATACGTATTTTTTCTTCTGCTTTAAAAGCTTCCACATCGCGGCCTACGACTCGCCCGTTCGGACCGGTACCAGAAACGAGGGCCAGATCGATGCCGGCTTCTTTCGCTAATGTACGAGCATACGGAGTCGCCAATACCCAGCCGCCGACAATCGTATTTTGCACTGGACCGGCAGCTGCCGCTGGCACCGGTGCCACCGGTGCCAGCGCGGCTTCTTGAGGAGCTGGTTCTGCTGCCGGGCCGCTGTCATCCCCCGGTACGGTTTCACCGGCTTGCCCGATATACCCCATTACAGCCTTTACCGGGCCGGCTTCGCCTTCCTTCATAACAATGGATAGAAGAATGCCGTCTTCATGGGCTTCCACTATATTACTGATTTTATCTGTTTCAACTTCTACGACTTCATCACCCTTTTTTACCGGGTCGCCTACTTTTTTTAGCCATTGTGAGACCGTTCCTTCTGTCATTGTCAGGCCCAATTGTGGCATCGTAAGTGCTGTCGCCATCAATTATTACCTCCTTTTATAGATGTTTTTGAAAGGCAGATATATATTTTTGGATTAAAATAATGCTTTTGCTGCCCTGAAAATATCTGCCGCATTAGGTAAAAATGCTTTTTCTAAATTAGGAGCAAACGGTATGGGCGTATTCAATGCACAAACTCGGCTTACGGGACTATCCAATTTATCAAATAATTCTTCATGAATATAAGCAGAAAGCTCCCCTGCATAACTCCCTCTTTTTGTTTCTTCTGTCGTAACGATGACACGATGCGTTTTGCTGACAGAGTCGGCAATAAGATTTTTATCTAAAGGATACAGTGAGCGCGGATCAATTACTTCTGCGCTGATTCCGGCAGTTTTCAAACTTTCAGCGGCGGTAAGGGCTTCGTAAACCATTTTTCCAGTGGCAATGATAGTAATATCATTACCTTTACGTTTTATGTCACCTTTCCCCAATGGAATTGGAGCTAAATTATAAACATTTCCCTTTACAGAATATAATGCTTTGTGTTCTATCATTATTACGGGGTTATCATCATCAATAGCCGAAAGCATAAGCCCAAGGGCATCTTGCGGAGTAGAAGGATATATTACTTTTAAACCAGGAACATGTACAAGCCAAGCTTCCAGCGATTGAGAATGTTGTGCAGCTGCACTGACACCAGCTCCGCCAGGAAGGCGAACAACCAATGGCAGCGAAATTTTACCACCGAACATATACCGCATCTTGGCCGATTGATTTACAAGTTGATCCATAGCAACCGTAACAAAGTCTCCCATCATAATTTCAGCAATAGGACGCAATCCTGTAGCAGCAGAACCAATTGCAGTTCCAATAATAGCACCCTCTGAAATAGGAGTATCACAAATTCTTTTTCCGCCGAATTCTTTAAACATGCCGGCACTTACTCCAAAACAACCGCCGAAAGCACCTACGTCTTCTCCTAAAAGATAAACATTGGGATTTTCTCTCATGCGGATACTCATACCTTCTTTAATGGCTTGTCCATAGGTCATTGTTTTCATCTTACGCGCACCTCCTCCGTAATGTCCGAATATACGTCATTTACAACTGTGTTTATATCCGGCAGTGGACTTTCATCAGCAAAACGGACAGCTTCGTCTATTTCTTGACAAACCGCAGTGTCCCATATGTGTAATTGGTCTTCGTTGAAAAAGTGATTGCTTTCCAAATATGTTTTAAATTGCAAAAGAGGATCTTTCTTTAGCCAAGCTTCTTGTTCTTCTTGTGGTTTATAAATAGCTGGATCTCCCTCGAAATGTCCGCGCCATCGATATGTTTTGCATTCTATTAAAGTAGGGCCTTCTCCTTTGCGGGCTCGATCAACGGCGGCAGCAATTGTTTTGTATACAGCTATTACATTATTTCCGTCTATATGTAGACTGGGAATTCCATAAGCAGTTCCTCGATCGGAAATATTTTGGATATGTTGATGTCTTGACTGGCTCATGGAAATCGCGTAATTATTATTTTCGCAGACATAGACAATCGGAAGATGCCATATAGAAGCCAAATTTAAAGATTCATGAAAGGTTCCCTGATTTGTTGAACCATCTCCAAAAAAACAAATGCATACTTGCTTTGTTCCTTTATAATTAATAGAAAAGCCAGCGCCTAATGCGATATCTTGCCCGGCACCTACAATACCATTCGCACCTAAAATTCCTTTATCCCGATCCGCAATATGCATGGATCCGCCTTTTCCTTTGCAGTACCCTGTTGCTTTTCCGAATAATTCGGCCATCATGTACTTCATATCTCCGCCTTTTGCAATAATATGTCCATGTCCTCTATGAGTACTTGTGATATAATCGTTATCGTTTAAATACTCGCAGGTACCTGCGGATACGGCTTCTTCTCCTAAATATAAATGGACAAATCCAGGTACTTTACCCTCAGCAAAAAGCTCTTGCGTTTTTAGTTCAAATTCACGGATGCGTTTCATCGTAATATACATATGCTGCATTGTTTCTTTTGATATATTCATAATGTTCCTCCTTTGTTGTTTCATGATTTAAAATAATACGTAAAACGGAAATGAAATGCGGGCTGACTTTAATTGATGAAATAAACTCACCTCCCCATAAGATGTATCTCGAATGTAATCTTGCTAATTTAAATGAAATAATCATGCCAAATAAAAAAATATCAAAAATAAAAATTATATTAAATATATACAGGTATTTGTTCAATAAGCAGGCCCTATGTTGTTTTTTTTAGTATTAAAAAATCTCAAAAAATCTCACAGTAAAGTGAGACGTTTTGAGATTTTTTGAGACAAATATAATATATACAAAAATGTATTTAATTTATTTATACGATATAGGGTTATACGCAGATTGTATTATAATTGAATAAACAATACAATATATACATATTTAATATAATTAATATGCGTATATGATATAATTAAAGCGGATATAAAGTAAAATATAAAATAAATTTTAACAAATAAGCAATCCAGCAAATTATGTGTATTATAAGACAAAGAGCCCTTGATTGTATTTTATTTGGAGGGAGTGTGTTATATGAATCTTGATGGATTAAAAAAAATGTGGGAACAATTTATTGTTAAGGGAGAGTTAGATGAGCGTGTACAACCTGCAGTAGCTAAATCTTGGAAGCGATGCAGGCAATATGGTGTAGACCCGTGGAGCGGAAGAGGAAAGCACATTGAAGGGAACGATTTTAAGCGCATTCTTATACAACATCAATCCTTATTGGAAATTGCCATTCCCATCATGCAAAGTGTATATGAAATTGTTAAAAAATCTCATTTTTTATTAGTACTAACAGATGAACAAGGAACTATTTTAAAAACGATAGGCGATGATTCTATACAAAAAAGATCACAAGAACTGGTTTTTTCAGAAGGGACTTCTTGGAATACCCTGGAAGTAGGCAGCAATGCTATTGGGATAGCCTTGGATAATAATATGCCTATTCAAATCAGAGGAGCAGAACATTATTGCGTTCCCCATCACAATTGGACATGTTCTGCCGCGCCTATTCATGGCCTCGATGGCCGCAGTATCGGTGTTTTGGATATTTCAGGAAATGCGGAAGAAGCACATCCACATACTTTAGCGTTAGCCGTGGCGGGAGCATTCAGCATTGAAAACATGATGTCCAGTGTGCATAATTCGCTCCTTATGCGTACTGCATTAAACAGCAGTCATGAAAGTATTATTTTGCTGAACGATAACTTTTTTCCTATTTGGTTAAATCTAACGGCAAAACAAACATTATCACTATTCTTGCCACAAATAGCTGCTGTTGATTTTAGAAAGCTTTTGCCTGACTTAGACTGGAAAATGGTGGCAGACTGGAATCATAAAGAACCTCTTTTTATGACTGATGTACGTTTCCTTACAAAACAAAGTGCCATTCATTGCAGTGTTTCTATTTCATCGGCCATGAGTTCCAGCGGACGTACGTATACGATTGCGTTGCAAAAACAAGAAAAACTCATTCAATCTGTTAATAAAATGTCAGGCAATCAGGCTAAATATACTTTTGACGATATTTATACACAAGATCCTGTGATGCAGCATGTGATAACCCTTGCACAAAAATATGCACAATGTGATGGGAATATTTTAATTGAAGGAGAAAGTGGTACCGGAAAAGAATTATTTGCCCAATCTATTCATAATAACAGTCAACGCAGCAGGGGGCCTTTCGTAGCAATCAACTGTGCTTCTTTGCCAAGAGATTTAATTGAAAGTGAATTATTCGGTTATGAGAAAGGCGCATTTACAGGTGCATTAAAAGAAGGAAATCCGGGAAAATTTGAATTAGCCAATCATGGTACTTTATTTTTAGATGAAATCGGGGAAATGCCGTTGGAATTTCAGGCAAAATTATTAAGAGCTGTAGAAACGTTGTGTATTCGGAGAATTGGAGGTAAGGAAGAAAAACGGTTAGATGTGAGAATTATTGCTGCAACAAATCGTAATTTATATCGGGAGGTTGGATTGGGACATTTCCGGGATGATTTATATTTTCGCTTGAATGTATTACCTTTATGTGTTCCGCCCTTACGAGAAAGACCGTCAGATATTTCTTTTTGTGCAAAACAATTTTTTGAACGGCTTAATCGGCGATATCCTTATAAAAGAAAAAATGTAGCTGCTAGTTTTTTTGAAATATTAAAAAAATATTCGTGGCCAGGAAATATACGTGAATTGCAAAACATTATAGAGCGAGTATTTTATATATGCAGTTCCAACTGTATATCTCAAAAAGATTTTTCTTATATAATGGATGAAACACATAGTATTATAGAAGAACAGGAATCCAGCTTAACCCAAGAACGAGAAAAAATTATATATGTCTTACAAACTGGCAGCGGTTCTATTGAAGCGGCAGCTAATTCATTGGGGGTCAGCAGAGCTACATTTTATCGTATGTGTAAGCAATATAAAATTATGCCTAAAATGATACGGAAACAAAATAAATGTATGCTATGATACCATTATTCTATTAGTTAAAACTGACACAGCGCACAACGAAAAACAGGATGTTATTATATTGCATGTTTTTAAATTTTTAAAGCGTCAACGAATTGTTTGCCAAATTCTTGACAAGATTGTATTTCTGTTCTATCTGGAACCCAAAGCGTTTTATGGCCTTCATGAACGATTCCAAAGCCGCACTTTTCCAGTTCTTCTTTTATTTTTCCGACAGCCTCTCCGCTCCAGCCATAGCTTCCAAAAGCGGCAGCTTTTTTCTGCTTGAATTTAAGTCCCTTGATCATTTCTAATATACCGCCAATTGCATAGGTAAAACCATAATTTATAGTAGGGGATCCGACTAAAATTCCTTTAGAGCGAAAGATTTCTGTGATAATATTATTTTTGTCTTCTTTGCTGCAATTCATTAATTTTATTCTTATTGACGAATCTTGAAGCTCTATTCCCTGCGCTATGGCTTCGGCCATTTTGCGAGTGGAATTCCACATGGTATCGTAAATAATAGTAATCTGATTTTCCTGATAGGCATCAGCCCATTTTAAGTATTGCTCGACAATTTGCATTGGATTATTTTTCCAGATAACGCCATGACTGGGACAAATCATAGATACAGGTACGTGTAATGCCAAAATTTCTTTGATTTTCCGAGTCACCATAGGAGAGTACAAATTTAAAATATTAGCGTAATATTTTGCAGCTTCTGCATATAATTCGCTTTGATCGATACAATCATTAAACAAGGATTCTGTTGCATAATGTTGTCCAAAACCATCATTTGAGAAGAGAATATTGTCCGAGGACATATAGGTGAACATAGTGTCTGGCCAGTGCAGCATGGGGGCTTCTATGAAGGTAAGTTTACTATCTCCTAAACTCAAGGTATCTCCTGTTTTCACTTGGATAAAATTCCAGTTCTGATGATAATGCCCGCGGATAATAGCTTCTCCTTTTGCCGTACAATAAATAGGTACATCGGGAATAATACGCATCAATTCGGGTAAAGCTCCACTATGATCGATTTCGTTATGATTCATGATGATACAGTCGATTTTATGTAAATCTATTTCTTCACGTAACCGAGTTACAAATTCTTTGTCAAACGCTTGCCATACGGTATCGATCAAAGCGTTTTTTTGATCTTGAATAAGATAAGAATTGTAGGATGAACCATGATGAATTGAATACTCATTTCCATGAAAATGCTGTAGTTCCCAGTCAGTTTTACCTACCCAAGTAACTTTATCTGTGATTTTTTTTCCCATAGAAATACCTCCGTTTCATATAATTATATTTTAGACAGTTATTCTTATTTATTTATATAAACACATTTAAGCACATAAGTATGTTGTAAAAACAACAAGAGAAGCAAATATTGATTGTTTTAGAAAATGACTGCTAAAGAATGCTCTATTTGCGTTTGTCTGAAGACACTTTTATGTGGTATAATTAATTAAAAAGATAATAGTCATGTTTCGTAGGTATTGCAACAATTTTATTAAAACTGCTGCAGAAAGTGGATTTTCTGCAGCCTCTTTTCTATGTAGACGAAAACACTTTATTGTATGTAAATAGCAGTAAAGGATGGTGTTTATTATGAACTTGGACCATTTTGTATATTTTGTCGAATTAGTTCAACAGAATAGCTTTACCAAGGCTGCGGAGAAATTATTTATCAGTCAATCGACAATCAGTAAAGCAATTCGCACGTTGGAAAAAGAATATGACGTAGAATTAATTGACCGAACGTCTGTGAAATTCCGTCTCACATCAGAGGGGGAAATTTTTTATAATAGTTCTTTAAAAATCATATCAAGTTATAAAGCAGAAACAGAATTATTACATTCTATGTTGAAAAGTAAAAGAGGTATTTTGTATTTGGGAATACCGCCAGTGACTATTACGGCAATATATCCTATTTTGTGCCAGTATCGATTTTTGTATCCGGATATAACGCTTCGAATATTGGAAATTGGTGCCAATCGATTATATTCATTGGTTAAGCAAGGTGCTATTGATATGGGGGTCGTGATTCAGCCTTTTATGGATATGGATTTTATACAGGTTCCTGTTATGCATTCAGATGCAGTGCTTATTTTGCCACCTGATCATAAATTTGTCAAACATGATACGATTCGGATGTCACGATTGCAGCATGAGAAATTTCTTATATTGGCGAATGAATATATGATTCATGATGTTATTATCAATTCTTGTAAAAAAGCAGGATTTGTTCCCCGTATAGTGGGAAAATCGGCACAATGGGATCTTTTGGTTGAGGGAGTTGTAAATGGGCAGGGAGTTAGTATACTACCACGGCCTATTATTGAAAAATTCTGCAGCAATCGTGTTAAAATGGTGGGACTTTTAGGGCCGGAAATACCATGGATACCGACGGTTATTTACCATAAAAATAAATTTGTGATATCGCCAATGCAGCTTTTTTTGGATATGTTGCAAAATAAATAAAATAGTATCAAGGAATCAATACATTCTATAAAATAGAATGTATAGCGAAACAGTTAAACACTGTTTCGCTATTTTTATATGTCGGGAAATTAAGCCTCAATTCAATAGATTTGATTATGTTGCTATGATAGATAACAGTTTATCTGCAGTATAATCAATATTTTCCATTATGGGGATAAAGTGAAATTTTTCTGATAAAGTATACATAATTAAAAATTTCTGTTGGCAGATATAAGGGTGTAGCAAGTAGTAATATATTTTTGATACCTTACGTTAAGGATGTATTTGTGGATTGACTTGTAAAAATTATTTTTAAAGTCATGGGATATTGAAAATAACTTTTAAGAATTGATTCATAGGTTTTTCGGATAATTTTATTTTAAAAATATGTAAAAACAAAAAAGTGATTTTTTTAACAATATATCGATAAAAAATATTAAAAAAAGGCACTCGATAGGCATCCCTTTTTATTTGTGAAATAAATTCATCAAAGCAATGAATACAAACTATGTCATAGTAATATAGAATGAAAAATAAATATAAACACTGATAAAACCTATATCCATGAAATTAATTCATGGATATAATGAAGCACACATATTTTACTTTACACTATGAAGATGATATTATCAGCATATAGTAGTGCATTACCACAAAGCATTCATAAAATGTATTTTTGTGATTTTTATGAAAATATTAAAATTATACCATGGATAATTTTAATATATGGTTTGTTTAAAAGATGTACTA
>NZ_FNHQ01000061.1 GCF_900103535.1 Megasphaera paucivorans | reverse complement strand
ATAATTTTCCTATGCGTCCTCTGGCTTGGAAATCTCCTAACGAAGTCCTTCGTTCTTTTCTTGCTACTGTGTAACATATGTTTGACAAACCTACAAATATTAAGGTGGTATCATAAATTCCTGCAAAGGCTGCCAATCACACTGTCTGCGTCCAGCTAAGAGTTGCTATCATCCTATATATTTTTTTTACTGCTTTCATATATTTTCAGCCGCCCTTCCCAATAAAGTCGATCTTCTTCTGTCAAGGAACGCAATATACGGCAAGGATTACCCGCAGCAATAACATTGTCCGAAATATCTTTAGTAACTACCGATCCCGATCCAATGACCGCCCGATTTCCAATGGTAACGCCAGGGTTAATAATTGTACTGCCTCCAATCCAAACACTGTCGCCAATTTTTACTGGTTTTCCGTACTCAACACGAGTATCACGCACAGCAGCATCCAGCGGATGCATTGCCGTATAAATAGATACGCGCGGCCCCAGCAAAACATTATTACCTATCGTAATGGGGCAAACATCAAGCATAATACAATCATAATTAGCAACAAAATTTTCACCAATATAAATATTACTTCCATAGTCACAATAAAACGGTGAGCCTATCCAAAATTTCTTTCCCACACAACCTAATAATTGTTTATATAAACTATTTTTCCGATCTATTTCTCCTTCTTTACATTCGGCAATGAGTCGCTGTAATTTTCTAGAACGAAATAATAAAGCATTTAATTCACTGTCTGGAAATTTATATAATTGTCCTGACAGCATACGTTCTTTTTCTGTCATTGTACTTTCTCCCATTTCTATGTTTTTAATTCTATTGTAACTTTACCGCGATAACTTTACAAGATTAGCTCATTTGATATAATAAATACATTGCTATGAAAGGAATGTATTCTATGGTTGAAGAAAATTTCAAACGAGGGATGCTTTGCACTGTACTTGGCTCCTTGAGCTGGGGAATATCAGGTACTTGCGGACAATACCTTTTTTCTAATTATCATATTGATGCTATTTTTCTGACAAATTGCCGTCTGCTGGGGGCTGGTGCTATCCTCTTATTATTTGCACTTTCAAGTCAACGTAAACAATTGTTTGACTTATTACAAACTCGCCAAAATTGGTTTCGTCTTTTTTTATTTGCAGTTTGCGGTCTGTTATTATGTCAAATTACGTATTTATCTGCTATTCAATATTCTAATTCTGGAACAGCCACTATACTGCAAACGCTAAATGTGATTATGATGGCATTCTTATCTTGTTTCCATTTTCGCCGCTTACCGACACTACGAGAAAATATTTCTGTTGTTTTAGCACTTATTGGGGTCTTCCTCATTGCAACAGGAGGCACACCTTCTCATATGCTTCTTTCTCCCCAAGGATTATTTTGGGGAATTGGTGCAGCTATAGGCTCCGTAATTTATACTATTCTTCCGAACCGTCTGATTGTAAAGTGGGGTACTATCCCAGTCAATGGTTGTGCTATGCTTATAGGCGGCATCTTATTATCTTCTGTCTCTCACCCTTGGACTGCCTCAGTTTCTTTAGATATATACGGAATAGTAGCTATTATCTTTATTGTGCTGATTGGTACGGTTGCTTCCTTTACATTATTTTTGCGCGGTGTTGGTGATATTGGTCCCGTAAAAGCCACTTTTATAGGAACATTAGAACCCGTATCTGCTGCTTTCTCTTCTTTTTTTTGGCTTAATACCCCCTTTCGTCTTGCTGATTTTTTGGGTTTTATTTGTATTTTAACTACGGTATATCTTATTACGCTCCGACATTGATATTCATATATAAATAAAAAAACACAGATTTTCATCCAAAAAGATGGATATCTGTGTTTTTGTCTATAAAAAATGTACAATTTATCAGAACGTATCCTGCGAAAAAAGCGGTAGTTCCGGAAATCCCGAAGGGACTGGCTGTGTTAACATAAATATAAGCACCGCTAAAACAGTTAATCCCAACGCCAAATAAGAAAACTTCCCTTTATCTGATGGCACATAGACGCCGAACAGCCGAACTCCAATAGCGGCTCCAATCGTTGTAAATAAGGATCCCAGAGAAAAATAACGGTACAAAACAAAAGATACCAGCAACGCCGCTACTTGTGCAGTATTAATGACAATCGGATAACAACGGCATAACACGGAACGGTTATTGCGGTGCATAGCTCCTAGCCAATCAGAAGCATCTATCCCCGTAATTCCAGTTATAAATGCAGCACCATACAAAAGTTTATCCCAAATAGACTGCATGGCATTACGGTCTCCCACAGCCCACATAAAATAAGCAACCCCAATAATAACAATGCCATCAAAGGCAAAATACCATTCTTTAGGAATAAACTGCACCAGAGTCAAACCAATTACAACAAGTATAGAAGCAATACCGCACATAATCAGCAATTCTCTGATTGATGGACGTATTTTAGGTTCCATTTGCTTATATATCATAGCAAAAATTTCTAATAAAAATATAGCCACAAAAAATGTAATTCCCATAAAAGGCTGTATTGCAATGCCTGCTATCGTAAGAAGAATAGGAATAACAATACGTATTCCTGGAAAAAAAGTAAAATTTTTAAAACTAATACGATGTTCTTGAGAATAAATCGTAAAATATGTATATGTGTTAAAAGTCAACATAACAACTATTGCCTCCACCGGGGTAGCCCCCATGTAAAGTATAACCATCAACACACACATACTCATGTTGATTCCGGTAATACGGGCTGTTATAGAGCCGACAAGCCCGGCATTAAAAAATGGAAGAATCGCAAATAATAAGTCCATACATACATCTCCTAATATATTATTTTATGTGGTGACTGCCACGTTCTGTCATCGGAATTTTCTGTTTGCACATAGGACATTCTTCCGGTTTATATGTAGGCACTGTCAAGTGAAGCAATGCCTGAATATCTTCTTTTGGCACTCCAAACTCAGCCTTACCTCCACTGCGATCAACCAAAAGCCCCACGCCCACAATGACACCCCCACTACGTTTCACAACATTAACAACCTCTTGCACTGACCCTCCAGTAGTAACAATATCTTCAACAATGAGTACGCGTGTCCCTGGTTCAATACAAAATCCTCGCCGTAAGGTCATCACACCTTTTTCTCTTTCTGTAAAAATAGCACGTGTTCCCAAAGCCTTGCCACATTCATGCGCAAGTAAAATCCCACCTGTCATGGGACCAATAACAAGTTCAACTTGTTTATCCCGAAACCGTTCTGCCAGTTCTTTACAAAGTTTTTCCGTATACTCCGGATGTTGCAATACATTGAATTTTTCCACATATAATGGGCTGTGCAATCCAGATGTCAATAAGAAATGACCTTCCAATACAGCCTTTGTATCTACTAATAATTGTTTAACTTCTGCTTCTGTCATCATACAATCATACCCCCTGAATTTCTTCTATGATTTTTTCAACGGCCAACGCTGGATCGCTTGCTTTCATAATGGGCCTCCCAATGACAAGATGGGAAGCTCCGCAAAGTAACGCCTGTGCAGGAGTCGCTATACGTTTCTGATCATTTATTTGCGCAAATGCTGGTCGGATGCCTGGCGTAACAATAAGGAAATCATCCCCACAGCATTTACGAATATCCATCGCTTCATGCGGCGATGCCACGACTCCATCAATACCAGATTTTTTAGCTAAGATAGCCAACCGTTTCACTGCATCTTTAAGCGGTACTGCACCTCCAACCTGCTGCCAGCTTCTTTCATCGAAACTAGTCAATACAGTAACTGCCAACAATTGCGGTGAAGATATTTGCAGTTTTTCTGCTTCATTTTTCACAGCTTCTGCAGCAGCCAGCATCATGGCTTCGCCGCCAGTTCCATGCAAGGTCATAAAATCCGCTCCCAATCTTACGAGAGCTCTTAAACTCTGATCTACCGTATTAGGAATATCATGAACTTTTAAATCGAGAAAAACTTTTTTCCCCTGATCTTTCAAATATCGAACAGAGTCTGGTCCAGCACTATAAAATAATTCCATGCCAACCTTATAAAAAGAAATATTCTCTCCCAACATTTTCACAATTCTTTGCATATCATCTAATGAATGAACATCCAATGCTGCAATAATTCTATTATCTGCCATATTATTCCTCCCATATCAAAAAAGCTCCCCGTGCCATATACGGAAAGCCTTTGTGTTAAGGCATATCTAATTAATTATGTCATGTTTTCCATACACTGTCAATGAAGGTTCCTCCGTTTTATCCCCCCACCCAATATGCACAACCAGAAAAAGATTACGGATAACTATGTCCGGATAGGCAATATCCAGACAAAAAAAACACCAGCATACCATTACGGCATGCTGGCTTTCAATCAGCGGCTTCCTATCCTCCCAGGGCGCTTCCACCCAAGTACTTTCGGCGTTTGCGGGCTTAACTGCTGTGTTCGGCATGGGAACAGGTGGATCCCCGCAGCTATCGCTACTGAATTATTCAGGGTCATACCCTGACAACCACAAAGAAAAGTATCTGCGAATCAAAGGCCATACATAGTCTTGCATACTTGCTTAAGTCAAGTCCTCGGTCTATTAGTACCGGTCCGCTCCATACATCACTGTACTTCCACTCCCGGCCTATCAACCACATCGTCTCT
>NZ_FNHQ01000064.1 GCF_900103535.1 Megasphaera paucivorans | reverse complement strand
AGCTGTTTTCCACCATACTCATGCACTTATTATACTACGAAACGCTGATGAATACTGCAGTGATGCATATTATTGGTTTGTGCAGTTTATATTACATTAGGTCGATGAATATCCAGTAAAAAAGATTCCTCATTACAATTCAAAATACGTTCAATTAATTCGTCCGGACCTATTTCATCATATAATTCTATTTCTTCCTTATATATTAAATATGGCATTAATATCTGAATTGTTGTCCCATCAGGAGCCTTCATCTCACCTAAAGCCCCTTCAAACTGAACAATGAGAACCCCTGACAAATTCGTTGTTTTTGCAAAGGGATCACAATTTTCCGTATTCGGCAAGACAAATCCGTATGACATCCATAATTTGTGAACATGAGGAAATCGTCCCAGTTCCATAAGGAGACGAATAGGCCATGCCGCTTCATCCGTGACTGATATACAGCGATCTCCCTTAGTATCAAACGGCCAATTTCCTGGCAGCAGCATACACAACTCACCATAAGCCTCTTTATCTTCCGGTGAATTTTGACCTGTAGGATAGTGCATAGGAGCTGCACTCATTCCTATTGTGTGTAAAAGATAAAATGGTTCTTCTACAGTAGGGTGCAATAATTCCACATGCACCGGTAATGGATTATCCAATGTATCGGAAAAAACAGTCCACTGTCTATGGGGAAACAATGTGTGAAAATACTGCCGTACTTCCTCAGCATACTCACAATGTGTACGCTCTATGGTGTCGGCGGCATCCGTCATGGAAAAAAAACGGCGTGCCGGCGCTGCTGCATGGGCATTATGATTGACCGCAAAAATTTTTTCTTCCGACCAAATCGTTTTTTCTTCCCTGCTCATATTATCCCCTCCTGACATCTGCTTTGTCTTATTATACCATATCAAAAAGGTTTAAACTATCATAATCAAAGATTCAATTTCAGCCCGATAACCCCTGCAATAATCAAAAAAATACATACCATGCGCCCTATCGCCCGCGGCTCGCCCAACCACAACATACCGATAATAGCCGTTCCTGCTGCTCCAATTCCAGTCCACACAGCATACGCCGTACCGATTGGCAGGGAGCGAAGAGATAAATCCAAAAAAAACACGCTGCCCAACATCGCCGCTCCGGTAAATATAGAAGGCCAAAATCGAGTAAATTCTTCGGTAAATTTCAAAGTCACAGCCCATGTAATTTCCAAAAATCCTGCAATAACCAAAAATATCCATTCCATAAACGTTTTTCCTTTTCACGTAGTTTAAGCAAAATAATATATGATCCTTTTCCATTTTTATTATAATAACTTTAAAGACCTGTGGCAACTATATGTCCATCATTGTCTTTTCTCTACCAGTCAATTGTGCTATAGTAAAAGCAAGTTCAATAAACTTGCAATCACTCCTTTCCCTATCAAAAGAGGTTTAAAATGGCTAAAACAAAAAAAACAAATGTAATGCGTATTTTAGATAAAAAACAAATAGTCTATTCAACAAAAGCCTATGATTACGACGAAACTGACTTATCAGGTGTACATGCGGCAGCAGAACTCGGGCTGAACCCCGAAGCAGTATTCAAAACGTTAGTAGCTCAAGGGAATAAAACCGGACCGGTCGTCTTCTGTATTCCTTGCGATAAAGAACTGGATTTGAAAAAAGCGGCTCAATGCAGCGGCAATAAAAATGTTCATCTCCTTCACGTGAAAGAATTATTAGCTTTGACCGGCTATATCCGCGGCGGCTGCTCTCCTATCGGCATGAAAAAACAATTTCCCACCTACATTGATGAATCAGCAAAAAGACATGAAACAATCAGTATTAGTGCCGGAATGAGAGGACAACAAGTATTAGTAGCTCCTGATGACGCTGCTGCTGTCATCGGTGCCGAATTTTGTGCCCTCATTATGGAAGGAATTACACTTACGGAAGGAAGAGTACGATGACAAACGAAGAAATGAAACCATGGCTGGATACACTCATGACCTGTGAAGCATGTCATTTACGCCATGAGGGAAATCGCGGCCCTACACGATATTCCGGAGATCCAGCCTCCCCCTTGATGTTCGTCGGCGAAGGCCCCGGCGGCGTGGAAGATGAATTTGGTGTCCCACTTGTAGGCCCCTCTGGCAAATTATTGGATAAAGCCTTATGGAGTGTCGGACTGACCAGAGATCATGTCTATGTTACAAACATTGTAAAATGCCGTCCTAAAGGCAACCGAACCCCTACATTAGAAGAAGGCAAGTTTTGTGCCAATATCCATCTAGCAAAAGAAATCAAACTAATTCAGCCAAAAGTCATTGTCTGCTTGGGAAAGGTTGCTTTTCAATATTTCTATGGACACACAGCCAGTATTATGCGTAACCGCGGCAAATGGTTCGACTATAATGAAATCCCGGTTATACCCACCTACCACCCGGCATTTCTCCTGCGTCAGACGGGACACGAATTAGTAGAATCAAAATGGCAAGTGTATTACGACTTTAAAGCAGCTGCCGAAAAAGCCGCCGCTGCTTCTCCAGACTACATATTTAAAAGTGACACGCCGCCAAATCTTCTGGATGAGTACAAGGAACTGAAAAATCAACGACATTTCTAAATTTATATATTTACAATTACCTTACATTTTGGTATACTACTAAAGTACCTTTGCGGATGTAATTCAGTGGTAGAATACAAGCTTCCCAAGCTTGGTACGAGGGTTCGATCCCCTTCATCCGCTCCATAGATAAATACTGGCCTCACGGGCATTTCCCGTGAGGCCGTTTTTTTGTGTTTTGCACCTTATTTGCACCTTATTGAAGTAAATTTGTCTTTTGTAAACGATAATTGTCAAAATGTAAAGTTTACAATATTAGAGTAAAAACTTGACAGATAAGTTAACAATTAAACTAACTTTCCCCCTATCAATTCAGCAAATCTATAGTACTCTTTTTTAACCCTTTTCAAAAAATAGCATAAACCGAGGTGTAATCAATGTCTTCACGGATTCCGATTAAATTTACTTTTATTCGATTTTGTTTATTTTAGAGCATTTGCACGGCAATAAAATTGATAGTTTATTAAATATATTTTTATTAAGTGAGTCATCAAATAGTTATTTTAATATAAACTGCACAAACCAATAATATGCATCACTGCAGTATTCATCAGCGTTTCGTAGTATAATAAGTGCATGAGTATGGTGGAAAACAGCTC
>NZ_FNHQ01000057.1 GCF_900103535.1 Megasphaera paucivorans | reverse complement strand
ATTCCAAACTAGCCAATATGTTTTCAAGTCAGGACGGACTCTTTGAGTTTTATCGTTTTCCAGCGAGTATTCAGAGGAGTATCTATACGTCGAACCTCATTGAAAATAATAATAAAGGATTAAAACATCATGCGAAGTTAAAAGAACAATTCCCAAACGAGGCATCACTGGAACGATTTGTTTGTACATATTACAGTGACTATAATCGAAAGCAAGCTGCTCGAATCCATTTAGGGTTCAATGCGGCCGAAAGTGATTTAGTGAATATGTTTGATAATCCTAATCGGTAAGAACAGCCTAAAATGCTTGCAGGAACGTTTACACATTTATCTTGACACTATCATTTTCATTTCGCAGGTAAATATTCATAAAAACACCCTGCCATGCTATATAGTGTACTTCCCCCATAAACTAGATTTCTAGGTCTAACTTTATGGGGAGACTACATAGGCATGATAGGGTGTTTTTATGATCTGGATGTAAAATGATGATATGTATTACATTAGAAAAGAATAACTATATTTATTATATAAGGAATCCTAATATAAACCAACGTTATTATTTTTTTTGTAGTTTACTTGTTTTTAGTGTATTAATGGCAATATGCAGTGCTTTTAAGCGTGGTGCTTTTTTATATATATGTTGTTCCATTCGGTTTAAAATATCGGCAAGGGACGTTACCGCTTCCACAATATAGGGACCTTTATTTAGCATAACGCATTCAGCGCGTTCGCTCATGGCTGCGTCGGTAATTTCCGCTCGGGAAGGAAGTCCGGTTTTTACCATGTTTTCTAAAACCTGGGTAGCCCAAATTACTGGAATATGAGCAGCTTCGCATATCCAGAGAATCTCCTCTTGTAATTCGGAGAGACGCTGATATCCTACCTCTACAGCTAGATCACCACGGGCAATCATGACGCCGAAAGGCTGTTTTGAAGCGGCTTGAACAATGATTTCTGGTAAATGATCTACGGCTTCTTTGGTTTCTATTTTTGCAATAATGGCAATTCCGGCTGCTTCAGCCCCTCGCCGTTTTTGTATTTCTGCCTGCAGTAATCGTATATCTTCGGCTGTTTTGACAAAAGAAAAGCCAATAGCATTAGCATAGGACGCAATAAAGTTCAGATCTTTTAAATCTTTTTTTGTAAGAGGAGAGACGTGAAGCGGAGTTTGTGGAAAATTCAAACTTTTTTGACTTTTCAGTTTACTTCCCTTGGGTTTAGTATATGTAATTTTTAAATAGGCGCCTTTAGCGGTTAAGGAAATAACTGTTGCTTGAATTTTTCCATCATCGATTAATATAGGATCACCCGGTTTAAGGGTTTTAAATATTTCAGGTATACTGCATGTAATGACAATAGGCCCGGTATAATCTTCCGGATAATCGCTTATTTTGCCGGAGGCAAGAAAAAGAGAATCTCCCGTTGTGATGCGAGCTTCGGAATCTTTGACTAGTATTTCGGCAATGCGGGATTTAGGACCGCCTAAATCCATGTAAATTTTACAATTTCGGCCAATGTCGCGCTCCGCATGATGAATGTGATTAATCATTTTCAGCCATATGGCAGGTGTATCATGTGCACAGTTGATGCGGGCGGAATCCATGCCGGCTTTCAGCAGATCATGAATAATATGATAGTCATAGGCAGCCTCTGTAGGAAGAGTTACCATGATGTGTGTATAACATGAAGCGGGGGTGCCGCCGAAAATTAATGTGGTATTATGATTGAGCAGTTTGTCTCCATAAAAAAACATTTTCTGTGAAGGATAATTAATTAGTTCTGATTTATCTTTATTACAGATACGCCCCAAAGAAGCGATAACGGCATCAAGGTTAGCGATAGCGCGGGCTTCGCTGCGGCCAAGAGAAGAAAGACCTAACGGGAGCAGGTCACGCTGGAGTGCTCGCAGGTCATGGCTGCGCAAAGCTAAATAAAAAGCCAGATTTAACGCACTATACAAAAAGGATTTGCGGCTGATGCAAGGTTTCCAAGTTTCAAACAAATCAATGCCTTCTTGCAGGACTTGCCGTCGTAACGTATATAAACGCGTATATAATATATCTAATTGTTTAGTCCTGCTGCCGACTGCCACCGAAATCATCTCCTGTATAATGATACCAATTTATTCCTTTCATTATAGCATAATACCGCAATGGTGTGGGACGTCTATGAAAATAGAATATGGATTTTGTGAAAGAAGGGACAGCTGCATATTCTTTGCATAAATTTTTCATACTATACACATACTTTTTATATTACTTTCGTATACTGCTCCTTAGGAGTTAAGTTGCATAACAACTATTGGAGGAGTGGATGAGAGATGCACCAGTTTTACAAAAGTAAAAAAGTTTTAGCTGTGTATGTTTTAACTGCCTTATGTATTACATCAGCCGGTGTGTATGCGGCTACAGAGCATTGGAATGATGCTTCCTTGACACCGCAGACGGTAACGAGGACAAGCTTGTCAGAAAAGACAGGCTGGCAGGAGTGGAAGAATTCTTGGGATGCAGTTAAAAGTAATTACGAGCAAGTATCGCTGGCACCGGGAGCAGATGCATCTCGTCTGAACTTCGGCTGGTATTCAAAAAAGAAATCAGATACAGCAGCAGTCAGAATATCCAGGCATCCGGATATGCAGAATGCCAAAGTGTATAGTGGTACTTGTAAGCCCGGGACTGTTATAAACGGAGTAACCTATTATACCAACAAAGTCGAAGCTGTTGGGTTTAAACCGAATCAAACCTATTGGTATCAAGTACAGTTAAATGGTGAATGGCAGCCGGCACAACAGTATAAAACGGGGAATCCTAAAGATTTTTCCTTTATGTATGTGGGAGATCCGCAGATAGGGGCTTCGATAGGACAAACTCCGGCTGATGGCAGTAAAAAACAAGATGGTGAAATAGCGGCCCGCAATGATGCGTATAACTGGAATAAAACATTAAATGCAGCGTTGCGGCAACATCCGGAAATTAATTTCCTTGTATCTCCCGGAGATCAGATAAATGAACCGGCAGCTAAAGGAGATGCAGAAAAAATACAACTTCAGGAATATCAATATGCAGGATATCTTTCGGCAGCGGTATTACGCAATTTGCCGGAAGCTACCAGCATTGGCAACCATGACAGCATGACCGAAGGATATGAAAATCATTTTAATGTTCCGAATCCATTCACGGAAGAAGCAAATCCTACCAAGGCGGGGCATGGTTATTACTATACCTATGGCAATGCATTATTCATTGTTATTAATGCTAATAATTATAATGCTGCCGACCATGAAACTCTTATAAAAAAAGCAATTGCGGCACATCCCGATACTAAGTGGAGGGTTGTTGTCATGCATCAGGATATTTATGGAAGCGGCTTGGATCATTCTGATTCTGATGGGATTATTTTACGGACGCAGCTTACACCTATTTATGATGCTAATCATATTGATGTCGTGCTGCAAGGACATGATCATACCTATGCCCGAACATATCAATTGAGCAGTGATGGAAAAAATCATGCGGCTTTTGATAATGTCAAAGTTAAAGGACAAAGTGGGCAAGATCATCATCTTTTTGACCAGGCACTGCAGGATACGGCATTTAAGAATACATATGAATCACAAAATCTTTGCTATACCATTGCTGACATGAAGCAAGGAACCTTGGTTAATCCGAAAGGCGTTTTTTATATGTCCTCTAATTCGGCTACCGGTTCTAAATTTTATAACTTAATTCCGCAGCAGCAGGATTATATTGCAGCCCGCAGTCAGACATGGCGGCCTACCTATTCAGTTATCCATATTACGGATGACCGATTTACCCTAAACACGTATGATGTAGAGACGGGTGCCGCTATTGATACCTCTTACAGTATTGTAAAAGATTGATGATACAGATAGTAAATGCGGAAAGATGAATGATCATCTTTCCGCATTTTTTTGCGAAAGGAGCACTATGAAATCTTATATTTCTAAAATGATTCGATTAGGTATTATTCTAAGCATAGTATTGGGAGCCGGATATTTTTTGTATGTTTTCAATCAAGTAGACAAACCGCAGCTGGTCAATACGGAAGGACGCACTTTTGAAAGGGCCAGCGTAGTTGAAATTATACAGGATAATGTACAGGAAAATGGCAGCCGGATAGGAGATCAAGTGGTGTCTGTACGACTTTCCAGCGGAACGCATGCCGGTGAAATAATCACGGCTAATTGCCCTAACGGCATGTTATTTGGTACGGTATGCCGTCCGGGAATGGATGTTATTATTATTTCCAGCCGTGTAGGAGCACTGCATATTTTCACGGTATATAATATAGATCGGTCATGGCCGATCGCGCTGTATATTGGTATTTTTTTAATTCTTCTCTGTTTAATTGGCGGTAAAAAAGGGATAAAGTCGGCGATAGCTCTTGTTTTTACTTTTATTTGCTTTATTTTATTATTTTTCCCTATGATTATGAAAGGAATAGGACCGGGAATTGCAGCGGTGATTACATCCTCCCTCATTCTCACGGCTACTATCTATTTAATTAATGGATGGACGAGAAAATCATGTGCCGCTGTTTTATCGTCTTTTGGCGGCATTTTAACGGCAGCGGTGGCAGCGGTTATTTTTGGGTATGGGGCATCCTTATCAGGGTATAACGTGTCCAATATTGAGGCTCTTATTTTTGTAGGGCAGAATTCATCGATTGCTGTAGGGCAGATTCTTTTTGCAGGAATCCTTTTTGCCAGTCTGGGTGCTGTTATGGATATTGCGATGGATGTATCCTCTGCTATTGAAGAATTGCGGAAGCATACGCCCAATTTGCCGCCGAGTGTATTATTTGCCGCTGGCATGAGCGTAGGACGCGATGTTATGGGAACAATGGCTACCACGCTTATTTTAGCTTTTTTTGGGGGGGCTTTGGGCATATGGGTGCTTGACTATGCCTATAATCTTCCTTTTTTACAACTTATCAATTCAAATGATGTAGGTATTCAAATTATGCAAGGCCTTTCCGGTAGTTTTGGTGTCATATTTACGGTGCCGATGGCAGCGGCATTGTCTGCGTGGCTGCCGCGGAAAAATGAATTGCTTAACGGAAAACAGTAAATACATCTATATATTTTCTTCGGATAGCTGTTTATATGGAATCGGTAGTACTGCGTATATGGATTAATACGATTTCCGGAACCGATCCCAGCCGCATAGGAGGTCCCCAAAAACCATATCCGCTGGATACAATCGTGACCATCTGTCCGAACTTTCGCATACCATAGTGCAGTACATATAAGCGTTTGGTAATCAAATTGATAGGAAAAAATTGTCCTTTGTGCGTATGTCCCGAAAGATATAGATCATATCCGGCAAGAGACGCAGGAGCAATTCGCAGGGGTTCATGATCAATAAGAATTTTGAAATAGGAATTGTCTCTATGCGGTATAGTATGCACGGGATGGTGCAGATAATCATCAAGACCTGTGAGTTCGACACTATTGTTAAGTACGACGGATTGATTGCGCAAAAAATGCAAAGGGGTAAATAGTGTGGCCTCAGCGTCAAGATCACCGTTAAAATAGTCATGGTTTCCATATACTGCATATACACCAAGGGGAGCTTTGATTTTTGTGAAATTTTTATAACTGCCGTCTGCCAAGACAAACGCTATATTACCATCAATGATATCCCCGCCGAAAATTACGGCATCAGGATTTGCTGCATTGAGACGTTGAATTAATGCATGACTGTAGGAGTTACTTAAGATAGGCCCCAGGTGAATATCTGTTATAAAAGCGAGCGTCATTTTTTGTGCCAGCGGGATCGAAGTTAAAATGGTAATATGCCGGTATTTTGGATGAAAGGCATTCCAAGTTCCTTTCAAAATACAAAGTAAAACAATACTGCAAACAAGGAAGGAAAGCCGGCCTGACCAGATCTGCCAAAAACTGTAATAGTGCAAGAGGCGGGCTCCTATATATAAGATGAAATATAAGACGAGGAACATACTGGAATATAATACAAAGATAAACCAATACGAGCCGGTCCAAGCAAATATTTTTACAAGAAAAACTGGCAGACGGTCAATGGCTACGTGGGGCAATGTAAATAAAATGGGAAAGAGTAAAAAGAAAATTACCGTCCAGGTAGCAGAAAGTGAAGAAAAACCTTGACTATACATCCACCAAATTCCAATGCCGCTTATCGAACCAATAGTAGCAATACTCCAAAAGAAAATAAATCGATTAAACATGATATAGGAACTCCTGTCGGGATGTATTATATATTGAAATAGGAAAGAAAATGTGTCAGCAATGTCATGAAAAGAAACGGTGATATAAAACGGGAGTGTAAAATGAAGTGTGTAAGTTACCGGTAACCAATTTACTAACTTACGCACTTCATTTTTTTGTCGAGGTGCGGTACACTATCAGAAAGCAGGTTGAAAGGAATTGAGTACAGCACTGATGAAGAAACGTAGAAACCCGAGTGAGAAAGGCCAGGCAATCGCCAAGCTCATCATGGAACAATACCAGCCGAAGACGCAGGAAGACATGCAGATAGCGCTGAAGGACGTGTTCGGTCCTATCTTCGAAGCTATGCTGCAGGGCGAGATAGATAACCATCTCGGGTATAGCTCCAATGATCATAGCAAGAAGGAAACCT
>NZ_FNHQ01000065.1 GCF_900103535.1 Megasphaera paucivorans | reverse complement strand
GATGCTGTTCAGGTTTTTGGAGGGTATGGATTTACGCGGGAATATCCGGTTGAACGATTTATGCGTGATGCCAAAATCACACAGATATATGAAGGGACAAGTCAAGTACAGCAAATGGTTATTTCGAACTCATTGTTGAGATAGAGGGTGATTTGATGAAGATAATAAAAATTAATAATGAAGATACTGTAGCTGTAGCGTTAGAGGTATTAAAAAAAGGTGAAATAATTAGAGTAAATAGTGATGAGATAATGCTTATTGATGATATACCTAGTGGCCATAAAATAGCATTAAAAGACTTTACTATAGGTGAAGGTGTTATTAAATACGGAGAAATATGTGGTAAGGCAAAAAGAAGTATACGCAAGGGAGAATGGATACATACACATAATTTAGTCGCTGATACGAGTGGCCATAAATATATTTATCAATTTGACACAAAATCAATCGACATAGGAAAAACAGAACGGACTTTTATGGGTTATGGTAGAGATAATGGTGAAGTTGGTATTCGGAATTATATTGCTATTATTCCGACCGTATTTTGTGTAAATGGTCCAGCACGTAAATTGGCACAGATGTTAACTCTTAAATATCCTAACACTAATTTTTTTGATGGATTTCAGGTATTAGATCATAGTTCAGGTTGTTCACAGACCGGTGATGATTTGGAGATGACAAGTAAGACTTTGGCTAATGTGGCTAAAAATGCAAATTTTGGTGGAGTTTTATTTATGTCATTGGGGTGTGAAATTAATGATTTAAAGCAAATGAGTAAATATATTGGTGATTATGATTCACGGCGTGTAAAGTTTATGAAATTACAGGATATAGATGATGAATATGATGGTGGTATGAAACTTTGCAAAGAAATATATGATGTAGTATCAGAAGATACTAGGGAACCATTTAATTTAAATAGACTTTCTATCTCTTATAACTGTGGTGGTTCTGATGGTTTTTCAGGTATTACTGCAAATCGTATTGTTGGTTTAGTGAACAATAAATTGATTCAGTGTGGAGCTACAACTAATATTACAGAGGTTCCAGAAATGTTGGGAGCAGAACATATTTTAGCTAATAGGGCAAAGGATAGGGTAATATTTAGTAAAATTATCAATATGATTAACACCTATAAAGATTATTTTTCAAAATATGGACAAACTCCAGAATCTAATCCGACACAGGGAAATAAAGAAGGGGGATTGACTACTTTAGCGGATAAGTCACTAGGGTGTATACAAAAAGGCGGTAAAAGTATAGTTATGGATGTTGTTGCATGTGGTGATCGTATCAAAAAACGCGGATTTAATTTAGTTGTAGGGCCGGGCAATGACTTAGCAGGAATTACTGCTCAAGTTGCGGCAGGGTCTGTCCTTACTGTTTTTACAACGGGGCGTGGAACTCCTTGTGGTTTTATTGGTCCGACATTCCGTGTTGCTACGAATAATCAATTATATAATCGAAAACCAATGTGGAATGATTTTAATGCTGGTCGTATGCTAGATGGTGAAAGTGCGGAAAAATTGGCAGATGAGTTATTTGAAGATATTATTGCAACGTGTGAAGGCCGCTATCAGACAATGAATGAACGCAATGGTTTTTATTCTATTGGTATTTTTAAAGATGGGGTATTGGATTAGTCACTAACCACAAAATGTGTTGTGATAAGATGAATCTATCAAAGGGGCTGTAACAGAATGAAGTTTGGGACGGGGGGGATAAAAATCTGGACACGTAAAGAACGGTATGGGAGATGTTTACAGTGTTCACTTATGAAAAACGTATTCAAGCATTGCAAGCATATGAGAAGACAAAATCTATAAAAAAGACAATTCGCATCCTAGGCTATCCATGTATTAAACAAGACCCAGGCGTTGCATTGATCCCGTTAAGCAATCGGGAAAAGGTAGTGATCATCGACGCTCTGAGAAGTAAGTATTCACTGCCGTTTTTGTTAAAATCCTTGGATATGGCAAATAGCAGTTATTATTATCAAAAGCACTCGATGCAACGTGAAGATAAATATAAATCAGTAAGGAAACTCACAAAAAAATATTTTGTAGAGTATAAAAAACGATATGGATATCGTCGTATTTACGGTTTGCTAAAAAGAGATGGAATAATTCTTTCAGAAAAAGTTATTCACCAACTGATGAAACAGGAAAAACTTCAAGTAATGATGACGAAGAAAAAATCTTACAGTTCTTATCAAGGAGAAAATTACTCCAGCCGTTGCTAACGTCATTGGACGTAACTTTCATTCATTAAAGACAAACGAAAAATGGCTAACTGATATTACTGAATTTGTTATTCCTGCTGGAAAAATCTATCTTTCACCTATGATTAACGGTTTTGACGGTATGTGTCAAAGAAAGGATGTTATCCAGATAATTCGGCATGAGAGGACTTTTTCGGACGTATAAAAAACGGGATGTTTTATGACGTATCATGGGGAGATGTTACACTAGAGTCATTTGTTAAAATTATAGATAATTACATGGTTTGGTATCGGAATAAACGAATTAAGGTATCTCTTCGGTGGGAAGGGTCCACTGGAATATAGACAAAATTTAGGCCTTTGTGCATAGTCCTAAATTTTGTCCGCACTCTCGACAATCCCAAATTTTGGTAAACCTTCGTGTGGTGTAAAATAAAATTACATCATACGGAGGTTTTTATTATGGTAAAAAGAAAACGAAGTCTAGAAGTGTTAGAGTTCGGCAGAAGCAATAGAATGTCGTGTCAAAATTCGTAAATTGTTGCAAATGAGCAACATAACCAGCATGATGATATCCCGAATTTATTCAAAGATGCCATTGCCGAATTTATGGAAAATGGATTAGATGCTGAACTAGATGATGAATTAGGGTATAGCAAATATGACTACAAGAACAAGGATACAACCAACAGTCGCAATGGGCATAGTCCTAAAACACTGTGCACCAGCTTTGGGAATGTGGACATTGCGGTTCCTCGAGACCGCAACGGAGACTTTGATCCGATGATCCTGAAAAAGAATCAAACCAGTATCAGCCACGACGTAGAAGA
>NZ_FNHQ01000062.1 GCF_900103535.1 Megasphaera paucivorans | reverse complement strand
CGAAGTTCGCGAGAATAAAAACCGTTGCGGCTATTACCAGAAGACCAGCCGTTGGAACTATGTTTCTCATATCCTAAAAAACTAGAAAGTTCAACCTTAAGCAACTGGTTGATGGCATCTTCAAGTTCTTGACGAAAGACATCTTCAACAGATTGTTTTTCTACTAGCGCTTGCATGAGTTTTGTGTTAAGATTTGACATTAGGGAACCTCATTTCTTTAGTGTCTTTGTTAGCACTTAACACTATACAGGAATGAGGTTCCTTTTCCTATGGGCCTCTTAGAGTTTACACATAAAATTTTATACTATCCAACCATTAGACACCGATATTACTTATAAAATAATATATTTATATTACATATCATAACCATTGTATTGAATACATGACTATTCAACATAATGGTTAATCAAGCATTTTTCCATATAATGCTTGTGTGCTTTAAAAATGATAAACTATGCTGAAATACGGACCACGCAGCCGATACATAGGTCTATCATCATCATTTACACTCAAATCAGCATTCATATTAATAACCCGATATCCACCTGCTATACTGAAATTTCGGTATGCGTTATAACTTACTCCTGCTTCGTAATCATATAAATACCCATAATGACCCATTGTCATTCCCGCAAAATCACTGAAAAACATAAGTCTCTTCTGTTCATCAAGGTATGCATGTACACTCAAATTCAAAGTAGGTGCAACCCGGAAAAGTACATCTGAACTTTTTATATTTATTCCTGGATTTGCCGTCGCCGCAACGGATGTATACATATAATACATCCGCAGACCGGCTCCACCGTAAAGTTCAACACGATTTTTTTCCCAAATTTTCTGCTTCCAATTTACGGCAATATAATCTAATTCTAAAACGCTATGAAGATTTGCATCGGTAAACTCACCCCCCTGATAAACAAAAGAATCAGCCAAATGAATATCTCCTGTTTGGCGGACATGGATATAATCAAAATCGAATTTCCCCCATGTAAGTTTAAGTTCAGGGACATTAGAGTTTTCTATTCCTAATTTATCTCTGAAATTAATGGTTTCTCTCTGTCCGGCAGTCGTTTTTCCCGTATTTACCGTTAAATTTAATTTTGGCATAACATATCGGACTTCGCAGATAATGTCATCCTTGTTTTTCTTCTCCCCTCTTATATTTTCTTTTTTTGTGATAACAGCCCCAATTTCCTTCGCATCAGTCTGTCCTGCATTTGTTTCAGCAGCCAGTGCTGCCCCTGACAACAATGTAATCAACAACGCTAAACTATATATCCTGCATATATGCCGTACCATCATCATCTTCCCCGCTTAATCATTGAATTTAACTATTTTTAACTTTTACAGACAAATCATCCAGCGTACCTTCTTCTGTATATTCATATAAAGCAGCATTATCCGTGATTCCAGTTTCTATTACCGCAAAGGTTCTCGTTGCTGGTGGATAATCCGAATTATGGTCAACCCATGTGCCTGAATTAACATAGAATTTTTTCCCGTCCTGCTGAAAATCAGGAATATGTGTATGTCCAAAAACAACAACATCAAAAGAACTCTCATTCCGTTCTAGATATTGTTTTTTAGCACATTTGTAAAAATATTTTTTTGTTTCAGTTCCCGCCTCGGTTCCGGCCTCTAAAAAAGGAGTTTTAACCCATACATCATTCATTTTCTGCCGTTCATCCCAATAACGCTGAAAATTCCGGAACAATACCGGTGCAGAAATCGTCCCATCCGGCTGTTCAACAGGATACATATCTTTTAATGAATAACTGCCATTGAAACCACACGTTTTCAGCTTAAATATCTTATCTTCAAAATTACTTTTTTCTGTAATTCTGTTAAATAATGTTTCCAATGTTTTTGCATAAGCATAGGCACCCATTTGATCGACGTTAGACGAATTCGGAATTTTAGTAATCACAGGATAGTTCTTTTTAATTTTTGGCTTATTTTCTATAACCCAGCTAGTTCCCACCCGGGCATAAAAATATCCAGGCGGATACATGGTATCATCACTCCTGCATAATTCCTTATTAGAGACCCTGTCCGGCGCGGAATACGGATCATAGCGGTGACAGTGTTCAATAACAATTTCTTTGCGGTCACCTGTAACATATCGTCCCAAACCCTTTGCATCCCGTGTTTGAATAATTCCAGGCAGTAAATATTTCAAAATTCCTATTTCCATATTCATGTCATGATTGCCTATTACATAAACCAGCTTGATGCCTTTTTTCATAACATTATTCAGTTCATCAATGACATCTTGATTGTTTTTCGCTACTTGGAGAAAAAATGTTTGAAAATCTGTTATCGGTCCGTATGTCAACGGTAAAAACCATTCATCAAGAAAATCCCCCGCAATAACGAGTTCTCTTATATCTGCGGTCTGCTGCAGCCGTCTTAAAAACTCAATAAAAAGAGCTCTGTTGTGAACATTTTCAGCAAAGCTATCATCAATACCAAAATGTAAATCACTAACAACAATAATTTTATTCTTATGTCTGCTTGCCTTCCATAAAGGCTGTATATCCCGTCCGCTTCCTAATCCCGCTGCAATAACACGATTAGAAAACGAAAAGGATCCATCTATTGCAGCTGCTGCTAACGTCAATCCACCTATAGCCGCCCCTTTAAGAAATGCCCTTCTAGATAATTTCTTTGATTTTTTCATAATATCTATCTCCCATCCATATATAATTATCTCAATACGTGACTCACAATTGTTTTATATTTAAATTGCATGATATTTCATATTCCTTCTCATTTTTTCCTGAAATCCCCCCATGTTATGTATCACTCTATACATATTTAAAAACGTCTTGTCCTATAAAAGCTTTAATTCTATAGTTATTTTATAGTCATTACCACTAATTATATTATTATTATTTTACATGTAAATATAAATTACTTTTTTGCGCATTGCACAAACTGTAGTTTATATTGCACAAAATGCATTTTTTACTCAAAAAAGCAATACCACTATTTTATTTTTTAATTCTTAATGTATTTTTACTCTTTACATAAATAATTTCTCACAGAAATGCTTCTATACATATCCTGCTAGTATAAAAATTAATGATAGTAAATGTTTTTATTCCTCATTTAGAAAATGTTCAATATATCCAGACTGGCATATAAATTTTACCCACTTTGTCATAGTTTCATCTAACATAAAGTTTTTCCGATAAACTAAATAAAAAGATTTGTAATATTTTATATCATCAATCTTTATTCGTGACAAAAGTCCCTGCTTTCTTTCATTTCTTGTACAAATATCGGTAAGAAATGCTATTCCCCGATTATGAAGAACTGCTGTTTTAATATCAGCCGGGTAATAATAAATCCCATTAAAGGCTGGATTGCAATGATGTACCGCTAACAAGTGATCCAATATCTTGCGAGTATAACTTCCGTTATCATATGTGACAAGCTTATATTTTTCCAATACATCCCAAGAAATATGTTTTCCAGCTAATGGATGTGATGCAGAACAAACAAAAGACATTGCATCGTTAAATAAAAGCCGGCAAATTAATGACTTATCTTTGGGATTTCTATGGATAATAGCAACATCAATTACCCCTTTCCGTAAGTCCTTTAATAAATCCGCCGTGTCAGCTACTTCCAGCGGTATTTCCAACGAGGGAAATATATTTTGCATTTCTTCTAATATTTGATAAATAATAGTTTGCGCAATCATAACGCAGGACCCTAACCGTAATACACTTCTGCCCTTAAGCGCTTCCATGTTCCGTTTTAAATTTTCAATATCTCCAAGAATTATATTCGCATGCTCAAGAAAACGCTGCCCATTAGATGTCAACTTAAGATTTTTTCCTCGAATAAACAGTTTAACCTGAAATTCTTTCTCAATCGTCATAATAACTTGGCTAACAGAAGACTGTGAAATTAATAAATCATTTGCCGCTTTACTCATATTTAAAGAGTGTCCGACAGCTGCTATGATTTGTAAATCCCGGATAGTCATGTAAATCACCTCTCCACATTAATCATAAGTATTTACTTATAGTTAATATTATAAATTTCATATTTCACATTTACAACTCTAAGTTTTACAATTAATGCATATGTTTTATAGCTTAATTCAACTATTGCAATGTACATAAAATAGTTAGAACATAATCCCTAATTAAATTGAGAGGTATATATTGACACACCCACATCATCTCGTATTTTCTGGATAGTGTCAAGATAAATGTGTAAACGTTCCTGCAAGCATTTTAGGCTGTTCTTACCGATTAGGATTATCAAACATATTCACTAAATCACTTTCGGCCGCATTGAACCCTAAATGGATTCGAGCAGCTTGCTTTCGATTATAGTCACTGTAATATGTACAAAC
>NZ_FNHQ01000063.1 GCF_900103535.1 Megasphaera paucivorans | reverse complement strand
CATCCATATAGGACTGTACAATATCAGGGAGATTAATATAATGTTCATTGACCGCCTCCCGTGCTTGGAAAAAAATATCAGGATTATTAACACAGCTGCGGATACATGGATGATCCGGGTTAAGGGCGGTATGCTTAAAATCATACAGTGCTTCTTTATCAATCAATTTGCCCAATTCATCATATGGCATAACTTCAACTTTTTGAATTTCATGAGATGTCCGAAATCCATCAAAAAAATGCAGAAAAGGCACACGTCCCTTAATCGTGGAAAGATGTGCCACTCCAGCAAGATCCATAATTTCTTGAACACTGGAACTGCATAACATGGCCCACCCTGTATTTCGGCACCCCATAACATCAGAATGATCCCCAAAAATAGACACAGCATGAGAAGCAACGGTACGAGCCGCCACATGAAGGACAGCCGGTTTAAACTGCCCGGCAATACGATGCATTACCGGAATCATCAGCATCAGTCCCTGTGAAGCGGTATAAGACGTCCCCAGAGATCCGGTTTCAAGTGCTCCGTGCAAGGCCCCTATCGCGCCTGATTCAGCCTGCATTTCCATGAGTTTAACCGGCTGGCCGAAAAGATTTTTTTCCCCTTGCGCCGACCACACATCAACGTGTTCCGCCATCGGTGAAGATGGAGTAATCGGATAAATCGTGGCAACTTCCGTGAATGCATAGGAGACATATGCTGCCGCTTCATTTCCATCCATGGTTTTCATTATGTGTTTTGCCAATTTCAACATCTCCTTATAGATTTAAATACTATGATAAAAAGCGTTATCAAAATAACATGAATCACGGAATAAGAACACATTTACAACATTTTCCGGTCTTCATAAGCTCTAAGCCTTTTTGAAATTCAACCATGGGTAGTTTATGTGTGATAATTTTTGAAAGATCTAATCCACCTGCTAATAATCCTTTCGCCGTTTCCCAATCTCTATACATACGCCGTCCAGCAATACCTTTTAGAGTTAATCCACGATATACAAATTCATCCAATTTAAATGTCATTTTTTTCTCAGAAAGTCCCAAAATTGCAATTTTCCCCTCAGGTTTAATGTATGTCATACAATCTTGAATAGCACCTACATTGCCAGAAAAATCTAAAACAATATCAATTAAATCACCATCATTAGCATCTTGTACTGCTTGTTTTATATTGACTGTTATGGGATTTATTAAAATATCTGCTCCAACTTCTAATGCCTTGTTCCCACGTTGTTCAATCGGTTCGATAGCTATAACCTTTGAAGCTCCACATTTTTTTGCAATAAGTATGCCCATGCAACCAATCGGACCACAACCTATAACTCCCACAGTTTTTCCAGAAATCGAAAATTGTGTCACTGCATGGACAGCCGCAACAAATGGTTCCATTAAACTCAAAATTTCCCACGAAGCAAACTTTTTAAAAACAACTGCATTTTCAGCAGGAATCGCCACATATTCAGCTAACGCTCCATCTCGACTAGCCCCTATGGTTTCAGTATTATAACAAACATGTTCACATCCATTATGGCAAAGATCACACGTATGACATACTATATGAGTTTCAGCTGCAACAGCATCTCCAATTTGAACTTGTTTAACTAATTCTCCTTTTTTTATAATTTGACCGGAAAATTCATGTCCAATAATACTAGGTGGATTCATTCGTTTAGCTGCCCACTCAGTCCAATCCATAATATGAACATCTGTCCCACAAACAGCAACAGCTTTTACTTTTACAAGAACATCATTAGGACCAACTTCTGGAATTGGCCGTTCAACCAATTTTATGTTTCCTACACCTGAAGCAGATTTAATAACACATTTCATTGTTTTTTTCATAGCAATCTCCATTCTACTACTATTACTTGTAATATTATTTTAAATAATAATAAAAATGAAACGATGAACTTGACCAAAATTCACATAGTACATACTTGTTATTTTTATAAAAATAGAGAATAAATTTTTTGTACAAATAAATTTTAAATCCTTGTATTAAATAAAGAGCAGTTTTTTCAAGTATATTGTTAGCATAGATTACAATGATCCTATAAAATTCTAATGACATGACAAAAACTGCTCTAACAGCTTACGTACAACGTTAATTTTGCTAATTTAATTATCCCCTGTTTATTGATATTAGTGCAAATTTATATTCTATATTCAAAAAAGAGCACATACGCTAGATATTATTTTTATCTGTAGGCATTGTTTTTTTTAATGTAAGCATAAGCAAGGCAGATATACAAAGTCCTCCAGATAAAATAAAATATCCTAAATCAGTTGTTCCTGTATACGTTTTTACCATTCCTAACATATAGGGTCCAAAATAGCCGCCAAGATTCGCCAAAGAATTAATTAAAGCAGTGGCACCGGCTGCAGCCGCTCCACTTAAAAAAGTGGTAGGAACAGACCACCATACGCCCATAGCTGCGTTGATTCCCACCGCTACGAATGTAACAAACACGAGACTAAGTAAAGGACTAGAAATAAAAGGAGCTCCCCCAAGACCAATGGCACCTAAAAACATAGCCGTTGCTACATGCCAGCGTTTTTCTCCGGTACGCGAAGAAGACATCCCCCATACAAGTTGTCCACATAATGCGATAATCATTGGAATGACTAATGCAAATCCAACAACAGAAGTAGACCATCCAGATAAATTTTTTAATACTTGTGGCATCCAGAAACTAAACCCCAAAAATCCAGTAGCCCAGAAGAAATAAATTATAACCAATCGCCAAACGGTTTTATCGGTTAATGCTTGCCATATTGTATATTTTTTAGCATTTGCAATTTCATCTTGTTCTTTTTTATAAACATTTTCCATATAAACTTTTTCTTCATCCGTAAGCCATTGTGATTTACTAGGGCGATCTTTAACCCAAAAAACAAAAACAAATGTAAAAATAATTGCCGGTATTGCTTCCAAAACAAACAATGATTGCCACCCCTGTAATCCGAAAAGATGCATTTCCAACAAAACACCCGCTAAGGGAGCTCCAATAATATTGGAAACAGGTAAAGATGTTAACATTAAAGAAATTGCTGCTGCTCGTTCATTAGCCATAAACCATCTGGGATATAATACTGCGTAAATTACTGGATATAAGCTAGCTTCACAGGCTCCGAGTAAAAAACGCACAATATAAAATTGCGTTGGTGATTGTACAAAAGCAAGAAGTCCACACACAAGTCCCCACGTAAACATAATTCTAGCAATCCATTTACATGCATCAAATTTTGCTGCAAAAAGAGCTCCTGGAATCTCAAAAAAGAAATATCCCAAAAAGAACATGCCTGCGCCAGCACCAAAAATTTCCGGACTCAACCATGGTAAATCCTTGGTCATTGTCATTCCAGCGTACGCGACATTGACTCGATCCAAAAAAGCAATAACGGATACAAAAAATACAGGCAAAATTATATGAATTTGTCTTTTTCTGTATAAAGACTTTATATTAATACTATTCTCCATAAAATCATCTCCTCGTAAAATTAAACAAATCAATAATTACTGTCCACCGCAAAAATTAAAATGCTAGATACATGTAATACGAGACACTAAACAAAATTTATATATTAACGTTTTAATGAATAATTATTCCTTTTTAGGCAGCCAATGACATGAATCAGCGCTTTCGTTGGGATACAGCCGATATTGAGGCAGGTACCGCCGACTTTATCGGCTTCAATAAGGGAAACCTTAGCTCCCATTTGGGCAGCTTTGATGACAGTTACATACCCGCCGGGGCCTACTCCGACAATAATGATGCTCTTTTTTATTTGCGGCATCGTAAGATTAGTTGTCAATAATAACTACCTCCTTTTTTTAATTAGAGTAACAATAACGGATTTTCCAAATATTCGCGGAGCCGCGATGTGATTAATCCGGCTAACGCTCCGTCTACTACCCGGTGATCATACCCCAGGATGACATTCATCATCGGAGCGATCACAATCTTGCCATCTATTACTACGGCTTTATCTACCGTGCGGCATACTCCGAGGATCGTTGCTTCCGGCGGATTGACGATCGGCGTAAAATGATCGCAGCCGTACATGCCCAGATTGCTGATGGTACAGGTACCGCCTGTCAGATCATCCGGTGACAGCGTATTGTCACGGGCGGCCCGTGCCAGTTCGCCAACAGCCCGATGAATATCCATCA
>NZ_FNHQ01000066.1 GCF_900103535.1 Megasphaera paucivorans | reverse complement strand
AAGTGATTTAGTGAATATGTTTGATAATCCTAATCGGTAAGAACAGCCTAAAATGCTTGCAGGAACGTTTACACATTTATCTTGACACTATCAATGGTTGTATGATTTTGTTATACGATGTACACTATAAACTATATTCACATTACATTCACTTTATATGAGGAGAATATAGATGGATAGTGTGCAGATTGCTGTTTGTGATAACGAGTCGAAAGATAAAGATATGGTTGTGCGCTGTTTGCAGCAGTATTTACAAGAAAAAGGGCGGCAGGCAGGTGTTCGTGTATACGATAATGGTTTTGATTTGCTGGAGGAATTAAATAAACGCTATTTTGATATTATATTGCTTGATATTTTGATGCCAGGAATTTCGGGAATAGAAGTGGCGGAAGTTATTGGAAAAATGTATTCGCAGGCAAAAATAATTTTTTTGACAAGCAGCAGAGACTATGCTATTGAAGCATTTTCTGTTCAAGCGGTTCATTATTTGATAAAACCATTTCAAGAAACAGATTTTAATGAAGCCATGGATAGAGCGTTTTGTGAAATGAAAAGAAAAGAAAAACAGATTTCTGTTAAATTGGGCGGCGGTGTTGTTACAAAAATAGATATCGAAGAAATAGATTATATTGAAAATTATGCGCATGAGCAAAATTTGTATTTGAAACGGGGAAAAAAACTTTTGGCAAGGCAATCGTTGTCCTTTTTTTTAGAGTCTTTGCAACCGTTGGCACCGGGTCAGTTTGTTCAGCCTTGTAAAGGGTATTTGGTTAATATGAAAGCGATCCGGATTGTACAACAAGATGGAATTGTGCTTCTCTCCGGAGTAAAGATTCCTATTTCCCGGAATAACTTCCGGAGCATACGGGATGCCTATTTTGATTTTGGTTTTGCTAGTGATACATAGAATGTTGCGGAGACACCGATAATGAATACCTTTATCCTTTTGAACTTTATACGTGGACTGCCTACAGCTTTTTTATTATATGTGTTGCTTTTTACATTGGCACAGCCAAAATACAGCCGAAAAATTAATGTGTTCATTGTGATGTTGCTTGTTGCCATAGTAAGCGTCATAGATTTTTTGTTTTATCAAACGGCTGATTTTACAAATTTAACAAAAATCTTAATTATTCTTTATTTTATTGAATTTATTGTGTTAAAGCTTTTTTTTAAAGATAACTGGCTCCAATGGATTTTTTGCTACATTACAGTGATTAATCTCCATGGCTGTGTCTTGATTATTAGTTTTTTGTGGTCCCATTTTTTGCCGTATCCATATATTACTACTATCTTTGGACGTATTTTTTTGCTGGGTGTGACAATTGGACTGATTCAATATTACCTAAAACCGCAGTGTATGCAGTTAGAAAACTATTGGGCGCGATTTTCTTTTGTGGTAGTAGCTATTTGCTGCAATTATATTTATTATTTTTTGCATACAAAAGACATGGTTCAAGATATGGCGGCGGATTGTATCCCGCTTTTATTATTGGTGAGCTTAACGATAGTAGTATATTGTTCTATTTTTTGGGCTATGAAAACCATTGTTGGTTTTTGTTTTTTGAAGACAGAAAAGTTTCTTATAGAACAACAGGCCAAAGCTTTTGAATTACAACTGGCAAACTATAACAGTTTTGTGGAACAGGCCCGGCAAATCAGGCATGACTTACACCATCATAATGCGCTGTTGGTACAATATTTGGCAGAAGGATATATTGAAGAAGCAAAACAGTATCTTCAGGATTGTGAAAAAATAATTGTTTGCAATAATATAAAACGATATTGTCGTAATCAGGCAGCTAATGCAGTGTTTTTTTTATATGCTTCTCGGATACAAGAATTAGGTGTCAGTTATGAAGTTAATACCGATATACCGGAGAATATACCGTTGACAGCGGCAGAAACGGGAGCGTTACTTGCCAATGTTTTGGAAAACGCTATGGAGAGTTGTCAGCGTTCCTTTATACGAAACTGTTTTATTAAAGTTATAGCGGAAGTGAAAGATGAAAAATTGTTCATCCAAATTTCCAACACAGCCACTGTACCGGTTATTTTTGAAAACGATATGCCTCAGTCTTCGAAGGAAGAAGGAGGCATAGGAACCAGAAGTGTGCGATGTATTGTTGAAAAATATGGAGGAAGCTTACGGTTTAAAATTGAAAATAATATATTTTTGACACAAATAATCATACCTTTATAAAAAGAGCATGTTATAGAGTGCGTATACTGTTTATAAAAGTCAAAAGAGTGCCTTACAGCTGCAATAATGAAGTTGTAAGGCGTTCTTTCTGTCACGGTTTATTTCTTTTTAGGCGGCCAATGAATCGAATTTCCAAAAACAGCT
>NZ_FNHQ01000068.1 GCF_900103535.1 Megasphaera paucivorans | reverse complement strand
TTTACACACTTGTATATTGGTGAAGAAGCCAGTGGTGTCGGTGTATGTGAAAATTTAACCGATAAAGATTATATCGAAAGTAACCATCGCGGTCATGGCCATTGTATTGCCAAGGGCGCAGACGTAAAAAAAATGATGGCTGAATTGTATGGCAAATCCACGGGATATTGTAAAGGAAAAGGCGGATCTATGCATATTGCTGATTTTTCTATCGGGATGCTGGGTGCGAACGGGGTTGTCGGTGCCGGATATAATTTGGCCATGGGCGCAGGGCTTGCTGCAAAGCTGCGCGGTTCCGGTGAAATAGCGGTAGCTTTTTTTGGTGATGGTGCTTCTAATCGCGGTACGTTCCATGAAGCGTGCAATATGGCATCTGCTTGGAAACTTCCTGTGCTTTTTGTATGTGAAATGAACGAATGGGCTTCTACAACCTATTATAAGAGAACTACTTCGGTTGACCAGATTGCTAAACGGGCTGTTGGCTATAATATGCCGGGGAAAACGGTTAATGGGAATGATTTCTTCGAAGTATATCCGGCAGCTAAAGAAGCCATTGAATATATACGGAGCGGACAAGGTCCCTATCTTCTCGAAAATCATACCTTCCGGGTAAAGGGACATTTTGTAGGGGATCCGGAGTTATATCGTTCTCATGAAGAAACTATGAAACGTTTTGAAGCGGATGATCCGATTCAGAATTTCCGTAAAACTGCAATTGCTAAAAAATTATTGGCAAAGAAAGATATGGATGCCATGGATAAAGAAAATGCAGAGTTGATTACGGAAGCAGTAGCAGAAGCGCAAGCAGCTCCGTATCTGGATACATCTGCTTTAATGGAAGACTACTATTGCGATTAACAAAGAGGGAGGAAAATATATAATGAGACGTATAACATTTTCGGTTGCAACACAAGAAGCCATGCAGGAAGAAATGAAACGTGATGATCGCGTTTTCCTCATGGGCGAAGATATTGCCAAACAAGGCGGTATTTTTGGCCAGTTTAAAGGACTGGCGCAAGAATTTGGAGAAGAACGGGTTCGTGATACGCCGATTTCAGAAACGGCTATTATTGGTGGCGGCGTAGGTGCGGCATTAGCAGGAATGCGTCCTGTAGTTGATATGCACTTTGCAGATTTTATTGGTGTACCAATGGATGAAATCTTCAACCAAATGGCTAAAGCCCGCTATATGTTCGGCGGACAATGCAAGGTACCATTGGTATTACGGGCCCCTGATGGCATGACCCGCGGCGGTGCGGCACAGCATTCACAGTGTGTTGAAGCTTGGTTTATGCATATTCCCGGAATTAAGGTAGTTATACCTTCCAATCCGGCAGATGCAAAAGGATTGTTAAAATCAGCCATTCGTTCAGATGATCCCATACTTTATTTTGAACATAAGAAATTATTTTCCATGAAGGGGGAAGTCCCGGAAGGTGAATATTTGACACCTATTGGAAAAGCCAATGTGGCTAAAGAAGGAAGCGATATGACGATTGTCTCGTATTCCTTCTATATGACCAATGTTCTTACTGCTGCACAGCAGCTGGCTAAAGAAGGCATTAATGTCGAATGTATCGATCTTAGGACCATTTCACCGCTGGATATGGATACAGTCTATGAATCCTTGAAGAAAACCAAAAAACTCATGGTTGTCCATGAAGCGGTTAAACAAGGAGGTGTTGGTGCTGAAGTAGCGGCCCGTACGGCAGAAGAGATGTTGGATTATCTGGATGCTCCGATCGTTCGTTTAGGTGCTCCGTTTGTTCCCATTCCGTATACGCCGCCATTAGAACGATTGGTTAAAATCGAACCAGAAGACATTATTGCT
>NZ_FNHQ01000069.1 GCF_900103535.1 Megasphaera paucivorans | reverse complement strand
TTAGTGTCTTTGTTAGCACTTAACACTATACAGGAATGAGGTTCCTTTTCCTATGGGCCTCTTAGAGTTTACACATAAAATTTTATACTATCATTCGACTCATTGGAATCATACACAAAGAAACTATGCATATGACATAGTCAGGTATCGCATATACGTACAAGTTGTGTTTTATTATGCAAAATCCATTGCGATCTTAAAACAGCAAATAAGATATATATTACTAGTATTATTGTAACTGCTCAGTGCCTACTTTTAATTACGTAACCACAGACTTAATTCTTTTTTATTAAAAAGACAAGTGACTCCCACTAGGAAAACTGCGATGATTCCGCATCCCGGAAAACCCCAGCGTCCTCCTATATGCTGCATAAGTGTACCGGCATAAAAATTTCCGATTGGAGTCGATCCTTGATTTAAAAAAGAATATACACTCATTACTCTCCCTCGGTGCATATCATCCGAATTAAGTTGAAATATAGAATTCCCCATATTCATAAATACTAAATTAGAAAAACCAATACCCGCAATCAAAATAAAGGCTAATTCATAATTATGAACTGCCAGCATACTCACTTGTGCTGAGAGGGTAATCATAATGCTAATAATAAATAAATTTTTCTTTATACCTTTTGCTGCTCTTGCCGACATAAATATGGCACCAACCATTGCCCCTATTCCCATAGCACTCATTAGCGAAGTATATGCACCGCTTCCTCCTTGTAACACCTCATTGGCATATACTGGGACAACTACATCTAAATTCATGGCGAATGTACAAATAATCGCCATGAAAATGACATTAAATTTTAAATTTTTATTTCCTTTAATATATATAATGCCTTCCTTCATTTCCTGTAAAAGATGAAATTCTTTCATCCCATTATTTGTTTCTGCCGTTGTTTTAATACAAATCAAACTAAGTAAAACAGCAAAAAAACTAATACTGTTCAATAAAAAACAAACACCAACCCCGTACCGAACCATAATAAGCCCCGATAATACAGGACCTATTATCTTAGCTAAATTTGTAATTGTTGAATTTAAAGATATCGCATTCATCAGGTGATCACTGCCCACCAATTGAATAAAAAATGACTGTCTGGCCGGCATATCAAACGTCTGCACCATACCGAAAAAAGCACTTAATATCAAAACATATATATAATGAATATGCCCTGTATACATGAGCACCGTGAGGCAAACTGCCTGCATCATAAATAAAAACTGAGTAATGAGCAATACTTTCTTCTTTGCAATTCGTTCCACAATGGCCCCAGAAAATAATGCAAACACAAGCATGGGAGTAAACTGGCTCACCCCAATCAAACCCACTAAAAAGGGCGAATTAGTAAGTGTATATACCAACCATACCTGTGCCGTCCGCTGCATCCATGTTCCACATAAAGAAACACATTGTCCCAACCAAAAATACCGAAAATTTTTATATTGCAGCGAAGAAAATACATTTTTTATAAAAGCTGTTATAGAAAAAATCAAGATACGTTTCTCCTCCACCCCGGGAAATCCTTTGTCCAATTGAATAAAAATAAACCAATAGAAATATTATATACTGTTTTATACTGATAGTAGTATAAATTGTACAACTGTATCAAGTCAAATTAGATAGTATAAAATTTTATGTGTAAACTCTAAGAGGCCCATAGGAAAAGGAACCTCATTCCTGTATAGTGTTAAGTGCTAACAAAGACACTAAA
>NZ_FNHQ01000071.1 GCF_900103535.1 Megasphaera paucivorans | reverse complement strand
CGGTACTTATTGTTAATTTCTTGGTTACTCAGTTTGTCGTTTGGAATCCGGCTATCCTAGATGCCTTTAAAGAAATGAAAGGTGTTCCTCTCGTTGTGGGGGATGTAAAAAATGTAGCCAGTATATGGGCGTTGATTATAGCTCTTGTAGTCGGCATTTTCTTAGCATTGCTTATAGGGCGCAAAGAAGTTAGAAATGTGCATGCACTTACAAAAGTGTTAAATGCGGGAGCTATTGGTTCTTTGCTAGCTATTATGAATACAGCTTCAGAAGTTGGTTATGGCAATGTTATTTCACAGCTTCCTGGTTTTCAACATGTTGCACATGCATTAATGAGTATCCAGATAGGTGGGACTCCCTTAGTATCGGAAGCGGTTAGTGTTACTACTTTAGCAGGTATTACGGGATCTGCATCCGGTGGTATGGCTATTGCACTTGAATTAATGTCTAAGCAATGGATGGCATGGGCACAGCAAATCGGCATGGGACCGGAAATTCTTCACCGCGTGGCTTCCATGGCCTCCGGCGGGTTAGATACGTTGCCTCATAATGGCGCAGTTATTACACTGCTTGCTGTTTGTGGATTAACACATCGAGATTCATATAAAAATATATTTGCAATTACACTGTTAAAAACCTTTGCTGTTTTTGTTATTATTATGGTTTATTCAGTAACAGGTATTCATTAAATGTAATGATTTACATTAAAGATAGGAGGGCATTATTATGACGAAATTTGTAACTGCCTTAGAAGCAGTCAAACATATTCCGGACGGAGCGACTATTGCAACTTCCGGATTTGTAGGTGGACTTGTTCCGGAAGCGATTTTAAAAGCTATGAAAAAATCTTTTTTAGAAACCGGGAGTCCTAAAAATCTTACATCTATATTTGCAGCAGGACAAGGTGATGGTAAAGATCGCGGATTAAATCACCTAGGAGAGGAAGGATTGCTGAAACGTGTTATCGGGGGGCATTTTAATCTAAGCCCCCGCATTGGAGCTTTGGCAATGAATAATAAAATTGAAGCGTATAATTTTCCGCAGGGAACGTTATCACAATTGTTTAGATCCATAGCGGGCCGCAGACCCGGAATTATTACAAAGATTGGTCTTGGTACATTTGTGGATCCTCGATTGGAAGGCAGAAAGCTGAATAAAAAAACAACGGAAAATTTGGTGGAAGTTATTGAATTAAACGGAGAAGAATGGTTATGGTACAAAGCTGTAAAAATTGATGTGGCGATCATAAGAGGTACAACAGTAGATCAAGACGGAAATATTACAACTGAACAAGAAATAGGCAGCGGTGAAATATTATCTATTGCTGAAGCGGCAAGGGCTTGCGGTGGAATTGTTATTGCTCAAGTTAAACAAGTTGCTTCTCGCGGAACACTGGATCCTAAAATGGTAAAAGTTCCAGGTGTATTAGTAGATTATGTTGTTAAAGCCGATCAAGAAGATCATCTTATGACTTGGGATTATGCTTTTACTCCATTATTGAATGGAGATTTACGGGTACCGGTGGATTCCTTGGTTCCTATGAAACTAGACAATCGTAAAATTATTGCCCG
>NZ_FNHQ01000072.1 GCF_900103535.1 Megasphaera paucivorans | reverse complement strand
GGGAGTGTAAAATGAAGTGTGTAAGTTACCGGTAACCAATTTACTAACTTACGCACTTCATTTTTTTGTCGAGGTGCGGTACACTATCAGAAAGCAGGTTGAAAGGAATTGAGTACAGCACTGATGAAGAAACGTAGAAACCCGAGTGAGAAAGGCCAGGCAATCGCCAAGCTCATCATGGAACAATACCAGCCGAAGACGCAGGAAGACATGCAGATAGCGCTGAAGGACGTGTTCGGTCCTATCTTCGAAGCTATGCTGCAGGGCGAGATAGATAACCATCTCGGGTATAGCTCCAATGATCATAGCAAGAAGGAAACCTCCAACCGTCGGAATGGCTATACGGAGAAAACCATCCAGACTTCGGTCGGCGAGGTCCCCATCCGCGTCCCACGGGACCGCGAATCTACCTTCGAGCCCCAGGTAGTCCCCAAACGCACCAAGGATGTCACAGGGATCGAGAGCAAGGTACTGGCCATGTATGCACGCGGCATGAGCCAGCGGGATATTGCCAAGACGATTGATGACATCTATGGATTCGAGCTGTCCGCAGAGAGCATCTCGAACATCACAGACCGAGTGATGGACGAAGTCCAGCATTGGCAGACACGTCCTCTGAACCCCTTCTACCCCTTCTTGTTCGTAGACTGCCTGTACGTCTCTGTACGCAAGGATTATGAGACCAAGAACCACGCTGTCTACGTCATCCTCGGCTATGACATCAATGGCTCGAAGGATGTCCTGGGCCTTTGGATGAACGAGACGGAGGGCAAACATAACTGGATGCAGATATTCGATGAGCTGAAGGCCCGTGGCGTTGAAGATGTCGGATTCATCTGCATGGATGGTGTCTCCGGTTTGGAAGAGGGAGCAAAGTCCATCTTCCCCCAGGTGGTCGTGCAGCGCTGCATCGTCCATCTGATCCGCAACTCCATCAAGTACATCCCATCCAAGGATTACAAGGCCTACACGACCCAGCTCAGGAAGGTCTATGGAGCCGTGAACCTGAAGAGTGCTGAGGCCGAATTCGAGCGGTTCAAGCAGGCCTGGAGCCAGTACCCCGGTGCGGTAGAAACATGGAAGCGGAACTGGCAGCATGTCCAGCAACTATTCAACTATGGCAGTGCCGTAAGGAAGGTGATGTATACCACCAATGCGATAGAGAGCGTGAATTCCAGCTTCCGAAAAGTCACCAAGAAGGGCTCGTTCTCCAGCGAGGAATCTGTCTTCAAGGTTCTCTATCTCAGGGTAAAGGAACTCTATGCCAAGTGGGAAGGGCATCATATCCAGAACTGGGCGATGGTCAGAAACCAGTTGGCTATGGATGATAAGCTGCAAGCTCGTATCCTGAAATACGAGAAATTTTAAAGCCAGCAATCACTGGTAACGCATCTTCTTTTATGATACCTAAAAAAACTTACACACTTAACTTGACAAACCC
>NZ_FNHQ01000074.1 GCF_900103535.1 Megasphaera paucivorans | reverse complement strand
CTGCCCATAGCCGGGAACACAAACGGAGATCCGCCCTTTTCTTTTACGTATTCTGCCACTGCCTTGATGACAATCGCTATATTCGCGACCCCACGGCTGCCGCATGTTATGGCGATAGACATACCTGGTTTTATTTGCGAACAGATACAATCTCGCTCTAGCTCCTCCCGTACCACTCCAGGAATATCCTCCGGGGCAATATACGAAGGATCAAAATGCTGCCTTACTTTTACCATCTTAGGGATTTTTACATCTTGACATAATTGGGCTACTACATTTTCACTCATACAATAAACCTCCTCTGAATCATACCGTATCATTTTTACTATACAATAAATCAATGTATATCTATTAAAAAATTTTTTGCCCCCTTTTTATTTAAAAATAATAAACTTAATCCATAAATTACTTTATTCCATTAATATTGCATACTTCTAGACATTTTATATATACAAATAATGTAAAAATATGTTATAATACATTTGTATATACGTATTGAATCGTATTTACGAAGTATCATACCTTTATTTTACCTGTGATACTTATTATGTCAAGAAATAACTATATATCATGATTATTCGACATTAATAAAGCAGTTATATGCATTTCGCACATGCAAATAATTTATTTATATGGATAAATAACTCATGAAGAAAGGAGAAGAATAATGTACAAAATAAATAAAAGTAAATTAGTATGTAAAATGTTTTCATTTTTTTACTGTACTGAAATTCAACACAATAATTGCATAAATTACCATAAAAATTTATGCAGCACAAATATAATAGACACATACAAACATTACTCATTATCTCCTCCAATATAAAAACATAATGTATCTCTTTATCATTTATTTGATAATTTATCGATAATTTTAGTATTTTTCATTCATGGTTTTACATCTAAAACATAGATAATCACGCTCTTATAAAAAAGGAAAACAGTTCCCTGACTGTTTTCCTTTTTTTATAAGAGCAATTTTTTGCACTATACACTAATCCGCCAATTTTGCTGGTATCAAAATAGATAATTTTGCCAAATACAAATATGTTATTTTACTCTCTAAATCAAAAACAAGCCAGCGACTATGTCACTGGCTTGTTTTCAGCATTACAGAACAACTATAGTGTTGCACAAGATTCGAGAAAATCTTCATCTAATATAAAACTTACTGATCAATATGAGCAATCGCCTTGGCTAATTCCTTCTTCATTTCCAAATTGCCCTGGCGTGCAATCATGATCCGCTGTGCCTGCGGCGAGCCGGC
>NZ_FNHQ01000075.1 GCF_900103535.1 Megasphaera paucivorans | reverse complement strand
TCTTCGACCTTAGATTCGTAAGCGCGGATGAGCGACATTTTGCGATACGCATCTTTTAATAAATCTTTGTCATACATACTATCAGCTCCTTTTTTAATAAATGAATAAAGAAAAACACGCATAGCACTCTGCAAAATTATTAATTCATGAGCACTAATCGTTACATAATTTAATAAAAATATTAAATTATGTAAAATACATTTTTTTAATACGAACAAAAAGTATTTAACTTAACAGAAGTATATAGTACTATCCAATTTCCAATTGTATCATTTGAAATAATCATATTATGTATGCAAAAATAGCAATCGTATGATATAATTATTGTACAAAAAAAATACCATCTATTAAAATAACAAATGGTATTTATAATTTATTTAGTTTTTAATTTTAATACAGATACTAATTGATATACACATAATTTTAGGAGGTAAAAACATGACATGTAATAACATTTTTTTGTCTAACAATTTAGAATTTATTCCTCAAATTTTTAAAAATTATGGTACGTTAAAAAGATTTTCTGCCGGAGAAATTGTGTTTGTAAAAGATGAACCTGCTGACTTCATTTATTACGTGGTAAAAGGACAAGCTCGCGCATTTCTTATTTATCCAAATGGTGAAGAACATAATTTAATATATGTCCACGAAAATACCACCTACGGTGAAGAAGTGTTTGCTATGCCTCCTACTCGTATAGTATGTTGTAGTGCTATTACAAATTTAATTACTTATCAAATAACGCCAAAAATGCTACTTCAAATGTGCCTAAGCGAAAAGAATGGTATAAACGAATTACTCTCGGTATTAATGAAGAAAATAACACTATTACATAATTGGATCTTTTATGCACAATTTATTAAAAATGAAGAAAAATTAGCCTGCTTACTATATTCATATACAAAAGTAGACGAAGATAGAGTTATTTTGACGCATGAACAAATTGCAGAAGTAACAGGAATGAGTCGTATTACTACGACCCGCATTCTTAACTCTTTTGTCAAAAAAAAATTGATTTCACAAAAATATAAATCAATTCTTGTACATAACCGAAATGAATTACAAACAATATTTGAACATACAACTAATGATAGTGTCAAGCAATGTTCGCAAAAACCATCAACCTCCGAATGGGATTAAGCAGTCTTTGCTAATTG